>NZ_DASYTH010000291.1:0-3676 GCF_036002505.1 Actinophytocola sp. | reverse complement strand
GACCAGGACCGCCACGCCGCGGCCGTGGCGTCCAGCGCAGCGGCGATCTCGGCCTGGCTGAACGCCCGGGGTGGTGGGCCGGGCAGCGGCGCCCAGTGCAGCGCGAACCGGATGGTCTGCCCGGCCCGCAAAGCGAGGGTGCCGGTGGCGGTACCGGCCTCGATGGTCAGCTCGACCGGGCTGGACAGCCTTGACGTGGACGGGCCGCCGTGGCCGGCCACGCCGCCGTCGCAGCTGGCCAGCAGCGGGGTGACCAGTCCGTACTCCGGGCGGGGCCGAAACTCCACGGCCACCTCGACCGCCCCGTCGGTGCAGGTCATCGAGCGGATCAGCAGGTGCGGCGCGGCGGCGCCCAGCGCGTGCGGATCGGCGTTGCCGCCGGTGGCGAGGGCGTCGGTGACCGTCACCGCGCCGGCGGCGGTCTGGAAGCGGGTCTGCAGCACCAGGGTGTCGGCGAGGTAGCCGCGGGTGGCGGTGTGCGGGCCGGTCGGGTGGATCGACCACCGGCCGGCGTCCGCGCCGGCGTCGGGGTCGAGCAACGCGGCGAACAGCGACGGGCTGTCAAACCGCGGAAAGCACAGCCAGTCCACCGACCCGTCCCGGGAGACCAGCGCCGCCGAGTGCCGGTCGGACAGCAGTGCGTAGTCCGCGATCGGCCTGCTTGCCATCACTGCACCGTAACCGTCGACCGCGGTGCTCAGGCCGGGTCCGGCGCGGGTGGGAAGTCCAGCTCGGTGCCGACGTAGTGGTTGAAGTAGTTGGTGAACATGTTGGCGATCAGGTACGCGAACAGTTCGGCCAGCTCTTCGACGCTCCAGCCGGCGTCGATGGCGTGCTGCCAGGTCGCCTCGTCGACCTCACCGACGCGGGTCACCGCCTGGCGGGCGACGGCCAGCAGCGCGTCGAGTTTCGGGTCGATCGGCTGGCCGAACCGGGCGGCGAGGGTCTCCTCGAGGCTCAGCCCGGCCCGCTGCCCGCCGGCGGTGTGCGCGGCCTGGCAGTAGCCGCAGTCGTCGGCGTGGGCGACGGCCAGGGCGATCGCCTCCCGGGTACGGGGGTCGAAGCTGCCGTGCTCGGCGATCGCGGCCTGGATACCGGCGTAGGCGGCCAGGACCACCGGGGCGTGGGCCATCTCGCCGTAGATGTTGAGGACCTTGCCGTAGCGTTCCCGCAGCGCCGCGAGCAGATCGCGGCTGGCCTTGGGTGCGCTATCCAGATCGTGTACCGGGACGCGGGGCATCGTCAGCCTCCTCCGATTCGTCGGTGTCGTCTCCTGTCGAGGATTGCCGGGTCTGCCCGGCGCGTTTGTGAGCGCGCACACGGTACGCGCGACCGGCGGCTATGAAGACTGTCACCGACCGCCGCTGAGGGTGCCTGGACGGTGCATTCGTGCGGTCGGTCGCCGGCGGCGGCGAGACGGTGCCCCTTCGTCGCCGTCGGCGACCCAGGCGCGGGGGCGGCCCGTTCGGTAGGTGGGTGGGTGCGCACCTGGTTGGGGTGGTGATGGGTGTGGGGTCGCGGGAGCGGCTGGTGGTGGTCGGCGGTGACGCGGCCGGGATGAGCGCGGCGTCGCAGGCGCGGCGGCGGCGTGACGGCGGCGGGTTGGAGATCGTGGTGTTTGAGCGGGGCAACTTCACCTCGTACTCGGCGTGCGGGATCCCGTACCTGGTCGGGGGTGTGGTGGCCGACCCGGGGCGGCTGATTGCCCGGGACCCGGACACGTTCCGGTCGGCGTTCGACATCGAGGTGTATCTGCGCCACGAGGTGACCGGGATCGACCTGGGCCGCCGCGCGGTGCGGGTGCGTGACCTCGATGGTGGCGGGCAGCGGTGGGAGGGCTTCGACCAGTTGATGGTGGCCACCGGCGCGGTGCCGGCCCGCCCGAGCCTGCCGGGCGCGGACGCGGCGGGTATCCATGGGGTGCAGGTCCTCGACGACGGGTTGGCGATCCGCCGGGTCCTCGACGGCCAGCGGCCCCGGCGGGCGGTGGTGGTCGGCGGCGGCTACATCGGGCTGGAGATGGCCGAGGCGCTGGTCATGCGCGGACTGCAGGTCGCGCTGGTGGACGCCGCACCGCAGCCGATGACAACCCTGGACGAGGACATGGGGGCACTCGTCGCCGACGCGCTACGCAAGGTCGGCGTCACCCTGCACCTGGGCGAGCGGGTCACCGGGTTCGACACCGCCGCCGGCCGGGTCCGGGCGGTGACCACCGCGAACCGGGTCCTGCCCGCCGAGCTGGTCATCCTCGGCCTGGGGGTACGGCCGAACACGGCGCTCGCCCGGTCAGCCGGGCTCGCGGTCGGAGCCACCGGCGGGATCATCACCGACCGGCGGATGCGCACCGAGGCGGCCGGGGTATGGGCCGCGGGTGACTGCGTGCAAACACGGCATCTGGTCTCCGGCGCGCCGGTGGCCATCGCGCTGGGCACGCACGCCAACAAGCAGGGCCGGGTGGCTGGCATCAACCTCGGCGGCGGGTACGCCACGTTCCCGGGCGTGGTCGGCACCGCGGTCTCGAAGATCTGCGGGGTGGAGGTGGCCCGCACCGGCCTTACGGAGGCGCAGGCGGTCCGGGCCGGGTTCGACCCGCTCGCCGTGGTGGTCGCCTCGACCACCCGCGCCGGCTACTACCCGGGCGCCGCCCCGATCAAAACCAAGATCGTCGCGGAGCGGCGGTCCGGGCGGCTCCTCGGCGCGCAGATCGTCGGCGAGGAGGGCGCGGCCAAACGCATCGACGGGCTGGCCATCGCGCTGTGGAACGGCATGACGGTCGAGGAGATGACCGGGCTGGACCTGGCGTACGCGCCGCCGTTCTCTCCGGTGTGGGATCCCGTCCTGATCGCCGCCCGCAAGGCCGCCGACCTGGTGGAGCGCACACCATGCCGGTGATCTGCTACATCGACTACACCTGCCCGTACTCCTACCGTGCCCGGCGGTGGCTGCGCGGCGTGGCGGCGGCCGGCGGCGACCTCGCCGTGTCCTGGCGGACCTTCAGCCTCAAGCAGGCCAACCGGGACCCCGACACCGCGTCGGTGTTCGCCGACCCGCGCACCGCCAGCGTGTCGGTGCTCGCCCTCGCGTTGGCCCACGCCGCCCGGGCCGCCGGCGCCGACGGGTTCCACGACGCGGTCTTCGACGCCCTGCACCGCGACCGCCGACGGCTGGACCCCGACGACCTGGCCGCCCTGGCCGAGGCCGCCGGTGTCGATACCGCCGCGTTCGACCGCGACCGTGCCCGGTGGCTACAGGCTGCAGCCGACGAACACCACGAGGCCGCGGCCCGCTACGGCGTGTTCGGCACGCCCACCCTGGTCTTCGACCCGCGGTCGGTGGTGTTCGTCAAGCTCGCAACCGCCCCGGCCGGGGTGCAGGCGCTGCGACTGTGGCGGGCACTGTGCACCCTGGCCCGCAGCCACCCCGAACTGGTCGAGATCAAACGACCGGCACCGGCCCGACGCGGGGAGCAGGCGTAGCCGTGGATCGGACGGTGTACTGGTTCACGCTGCCGGTGTGCGTGATCATCGCGTCGGTGGCGATGTTCAGCGGCATCAGCAGCGCGGCGCTGCTCACCCCCGTGTTCCTGATCGGGTTCCCGCTGGCGGGCGTGCCGCGGCTGTCGACGGTGACCGCGATCGCCGCGTCGCTGTTGCTGGAGACCTCCGGGTTCGGCGCC
>NZ_DASYTH010000290.1:0-8298 GCF_036002505.1 Actinophytocola sp. | reverse complement strand
GATGACGTCGTCGATGTCGCCGATCAGTTTGAGGATCTCCCTGATCCCCTCGGCCACTCGAAAAATCTTGTAGCTGGTGAACGCCCCGGCGAGAATCCCGATCGGCACCCCGATTCCGGTGGATGCCGAGCCGCCCGCTACGGCCGCCGCCGCCGCCGCCTCGGCGGCGGAATCCCCGACCACGGCGTCGCGCAGCCTGACCATCTCCTCGGAGGCCACCCGGTACTGCCCGGCCAGCTTGTCGATCCGGGTGTGCGCCTCTTCCAGTGGCGGGACCAGCTTCATCAGATGGACGGCGGCACCGTCACCGGCGTTGCCCTGCCACACCACCTGGGTTCCCTGCGAGGCCCACTGAATGTTGATGCCGACGTCGTTGACCGCCCAACCGACGTCGTTCAGCACGTCCGCCGAGGCCCGCGCCCGCCCAGTCACCGACCCAGGGCTTGACGATCTCTTCCCGCGGGTTTATCGGACGTTCGAGAAGCCCCAACCAGTGCGCCACATGGCTGACGGCCTCGAGCGCCGCGCCCAACGAAGCCGTCGGGCTGGCAAGGTCCCACCAGTTGTAGTTGCCTCGCATCTCATCGCGGTAGTCCTTGGGGTCGTTCAGCCGGCCCCGGGGCACGTCGACGTCTCGGAACTCCGCCGGCGTGCCATCCGCGCTGATGTAGCCGGTCTGTTTCCGCTGCCCGGCCGCGTCTGCCGCCGGGTAGGTGCCGTCCAGTTTCTCGGCGGACGCCTGGTCGGTACGCTCGTAATAGATCGCCGCGTCGTTGATCGATTGCGCCGTGGAGGTTAGCGTGGAATTGGCCATTTTGCCGAGCCAATCGTTCAGTGCTTGGTAGGCGTCCCGGTGCCCACCGGTGAGCCGGCCGATGACTCCTTCGCCCCCCTGGAAGTTCTGCATCTTCGCCAGATGCTGTTGGGTAGCCGCGATGTCGTCGCGGGCCCGGCCCACCAGTTGAGCGAGCTGCCGCACGGCGGCCGGCTGCACGGAAAAAGATGTCATTGACGCCCCACCCCTCTGCGCAATTACCGAGCGCGCTCCCACAGTGACTCTAATCATTGCAACGCTCGCACGGATAGCCCGTGCGGGTGACTTCGCCGAACGACACTTCGGACGCGGATCCGACAACTAGAGTTCCCTGCGTAGGGAGTCGACTACCGAGGGGTGGCCATGCCGGACGGCAATTCTGATCAACAGGGAATTGGGGTCCCTCGGCCGGACCGGCATCTTCGGGGGATGTCGCACGAGGAGCTGAAGGCGTGGACGGATGCGGCGGAGCCGGCCGTGTCCGAGGACGTCGCGGATCAGTGGGGGTCGATGGGGGCCGGTCTGTCGGAGGCCGGAGTCCGGTTGCAGCAGGCGGTGGCCGGGTCGGAGGCGGGGTGGACCGGGCTGGCGGCGGACGCGATGCGGTACCGGCTCGAGCAGGTGGCCCAGTGGAGCCAGGACGCCGGGGAGGGTTTCTCGGCCGCGAGCTCGGCCGTGCGGCAGCAGAGCGCGGCGGTGGGTGAGGCGAAGGCGCGGATGCCGGAGCCGGTGCCGTACGACCCGGTGCAGATCTTCGAGGACGCGGGGAAGGCCGGGTTGTCGGGGATCCTGGCGCTGCCGCAGCGGTTGTACGCGCAGAAGCAGAAGTCGGACGCGGCGTACAGCGAGGCGCTGGTGACGGTCGCGGCACGGGACGGGCACCTGCGGCAGGGGGCGGGCGTCATTCCCGCGTTCACCACGCCGCCCGCGTTGAACGACGACGGCGGCGGGCGGCCGCCGGTGGTGCCGCCGCCGGAGCCCGGTGGGCCACGGCCGGGTGGTGGACCGGTCTTCCCGGGGACCGGGCCGAGCGGGCCGCGGCCCGGCGATGGTCCCGGGCCGACGGGAGGAACGCCGGGACAGTCCGGTCCTTCCGGTCCGGCGCAGGGCGGGCCGGGTCAGCCGGGGCCGGGCGTCACGGTTCCGGGGTCGCACACTCCTGTTCCCGTGGTGCCGGGGCCGGTCGGTGAGACCGGGTCGGGTCCGGGACTTCCGGGTGGAACGCCGGGTGGTCCGGGGTTCGGGCCGGGCGGTGGATTCGTGCCCGGTGGTGGTCCAGGGCGCGGCGCTCCTGGCGGTGGCGGGGAGGCCGGCGGCGCGGCCAGGGGTAGGGGCGCCGGGCCGTTCCCGGGTGGACCGGAGGAACCCGGGCGCGGCGCCGGACGTGGGCTCGGCGGCGGTGCGCGGTTCGGGGCCGGCGGGGTGACCGCCGCGGAGGCGGCTGCCGGGCGCGGTGTGGCCGGGGCTCGGGGTGGCGGCGCCGGGCTGGGCGGGGTGCCGCTGGGGGCCGGGACCGGCAAGGGGGACGAGGACACGGAGCATCAGCGGCCCGCCTGGTTGGTGGAGGACGACCCGGAGTCGCTGTTCGGCAGCGACGAGCTGACCGCGCCGGCGGTGCTCGGTGTGGATGAGGACGAGGAGTAGTGGAGCTGCCCCTGCCCGAGCTCGACGTGCTGTGGGAGGACCTGGGGCTCGGGGACGTCCCGTTTCCGCTGGAAATACCGGGGCACGGGAGGACGCTCGAGGAGCGGGCGCGGATCCGGGCCGGCGTGCACGACGGTCTGGGGGATCGCGGCGACGCGGCGGGGCCGATGCTGCGGTTGCTCGCCCGGCCCGAGGTGACCGTCGATCTGGTGGCCCAGCTTGACGGCCGGATGGTGCGGGCGGTGGCGGCCGGCCGGGGGCGGCACGCCGTGCGTGCGGTGCAGCTGGACCGGTCCGTCGTGCTCACCCGGATTCGGGACACGGCCGTCATCTCCTCGGTCGTCGACCTGCTGCCGGTGAGCCGGCCGGGGCCGGGTCGGTCGGTCACCCTGCCCGTCTCGGCGCTGGGACGCGGCGCGAGGTCGGGTGTACTGCGCCCGGCGGGCGGGCCGACGAACCACGGTGTCGAGCGGCAGCTGGTCGCGTCGGTCATGGAGCGGCCGCTGCGCCGCGTCGGGCAGCTCGGGATCATGCTGCGGGACGACCGGGGCTGGCGGCGGTTGCCCGGCCTCGCGTGGCTCGACACCGACCAGGGGCGCTACGCGAGCACGGTCCGGCGCGGGCCCGATGGGGAGGATTGGACGACGCTCACACCGACTGACAACGCCCAACTGGCGTACCGGCTTAGCGAGATGCTCGCGGCTGCTCGGACGAGAGTGCGATGAAAGCGTCGTTCCTCGCACCCGGCGTGAGGAACGACGCTTTCATCGCACTCCAACCACTTCAGTCACAGTCACCCCAGGGCGGGCGCGTCTCCTGATCTTGTCAGACCGCCTCGATAACTTGTGCCCCATGCAACTGCTGCACTCCGCCCTGATCGACGTCGACAGCCTGGAAGACGCTGTCCGGGACGACTATTTCGAGCGGGGCGCCCGGCTCGCCCGGCAGCACCCGGTTACCCGGATGCGCTGGGACCCCGCGGACTTCGCGTTACACGGCACGGTTGTCGGGGACACCGACGTCTACGAGACGAGCGTCTACTTCGTCCCGGACGACGAGCCGCCGCTGGAGTTCGACCAGGGCCAGTGCACCTGTCCGGTCGGGTTCAACTGCAAGCACGTGGTGGCGCTGGCTCTGTCGGCGGCGGGCGGTGGTGCGGCGCCGGCGCCACGGAGCCCGAAACCCCGGCCGGTGACCTGGGACCAGTCGCTGCGGTCGCTGCTGGATTCCGCGCCCACCGGCGGCCCCGACCGGTCCGGTGGGACGCCGCTGGCCATCGAGCTGAGCCAGAATGGTTCAACCGTGCTCGCCAGGATGGTGCGGCCGGGCAGGAACGGCTGGTACAGCGCCGGTCCACCCTGGGCTCGGCTGGTCCATTCGTATTACACCCAGGACTTCGTCGCCGCACATGTGCGGCTGCTCAGGGAGTTGTTCGCGGTCTACCAGTCGGGCAAGGACGATTCCGGCCGTTACTCCTACCGCGACGAGAAGACGATCGACCTGGCCGCCTTCGAGAGCCGGCAACTGTGGACGCTGCTGGACGAGGCCGACGAGATCGGTGTGCGGGTGGTGCACTCGCGCAAGCGGCTCGGCGACGTGCCGCGGCACGCGTCCGCGGAGCTGTGCGTGGACGTCACGGGTGGCGGGCCGGACGGGTTGCTGGTGATCAGCCCGGTGCTGCGGCTCGGCGGGTCCGACCTGGACGCGGCGCCGTTCCGGTTCGTCGGGGCCGACGGTCACGGGGTGGTCTTCGTCAACCGCGCGGAGCTGCGGGACGGCTCCGGCCCCGACGAGTGGCATCTGCAACTGGCCAAACTCGAAAGGCCGGTGCCGGCGCAGCTGCAGCAGCTGGCGATGGAGAACCGGTGCCTTTCGGTCCCGGCCG
Organism: Actinophytocola sp.; assembly: GCF_036002505.1. GTDB lineage: Bacteria > Actinomycetota > Actinomycetes > Mycobacteriales > Pseudonocardiaceae > DASYTH01. The sequence goes on along the minus strand of NZ_DASYTH010000290.1, from coordinate 3,955 downwards.
CCGAGCTGGCGCGGTTCGGGGCGGAGTTCTACCCGCGGCTGCGGCACCTGGCGCCGGTGATCTCCTCGGACGGCTCCTTCGAGCCGCCGGAGATCTCCGCGCCCACCCTGGTGCTCAACGCGGACTACGGCACCGGCCACGACCTGGAGCTGAGCTGGGAGTGGGCATACCAGGTCGGTGACACGCGAATGCCGGCTCCGCTGCACCCGGAACCCGGGCAGGGGTACCGGGACCTGGACGCCGAGCGGGCCATCCTGGCGGGACTCGACATCCCGTCCGACGTGTTCGGGTCGAGCCGGTTCGGCGGCATCGACACCATGCGGTTCTCCACCGAGATGCTGCCGCTGCTGCGGGACCGGCCAGGGGTCGAGGTCGAGATCGGCGGGGAGCCGGCGAACTACCGCGAGGCCGGAGACTCGCTGCGGATCAGCGTGTCCACGGAGGACATAGCGGGTGAGACCGACTGGTTCGACCTCGGAGTCTCGATCAGCGTCGAAGACCGTGAGGTTCCGTTCCTGGACGTGTTCCTGGCGCTGAGCCGGGACCAGTCGCACCTGCTGCTCGCCGACGGCGCCTACTTCTCCTTGCAGAAGCCCGAGTTGCAGGCGCTTCGGCGGCTGATCGAGGAGGCCCGGGCGCTGCAGGACTCGCCGGGGTCGCTCAAGATCAGCCGGTTCCAGTTCGGACTGTGGGACGAGCTGGCCGAGCTGGGTGTGGTCGGCCGCCAGGCGAAGGCATGGCAGCGGCAACTCGAGGGCCTGCGTTCGGTCAACTCGATCGAGGCGAACCCACCGCCGGAGACGCTCGACGCCGAGCTGCCGCCGTACCAGCTCGACGGGTTCCGCTGGCTGGCGTTTCTCTGGGAGTTCCAGCTCGGCGGCATCCTCGCCGACGACATGGGGCTCGGCAAAACGTTGCAGTCGCTGGCCCTGATCAGCCATGCCAAGAACGCCGACCCCGGCCTGCCGCCGTTCCTGGTCGTCGCGCCGACCAGCGTGGTGTCCAACTGGGTCGCCGAGTCCGCCCGCTTCGCGCCGGACCTGAAGGTCGTGGCGGTCACCGACACGATGCGGCGCCGCGGGCAGGAAATCGACGAGGTTGTTGGAAACGCCGACGTGGTCGTCACGTCTTACACGTTGCTGCGGCTTGACTTCGACGCTTACTCGGCCGTCAGCTGGTCGGGGCTGATCATGGACGAGGCCCAGTTCGCGAAGAACCACCAGTCGAAGATCCATCAGTGTGCGCGCAAGCTCGCGGCGCCGGTCAAGCTCGCGATCACCGGCACGCCGATGGAGAACAACCTGATGGAGCTGTGGTCGCTGCTGTCGATCACCGCGCCGGGGCTGTTCCCCAGCCCGACCAGGTTCCAGGACTACTACGCCCGTCCGATCGAGAAACGCGGCGACACCGAGTTGCTCGCGCAGCTGCGCCGGCGGGTCAAACCGCTCATGCGGCGGCGCACGAAGGAGCAGGTGGCCGCCGACCTGCCCGAGAAGCAGGAGCAGGTGCTCGAGGTGGAGCTGCATCCCAAGCACCGCAAGCTCTACCAGACCTACCTGCAGCGGGAGCGGCAGAAGGTGCTCGGGCTGATCGACGACGTGAACCGGAACCGGTTCACGATCCTGAGTTCGCTGACCCTGCTGCGCCAGCTGAGCCTGCACGCCGGGCTGGTCGACGACAAGCACCGGGAGCTGCCCTGCGCCAAGCTCGACGCGCTGCTCGAGCAGCTGCACGACGTGATCGCCGGCGGGCACCGTGCCCTGGTCTTCAGCCAGTTCACCGGATTCCTCGGCCAGGTCCGTGAGCGGCTGGACACCGCCGGCGTGGCTTACTGCTACCTGGACGGCCAGACCCGGAAGCGGGCCGAGCTGCTGCGGCGGTTCAAGGACGGCTCCGATCCGGTGTTCCTGATCAGCCTCAAGGCCGGCGGGTTCGGGCTGAACCTGACCGAGGCGGACTACTGCTTCCTGCTCGACCCGTGGTGGAACCCGGCCACCGAGGCGCAGGCGGTGGACCGGACGCACCGCATCGGGCAGACCCGCAACGTCATGGTGTACCGCCTGATCGCCAAGGACACCATCGAGGAGAAGGTGATGGCGCTCAAGGCACGCAAGGCCGAGTTGTTCGCCAGCGTCATGGACGAGGGCAACGCCTTCGGCTCCAGCCTGGACGCTGAGGACATCCGCGGCCTGTTCGCCTGAGCACATGAGTGGAACCCGTTCGCGCGCGGTGGTGTAGGAGAAGGTGACATCGCCTCGCGCGAGGAGCGAGACACGGACGACTCGTCTGATCAGGATGCCGTGAACCGGGCACGGGCCGGCGACCTGGACGCCTATGCGGTCCTGGTCGCCCGGTACAGCGCGGTCGCGCACCGGACGGCCTACCTGCTCGGCGCGGGCGCGAACGCCGAGGACGTGGTGCAGGAGGCGTTCGTGAAGGGGTTCCGCGGGCTCAAGGGGTTCCGGCCAGGTGCGGCGTTCCGCCCGTGGCTGCTGCGGATAGTGGCGAACGAGGCGCGCAACCTGCACCGCGGGGCCCGCCGCCGGGCGGCGCTGGAGCTGCGGGTCGCCGGGCTGGACGAGCGGGTGGACCACCGCGACCCGGAATCGCTGGCCATCTCCGGGGCGTCCCGGACCGCGCTCCTGGACGCGGTCCGGGCGCTGCCGGAGCGGGACTCGCTCGTGGTCACCTGCCGGTACTTCCTGGACCTGTCCGAGGCCGAGACCGCGCAGGTGCTCGGCTGGCCGCAGGGCACGGTGAAGTCCCGGCTGTCCCGCGCGCTGGCCCGGCTGCGGCCGGTGGTCGCCGCGAGCCTTCGCGAGGAGGCGGCGCATGACTGAGCCCGACGTTCTCCTCGAGGCCGTGCTACGGGATCTCGGCGCGCGCCTCGATGTGCCCGCACCGCCGGAACCGGGGGAACTGACCCACGCGGTGCGGGCACGGCTGACCGGCCCGCCGCGCGGCGGTCGGGCGCCGTTCGGCGGGTCGGTCCTGCTCCGGGTCGCGGCGGTGCTGGTCGCCGCAATGATCACCCTCGGAGTCCTGGTCACGGTATCCCCGCCGGTGCGGGCCGCAGTGTTGCATTTGCTGCGTTTCGCCGGAATCGAGTTCAGCTCGGAATCCGCGCCGCCGCCGAGCACCCTGCCCACCACGGTCACCCTGCCCGGCGAGCGGACCGTGGACCTGCCCACGGCGCAACGACTTTCCCGCTTCCCCGTGTCGGTGCCCGAGGCGCTCGGCACACCGGAGAAGGTGCTGCTGGCCGACGGGACGCCGCCGCGGATCGTGTCGCTGATCTACCGCGGCGGCACCGTCCGGCTCGACGAGTTCGACGGCCGGCTCGACCAGGCGCTGTTCAAGAAGATCTCCGGCGGCGACGGCGTGCAGTGGGTGCAGGTCGGCGAGGACTTCGGGGTCTGGGTGGACCGCCCGCACGAGGTGGTCTACGTCGACCGCGAGGGCAAGTACCACACCGAATCGGCCCGGCTGTCCGCCAAGACCCTGATCTGGACCGCCGGCGACGTGACCCTTCGCCTCGAGGGCGACTTCACCCTCGACGAGGCGCTCGCGGTCGCGAAATCGGTCAGGTGAGGCCGACCTGCTGCACCAGGTCGGTCAGCAACGCCTCGAACAACGGCTCCGGCTTGGCCACCGCGAACGGGAAGCGGCCGAACACCTCGAGCGCGATCTGCCCGTACAGCCGCACCCAGAACTTCAGGATCGCGTAGGCGGTCCCGATTCCGAGGACGTTCTCCGACACGTCGTAGCCGGTCTCGGCCATGGTGGCCAGCAGGTTCGCCCGGAACGTCTCCAGGTCGGCCCGAAGGTCCGGGGGCACCGAGTCGTCCGGCGGTGCCGCCAACGTCATCGTGGTCAGCACCTGCCCGGCCACCGCCAGGAAGACCCGGCCGAACGGATCGGTCGCCGGCACCAGGATCTGCATCCCGCCGTTCGC
>NZ_DASYTH010000289.1:0-6920 GCF_036002505.1 Actinophytocola sp. | reverse complement strand
GCGACGGCGGCGCGTAGCCCCCACAGGTCGGCGAGGATCCCGGCCAGGACGGCGCCGACGGCGAACCCGCCGTCACGCCAGAGGCGGTAGACACCGACCGCGCGGGCGCGCCAGGTGGGATGGGCGACGTCGCCGATGGCGGCGAGCAGCGTCGGGTACACCATCGCGGTGCCGGCGCCGAGCAGGACGGCCGCGACCGTCCAGAGCGCGAAGGTGTCGACGGCTGCGACCAGGGCCAGCGCGACGGCCTGAACGAGCATGCCGATGGTGATGAAGGGCTTGCGACCGAGGCGGTCTGACAGCGGCCCGGTGACCAGCTGCCCGACGCCCCAGACCGCGGGGTAGACGGCGGCGAGGATCCCGATCCGGTCTATTGATAGTCCTGCGGTGGCGAACAGGATCGGGAACAGTCCCCAGGCGAGGCCGTCGTTGAGGTTGTTCACCATCCCGGCTTGGCTGGCTGCGGACAGCGCGGGCTCGCGAACGCTGGTGTAGGTGAAGACCTCCCCGTTGGTCAGTTCGGCGTGGAGGTGGTCGTGGCGGCCGTCGGCGCGGGCCGTGTGCTGGGTGGCTTCGAGGCGAGCATGGTCGCGGGTTTCGCGGACGGCGAGTCCGCAGAGGCCGAGTCCCACGACCGCATAGGACAGGCCGAGCAGGAAGGGCGCGGGCCGCAGCCCGTACTCGGCGGCCAGGTACCCGGTGGCCGCGGCGGTGGCCGCGACCGCGCCGTAGCCGGCCGCCTCGTTGAGTCCCATCGCCAGCCCGCGCCGAGCTGGGCCGGCGAGGTCGATCTTCATGATCACCGTGGTCGACCAGGTCAGTCCCTGGTTGATCCCGAGCAGCACGTTGGCGGCGATCACCCAGCCCCAGTTGGGGGCCCAGATCAGCATCAGCGGCACCGGCACCGCGATCAGCCATCCGGCGAGAAGCACCGGCTTGCGGCCGAACCGATCCGACCAGGCGCCGGCGAAGTAGTTGGTCGCCGCCTTGGTCGCGCCGAACGCGAGGACGTAGGTGAGGACGAAGGTGTAGCCGGTCAGACTGAACTCGTCCTCGGCCAGCAGCGGCAGCACGGTGCGCTCCTGGCCGAGCATGCCTCCGACCAGCGCGTTGACCGCGACCAGCAAGCTGAACTGGGCGAGGTTGGCCCGCACTCCCAGAACCGGAGGACGTGTCTTGGCGGTCATGTGCCGGACTCGAGGCTGCGGCCGGTGTCGCGTGCCCAGTCGTCCGGCCCGCCGACGAGCACGGTCACGTCGGTGTGACCGGCTCGTTCGAGCAGGCTGGCGCCGCCGGCCGCGCGCTCGCCGTGCGCACAAACCACCACGGTCGGCTCGTCCGGCAGCTCCGCGGGCCGGTCTGGCAGATCGCCGAGCTCGATATGGGTCGCTCCCGGCAGATGACCGGCGGCGAACTCGGAGTCTTGACGCACGTCCAGGACGCGTCGTGAGGCGATCTCGTTGGGCCGGTCCAGCTTCGTGCGGATCATGGGGTGTCCGCTCGCGGCCCAGGCTGCCATCCCACCATCGATCTCGCCGGCCAGATTGTCGTAGCCGATCTTGGCCGCCTGCCAGGCAATCTCGGCGGGCCGCTGGTGTGTGCCGTGGACGATGATTAGCGGGCTATCGGGCGGGGCCAGCCAGCCCAGCCAGGACGCGAACGCCGGCCGGAAAGGTATCGAGAGCGCCCCCGGGATGTGGCCGGCGGCGTACTCGGGGACCGGACGGACGTCAATCGCGATGGCATCCGCGGCGAGGAGCCTCGAGACGTGGGCGGCGTCGAGGGGTCGTAGGGCGGGCTCGCGATCGAGTATTGGGCCGTAGCGGTTGATCTCTGCGAGACGCAAGAAGTACGACGGATAGCTGCCCAGCGAATCCAGAAGCTCGGCTACGAACGCGTCCTCATCCGTCGCGCGCAACAGCGCGTTGGTCGCCTTCTCGCGGCCAATCGTGCTCGTCCGCTCAGCGCGGGGAGGCGCCGAGCAGAACGATCCCGCGCCGTGGGTCGGCCAGACCGCGACGTCGTCGGGAAGTGTCGCAAGTCGCTGGAGCGAGTGGTACTGGGCACGGGCCAGCATCTCCGTCTGCTTGTACCGTGCCAAATCTCGGGCCGCAGCGTTGAGCTGCGGTAACACGGGGATCAGGCCGCTCGGTGGTACTCGTTGATCACGCCTTGGAGGACTCTGCGGCGGCGGATCGGAGCATCGAGTGGGACGACGGTCGCTGGGTCGTGGTTCGGCGGCTGCTGCTGGAGGCTTTGATGCGGTCGATGCCCGTTGAAGTGTCGGGCATATTGGTCGAGGACCGTGTTGGCGTGGCGATGGTTGTAGATCAGCATCCGGTCGGCGCACTCCTCGCGCGCACTGCGGACGAATCTCTCGGCGTAGCAGTTGGCTCGCGGCGTGTGGGGAGGGATCTTGATCGTGTTCACGCCCGCGGAGGCGAATACGGCGTCGAATGCCTGGCCGTACTTGGTGTCCCGATCACGGACCAGGAACCGGAACGTTCCGGCACGATCGCCAAGGTCTATCAGCAGATTTCGGGCCTGCTGCGCGGTCCACGACTGGGTCGGGTGCTCGGTGACACCGAGGACGTGGACGGTGCGGGTCCTCACCTCCATGACAAACAACACATAGAGTCTGCGTAGGCAGACGGTGTCGATGTGGAAGAAGTCGGCCGCGAGGAGGCCGTGCGCCTGATTACGCAGGAACGCCCGCCAGCTCTTGTCTGCCCGTGGTGCCGGGCCGAGTCCTGCTGCGGCGAGGATTCGGCGGATCGTGCCCGCGCCGAGGCGGTGACCAAGGCGGACCAGTTCACCCTGGACGCGCCGGTGGCCCCATCGCGGGTTCTCCTTGGCCAGGCGGATGACCAGGTCGCGGATCTCATCGGAGACCGGCGGCCGACCCGGTCGGTTCGGATACGTCCACTTCCGCGCGACGAGACGGCGATGCCAGGCCAACAGCGTGGCCGGTGTGACAATCCGATGCGTCCGCAGGTCGCGAGGCAGGAGGCGGGTCAGCGCGGACAGGATCGCTCGATCCTCCCACGATGGCCGGGGTGTGCCGACTTGACGGCGCAGCACCGCCACCTCGTGGCGCAACACCACCAGCTCCGCCGTAAGCGCGCTCCTGCGACCAGCCAGCAGTACGAGCCAGCCGAATACGCGGACAAGGGCCAGATACAGCAGTCGAAACGCCATGAGCCGCGATTCTGGCCTAGCCTTGCGCCATCCGGCGAAGCCACAGGTCGGCGGCCTACGCCAAGTTCTGGCACGGTACAGGTCTGCACTGGGACGAACTCGACCTGCTGACCAGCACGGCACTGGCCAGCCCCGGCTGCATCGGCTGGACCCTTACCATCTACAACCCCGAGCTCGACCCGACCCGCGTCGGGGCGCACCGCATCGTGCGTCATTTCCGCCAGGCCCTCGCCGTCGCCGCACCCCCGGATGGGCAGCAGCCAGGAAAGGACCAGGCGTCTGCCTAACGAACGAACGCTCGGGTCGCAGCATTACCGCGGCCGCACCAGCAGGGTTCCAAACCGTATGACGCGTGCTGGAGACACCCTGGAGTAGCCGCTGAGCGGAGCGCGCCGTTCTGCCCCGAGTGGAGCTGTCGCGGGGATCAATAGGGACGTCGGAGTCCGCTCTCCGAGAGCACCTGCGCGGCGAAGTCGAGCATGGCGCCTATCTCCTCAACCGCAGCGGCCAGCTCGTCGAGGGCATCACCGCGGGTCTGTTGCATTGAGCGATCGCAAGTGATCTGGACCAGAAGATTTACGGTCAGCACCCCGCCCAGAGCACCTGGCCCGCTCGGCGAGACCGGTCAGCACCGCCGGGCGGCCCCCCAGAGGGTTCCGCCAGTAAGATTTCCGGTCAAGATCGCTTCGGGTCGCTCTATGCAACAGAACCGAAGTTGCGCCCTTACTTGTTTCGGCCCACGCCGGCAACGGTCCCGGGTTTCGGGGTTGGGCGTGCTCGACTGTCCTCCTCACCCTCGATAGCTGCCGGATTCTGCGAGCGGGCGGGGATGTCCAGGGTCCGGGTTAGCGATCGCGTGGCGACGGCCCGTAGAGCCGCCCTTGAGAGCCCCGGCCGGGAGCGGATGATCGCGAGGGGTTGGGGGATCGGTTCGCCTGGTTGCACGCTTGGGGTTTGGGTTCGGTTGCCCTCTCCTGTCGGTGGGGGTGGTGGCGCGGGCTATCGGTGTGGTCATCGGCTGGTGGCGCCGGGGATGCGAGTGAGCTGCCAGCCTTACCTAGTCCACGTCCCGGTGAGGTCTGAGCTGGGACGGCGACAAGATGATGGATTGGGAACCGCCCGCCTGCGGGAGGTCGCGGCCGCCCAGTCGTCAAAGGCCGTCCCCTGGGTCCTGCACGGGCAGGGCGGCGAGGGTGCTGGCAGGAGCTGGCGGCAGTTGATGCTGCCCATCTGGTGACGTGGCGCCCGTGCCCGGCATCGCGTGGGCCACCGACGATGATCGCCCGCTCAGGTCACGCCCAGCTGAGTACGTCCTCGCCGAGGTCGGCCAGGATGTGGCTGACGACGCGCGAGCGTGCGGGCCTCGGCCAGCGCGGCCGCTTGCCGTCGATGCGGTCGCTGACCTTCGCGTCGTAGACGTGGTCGGGGGCACCGGCGCGGGCGTGGGTCATGCCCGCCTCGTAGGCGACCCACCGCAGGATCGGTGGCCCCTGCCGGGACGGGCGCCCGGAGCACGTTTGCCGGCCGGGGAGTAGACGGTGACATCCAGCCCGCAGAACCGCACCGCCTTACGGGAGGACAACCGGTCGGCGCCACCCAGCCAGCAGGTGAACGCCAGCCCACCGATCGGGCCCACCCTGTAGACCCGCTGCCGCAGCACGGTGACCCCGCGCAGATGCTTGGCAGCCTCCACCAACCTGGCGCGCAACGCGTCCAGCTCGATTTCCAGCGCGTCTACCACCCGGGCGGTGACGGCGACCTGGATCTGCCCGGCCGGCGAGGTTGCCGGTGATCTGCTGCAGCCGGGCACGTCCCTGCTGGGTGGACACCCCACCGTGCCCCAACGCCTTACGACGCCTGGCCGAAGCACACCGCGTGGATCCACTGCAGCCGGGCGGTGTGCTCGACCCGCAGATCCTGGTAGGTCTGCAGCAGCGCCCGGCATTCCAGCAGATGCGCGGGAGGAATCCAGCACTTGGGCAGCCGGCCGGTCTCCAGCAACTCACGCAGCAGCCGGGAGTCCGACCGGCCGGTCTTGGCCCGCCGCTTCTTCCCGCCGGCCGCTGCGGTCTCCGCCGGCTCGGCCAGATGCGCCGCGATGCCCGCCCCGGCAAGCTCCTCGGTCACCTACCGCCAGCCCGTGCACGCCTCGACCGCGAACGCGACGTCGTCCCGGCCGGCGAAACTCCTCCGCAGCCAGGCCCGCAGCCGCGCCCGGCCGGCATGGCCGATCTGCCCGCACCTCCATTGCCCGGTCACCGTGTCGACGTAGTCGAAGGTGATCTGCTTTCGGTGGATGTCCAACCCGCCTACGATCCCCATCAGGACCTCCTCACGCTCCCGAGGGCACAGCTGCCCGAACGTGGTTAACGCCAGGCAATCCTGCGTCTGAGCTGCGGAGGTCCCCTAGACCTCGGTAACCGCAGCGGGCCTGGCCAGCCCAACCACGGCGGCTCCGCCGGAGCACGTCATCTTCACGGGTTGACGCAGAGAAGACGTAGACGCGTTGCGGCAACGCGGTATCGATCGTGCAGAAGTCACATGCCAGGATGCTGGCCGCGTGGGCCCCGCAGGAGCTGGCACACGGGGTGTCCGCCCGGCGCGGAGCCGGGTCCACGCCGGCGTGGTGCAGGATCCGCGCCACCGTGCTCACTCCCACGGTGTAGCCGAGACCGACGAGCTCGCCGTGGATTCTTCGGTGGTCTCAGCTCGGATTCTCCCGTGCCAGGCGTAGCACCAACTCGCGGATCTCGCGCCGCCCCGACGGCCGACCCAGGGCACGCACCGCAGGCAAACCCGCAGCCCGCGGACCGAACCAAGGATTCTGAAGCCCCACATGGTTGATCTGTCTGTTACTGACACCACCGGTGGCCCACGGCAGCGGTGGTGTGCTGCGCTAGAGGGGTGCTCGCGGTCGACCTGCTCATCGTCGGTGCCGGACCGACCGGGCTGTACGCCGCCTACTATGCGGGGTTCCGCGGCCTCACCAGCGCGGTCGTCGACGCGCTGCCCGAGCCGGGCGGGCAGATCACCGCCATGTACCAGGAGAAGATGATCTTCGATGTGGCTGGTTTCCCGGCGATCCGCGGCCGGGATCTCGTCGCGAACCTGGTCGCCCAGGCCGCCGGGTTCCACCCCGCCTTCCTACTCGGCCAGCGCGCCAGTACCCTGCGGCGGCACGGTGACGACACCGTCACCGTGACCTGCGACACCGGCCAGGCGGTCCGCTGCCATGCGGTGATCATCACGGCCGGGATCGGCACCTTCACGCCGCGCCCGCTGCCGGTCGGCTCGCAGTTCCTCGGACGCGGGCTTACCCACTTCGTCTCTCGCCTCGCCGACTACCAGGGCAGGGACGTCATCGTGGTCGGCGGAGGTGACAGCGCCTTCGACTGGGCGTACACCCTGCACCCGCTCGCCCGCTCGGTGACGCTCGTGCATCGGCGTGACCGGTTCCGGGCGCATGAGCACACCGTTCGGCAGGTCCGCGACCTCGGCGTACCGGTGCTGGTCTTTAGCGAGATCACCGCGATCCACGGCGACTCGTGGGTGCACTCGGTGGACGTGCGGGACACCAAGACCGGGCAGACCCGGACGCTGCCGGCTCAGGCAATCATCGCGGCGCTTGGCTTCACCGCGGATCTCGGGCCGATGGCCGACTGGGGCATCACCATTGAGCGCAGACAGATCCCCGTCGACACGCACATGGCCACCAACGTGTC
>NZ_DASYTH010000288.1:0-13771 GCF_036002505.1 Actinophytocola sp. | reverse complement strand
CCCCGCCCGGAAAGAGCTCCCGAACGCAATGTGCCCAGTGTACGGCTAGTGCCGTTTTGCCAATGCCGGCAGTTCCATCGATTGCTGAAATGACTACCGCACGACCGGATGCCTTGGTTTCATCGAGCAATTCGTCAAGTGCGGCCTGTGCCGCACGCCTTCCCACGAAATCCTCGATATCGGTGGGTAGCTGCCTGGGTACAATCGACGTCTTGGGCGCCGTATGGAACTGGACGTTTCCGTGAATGTCTCGCGTTTGGATTACGGTTCCGCTGAACGTGCCCGAAGCATTGTTGTTGACGGTTGCAGTGTTCGCCTCAATGGGGTCTGTTTCAGCGCTCATATGCTATATTCACGGCCCGCACATGTCGCCCCATCGCTCTGTCGCCTTTCATACTTCCTTCGCCTGGCTTGCCAACGAGGCGCCAGCATGTTTCCAATGATACCAAGCGTTCATTCCGACGAGTATGGGTTCATCCACATGTTCGGTCCGCTTGGCGACGCCCAGGGGAGGAGTGTCAGCTCCCCGGCCGGACCAGACCCGTCTCGTAAGCGAGCACCACCGCCTGCACCCGGTCGCGCAGGGCGAGCTTGCCGAGCACGTGGCTGACGTGGGTCTTGACCGTGCCCTCGGACAGGTAGAGCCGCCCGGCGATCTCGGCGTTGGACAGCCCGCGGGCCAGCAGCGTCAGCACCTCCCGCTCCCGCTCGGTGAGCACCTCCAGCCGCTGCGGCCGGTGCCGGTCGGTTTCCGGTGTGCTGTCAAGGAAACGCTCCACGAGCCGCCGGGTGGCGCTCGGCGCGACCACCGCGTCCCCGGCCACCACCGCCCGGATCGCCGAGACCAGGTCGGCGGCGAGCGCGTCCTTGAGCAGGAAACCACCGGCTCCGGCGCGCAGCCCGGCGTAGACGTACTCGTCGAGATCGAACGTGGTCAGCACCAGCACCCGCGGCGCGTCCGGCTCCGCCCGGATCTTCCGGGTCGCGGCGATCCCGTCCATCCGCGGCATCCGCACGTCCATCAGCACCACGTCCGGCCGCAGCGAGGCCGCCTTTCCGACCGCCTCCATCCCGTCCGCCGCCTCACCCACCACGTCGAACCCGCCGGCGTCCTCCAGGATCGTGCGCAACCCGGTGCGCACCAGGACCTGGTCGTCGGCGACCAGCACGCGAATGCTCACCCCGCCTCCGTTCGCGGCAGCCGCACGATGACCCCGAACCCCGTGCCGCCCGGCCGGTCGGCGGCGGTCAGCGTGCCGCCGAGCATCGCCACCCGCTCCCGCATGCCGCGCAACCCGTTGCCCCGCCGCTCATCCGGCGGCCCGCCGGCACCCGGCCCGGTGTCCAGGATCCGCAGCCCGACCGTGTCGAGTCCATAGTGGACGGAAATGTCAACGGTCGCGCTGGGGCCGGCGTGCTTGAGCGCGTTGGTGAGCGCCTCCTGGGTGATCCGGTACACGGTCAGGCCGATGCCGGTGGGTAACCCGTCCGGCGACCCGGTCTCGGTGAGCGTCACCGTGAGGCCCGCGGCGCGGATCCGGTCCACCAGCGTGGCGAGGTCGGCGAGGCCGGGCAGCGGCGCCAGCTCCTGCCCGTCGGGCCGGGTCAGCCCGAGAAGCCGGCGCATCTCGGTGAGCGAGTCCCGCCCGGTGGCGACGATCGCGGACAGTGCGGCCTGCGCGGTGGCCGGCCGGCGCTCCATCGAGCCGGCCGCGGCCTGCGCCTGGATCACGATGACCGACAGCCCGTGCGCCACCGCGTCGTGCAGTTCCCGCGCGATCCGGGCGCGCTCGGCCACCGTCGCCAGCTCCGCCTGCTGGTCCCGCTCCCGCTCCAGGTCCAGTGCGCGCTGCGACACCTGCGCCAGGTACGCCCGGCGGGTCCGGGCGCGGTCACCGAAGAGCCACGCCGCCACGACGGCCATCGGCGGCAACAGGAGCCCGAGCCAGCGACTTGCGGGGTACGCGGCCGGCACCAGCGAGGCGGCGAGGGCAAATCCCAGGGCGGCGTACGACACCCACCTGCGGCCGTCCCGCGACGCGACCGTGAACAAGGCGATCAGCGCGGCGAGGTCCACCGGCATGAACGGGATGACCGGCGAGTTCGCGTGCACCAGCGTCATTCCCGTGGTGGCGGCGAGCGCGACCAGTGGCTGCCAGCTGCGCACCAGCATCGCGGCCATTCCCAGCACCGTGGCCAGCCACCACTGGAACAGGTGTGTGTGCCACCACTCAGCCGGCAGGCCGAGCTTCTTGGTGATCTCCGACGAGTCGACCACCAGGATGAGCGAAGCACCGGAGGCCGCGCTCGCGACCACGAGCACCGCGACGACGGCGGCGTCGACCAGCAGCCGGCGCACGGTCATGGGCGGCAGCGTACGGCCCGGCGAACCGCGCCGGCATCCATCGCCGGACAGATCCGGAAATCCCTCGTGCGGCAGACGACAGCGCGGGCACGCGGCCACGACGGTGACGCCATGACCGGGACCCGCATCCTCGCCGTCTCCGCCGTGCTCATCGCCACCGCCGGCTGCGCCGGTGCCGGCGGCCCGGCGGCGGTGGTTCCGCCCTCGGTCGCCTCGGCCATCACCGGTGCGCCCGAACTGCCGGCCCCCATTGTCCAGACCATTGCCACCGGCCTGCGCGTGCCCTGGGGGCTGGCCTTCCTGCCCGACGGCACGGCGCTGGTCACCGAGCGGGGCAACGACGTGCCGACGTTCGAGCAGCCCACCGGGCGGGAGCGTCCGGTCGACCGCAGCGGGGTCCCGCGGATCCTGTCCGTCACCCCGGCCGGGCGGGTCACCGAAGTCCAACGACTATCCGAAGTAGACACTCGGCTGGGCGAGGGCGGCCTGCTCGGCATCGCCGTGTCGCCCGGCTACGCCACCGACCGGTGGGTCTACGTCTACTACAGCTCTGCCACGGACAACCGGATCGCCCGGCTGCACCTCGGCTCGCCCCCGGAGCCGATCCTGACCGGCATCCCGGTCAGCAGCGACAGCAACGGCGGCGCCCGGTTCCACCTGGGCGGCCGGCTCGCGTTCGGCCCGGACGGCATGCTCTATGCCAGCGTCGGCGAAACCTATTTCGACCGCAACATCGCCCAGGATCGCGACAATCTCGGCGGCAAGATCCTTCGCCTGACCCCGGATGGAAAACCCGCCCCCGGCAACCCGTTCCCCGACTCTCCCGTGTGGACCTACGGCCACCGCAACGTCCAAGGCCTGGCGTGGGATGCGCTGGGCCGGATGTACGCCTCCGAACTCGGCGACAAGACCTACGACGAGCTCAACGTGATCCAACCCGGCCGCAACTACGGCTGGCCCGCCGTCGAAGGCGTCAGCACCAACCCCGACTACACAAACCCCATCGCCACCTGGACCCCCACCGCCATCGCCTCCCCCAGCGGCATCGCCATCCTGAACGACCACATCTACCTGGCCTGCCTGGCCGGCCAAACCCTCTACCGCCTCGACCTCGACGGCACCCACCCGCAAACCCTCCTCAACCACACATACGGCCGCTTCCGCACCCTCGCCACCGCCCCCGACGGCTCCCTCTGGGCCACCACCTCCAACCGCGACCAAGGCGGCCGCGAGGACCGCATCCCCCTCACCCCCGAGGACGACCGGATCCTGCGCATCACCGTCCAGTGATCGCGTATCAGAACGCACTGCCGGCGCTCCGAAGGGCACAGTCCGAAAGAGCGCGGAGGTTGGGATGAGTGGGCGGGTGGCCAGGCAGGTGGAGCGGATTCTGGACGAGCGACCGGACAAGACGGTCGGGGTGATCGTCCACATGGGGGACCCGGCCGGTGATCAGGACGGGGTGCTCGCGACGGCGTTGGAGCGGAACGAGGACAGTGCGCTGCGGGCGCGGGCCGTGTTGCCGGAGGCGGTGCGGGTGAGCCGAACGGCGGCGATCATGAACGGGGCGAACGGCGGCGGGGTGCCGAACCTCCGGCCGGAGGTGGCGAACGTCGCGGCGGTGGACGGAGCGGCACCGTCGATGGACGTGCTTCGGCGGGGGAACCTGAGCGCGTTGGCTCCGCTGCTGGAGGCCGAGCCGGTGCGGCGTGCGCGGGCGAGCCGTCCGGGCGCGGTTGCCGAGTTCTGGACGTCGCGCAGCGCGTACCTCGAGCTGGACCGGGACGAGCTGGCCCGGTTGCCGCTCGAGACACCCGGGGTCAGCGAGGTGTTCTTCAACTCCACGGTTTTCCTTCCGGTGGTGTCGCGGGCCCGGGACCTGCCGGCGGCGGTCGTCGAGAACTCCGCCTCGTCGTGGGGAATCACCATGACCGGTGCGCTCGCGGTGTGGGGCGCCTACGGGGCGCGCGGCAAGGGTGTGACCGTCGGCGTGCTCGACACCGGGGTCGACCCGTCGCATCCGGACCTGCGCGACAAGGTGGTGAAGTGGGCGGAGTTCGACGGGCAGGGGCAGCAGCTGGCGAACTCGGTGCCGCACGACAGCGGCAGCCACGGCACGCACGTCTGCGGCACCATCGCCGGCGGCAACGCCAGCGGCCAGTGGATCGGCATGGCACCCGAGGCGAAACTCGCGGTTGCCTTGGTGCTCAATGAAAGGAGCGGCACGCACGCGCAGGTGCTCGCCGGCATCCACTGGGCGGTTGAGCAGGGCGTCGACGTGCTGAGCATGTCGCTGAGCTCGCCGGTGTTCGACCACGAGGCGCCGGCCGCCTACACCGAGGCCTTCCGCGCGTGCCTGCGGGCCGGCATTCCGGTGGTGGCCGCCATCGGCAACCAGGGTGAGCAGACGGGCGCGTCGACCGGCAGCGACTTCTTCGCCTTCGCCGCGGGTGCGACCGACTACCGGGACATCCCGGCCGGTTTCAGCGGCGGCCTCACCCAGGTCGTGCTGGAGTCGACGTTCATTCCCTCGCAGTTCCTGCCGCTGATCTACATCAAGCCCGACATCAGCGCACCCGGCGTGGACGTGACGTCGTCGATCCCGGGCGGCACCTGGGAGGCGTTCAGCGGCACCTCCATGGCCACCCCGCACGTCGCCGGCGCCATGGCACTGTTGTTCAGTGCCGTGCCGGAGATCCGGACGCTGTCCGGAGCCAAGCGCGCGATCTTCATCGAGGACCTGCTCAAAGGATCGGTTGACGATCTCGGCGAGGCCGGCCACGACTGCCGTTACGGCTTCGGACGGCTCAACACCCTGCGCGCTGTGGCCCTGGCGAAGAACACCCCGCTGCCCACGGTTTAGTCAATACTGGCCGGTATGAGCTTGCGAATGCCGGGGCGAGGGAGTTGGCCACCGCGACGAGGTGGGCCCGAGGAGCTGGGGTCTGGGGGCCTGCCCCCGGTGGAACACGGTCTGCCCGAGGAGTGGTCCTGGTGACCCGGCATCTGAGGCGACCCACGACGTGGGCCGACATTCCCGAGCTGGAGGGCACGGTATGACGGGAATCGACGCGATCGGTGAGACGCCGGTGGTTCGGCTGGCCGGGCGGGGCGGGGCCGAGGTGTGGGTGAAGTTGGAGGCGGCGAACCCGACCGGTTCGTACAAGGACCGGATGGCGCTGGCCATGATCGAGGCCGCGGAGCGCGACGGCCGGCTGCGGCCCGGGCAGACGGTCGTCGAGTACACCGGCGGCAGCACCGGCTCCTCGCTGGCGTTCGTCTGCGCGGTCAAGGGCTACCCGCTGCGGATCGTGTCGTCGGACGCGTTCGCCGCGGAGAAGATCCGCACGATGCGGGCGTTCGGCGCGGAGGTCGAGCTGATCCACAGCCCGGACGGGATCACGCCGGAGCTGATCCCGGCCATGGTGCGCCGCGCCGGCGAGATCGCCGCGGAGACCGGCGCGTTCTGGACCGACCAGTTCAACAACATCGACATGATCGACGGTTACCGCCGCCTCGGCGAGGAGCTGCTCGAGCAGCTGCCTGGTCCGCCGGAGCTCGCCGCGCTGTGCAGCTACGTCGGGACGGCCGGCTGCTTCCTCGGCGTCAGCCGGGCGCTGCGGGAGAAGCTGCCCACCCTGCGGCGGGTGGTGGTGGAACCGGGGGAGTCGGCGGTGCTCTCCGGCGGCGCCCCCGGCACGCACCACATCGAGGGCGGCGGCATCGGGCACTGGCCACCCCAGCTGCGGCCGGAGGACTTCGACGAGGTGATCGCCGTCCCGGAGGCCGAGGCGTTCGCCCGGGCCCGGCAGGCGGCCCGCTCGGACGGCATCTTCTCCGGCCCGTCGACCGGCGCCAACCTGGTCGCCGCGGGCCAGGTCGCGGCCCGGCTCGGCGCCGGCCACCGGATCGTCACGATCCAGGTCGACAGCGGCCTGAAGTACCTCGCCGGCGACCTCTACGGCCAGGACCCGGCGGACAGGGGGCGGTGAATGCGTCGTTCCTCACGTCCAGCGTGAGGAACGACGCATTCACCGCACCTCGGCCGTGAGCTGATCCTGCAGCCGGGCGTGCCGGAACTGGTACACCGCGCCGGCCCGGCGCAGCACCCCGCGCCGGCAGGCGTCGTCCAGGAACGCGATCAGCGCCCAGGGCAGCCGGCCGTGCAGCGGCAGCCAGATCCGAGCCAGGGCCAGCCACTGACCCCAGGCGGTCAGGCTGAGCGTCATCGCGAGCCAGACCCCGAACCCCAGCACGAGCCCGTAGGACAGGCCGTTCACCAGCCCATACCGCGGCCCGTGCAGGAACCCGGCGAAGATGCCGAACCCCGCCGCGCACACCACACCCAGCACCGACGACTGGAAGACCACGTTGGCGCGGTTGGTGTTGAGCAGGTCGGCCGGGCTGACCGCGGTGCGGATGTCGATGGGTGCCTCGAGCCGCGCCATGATCCCCCACACCAACCCGACGAGGGGGCCGATCAGCACGCCGAAGAGCACCCCGTAGCCGGCCCCGGGGCCGAGCCGGCCGAGGATCCAGAACTCGATTCCGAGCGTGCCCGCGATCCCGAGGCCGGCCGCGAGGGCGAGCCCGAGGGCCAGCCCGACCAGGAGCCGACGCACGAACCGCGCAGACCGCCGCTTCCCGCCGCGAAGCCGGATCCGGACCCGGGACGGGGTGAAGGCCGCGCCGCCGACCACCTGCGCGACCCCGTGCAGGAGGCCGATGGCGAGGCCCGCCGCGAACCCCTCCATCACTCCGATCCTGAGCATGTCGACGAATCCGATGACGAGCCCGGACCCGAGCCAACCGATCAGCAGTGCCAGGAATCCCGCCGGGAACCCGAAGACCACGCCCGCCACCAGGCCCACCACGACCATCCGCGGCCAGCGGCGCAGCGTGCTGCCCAGCTGCCACCAGGCCAGGTCCCGGGTGCCGAGCCGGTGCAGGTGCTGGGCGAGGTAGCTGAGCCAGCGCTGGGCGCGGTCCGGATCCCAGCGCCGGCTTCCGGGCTGGTGCCGGTAGACACTGGGGATGAAGCTGCCCAGCAGGTGATCTTCGATGGCCTCCGCGGTGCCGAACCGGGCGGTGTCCAGCAGCGCCACCGGGTCGCGGCCCGGGGTGTCGCTGTAGACGGCTCGGGCCAGACCGACCATCAGCGGGGTTCGCAGCACCGCGGCGAGCGGGCCGTCGGGCTGTGCGTGGAGGTGGGTCAGGACCGGAGTCCAGGCGGTTCGGCGTGTGGTGCGGGGGAGGTAGTTGGCCAGGTCGGCGACGGTGAGATCGGTCAGCTCCACCACGGCCGCCGCGGTGAGTACGTCGGTTCCGGCCACCGCTGCGGCGTACTCGGTGGGGCGGCTGGTCAGCACCAGTGGCAGGGGAGTGGCGTTGAGCGCCTCCAGTGCGGCCCGGTGCAGACCCGTGGCGATCTCGTCGAACCCGTCCAGCACGGGCAGGATGCGGTCGGCTTGGACCAGCGCGGCAGCGAGCGTGGTCCCGTCCGGGCCGGTCGCGGCGAGGCCCGGATAGTCGCGCACCAGCTGACCGGTCAGCCAGTCGCGCAGCGCCGTAGCCGCCGGGTTCCACGAGCCGAGGCTGAACACCACCGGCACGGCGCCGGTGCCGCGGCTTTTCAGCAGGTCCTGGACGAACCGCACGGCCAGGATCGTCTTTCCGGATCCGGCCCGGCCGAGCACCGCCAGCCGCCCGGAGCGAATTCGTCGGTAAATGCCGGTGATCTCATCCAGCTGACCGGCCAGCTCCAGCGGTTCCGCGGATCCGCCGGGGGAGACGCGGTCGATGTTCTCCGGGTGATCGGTCAATTCCGCGCCAGCCGGGTGCCACTGGACGGGCAGCGGAAACGGATCCATTATCCGGCGCAGTTCCTCCTCCCGCCGCCAGCGCGCGGCCACCGCCTGCGCGAGGTCGTCGGCGGCCTCGGCCAGCCGGCGCTCGGTGGCTGAACCTGTTTGGACGCTTGACATCTCGTCGTCGGTGTGACCGCCGGCCGCGGCCAGCAGGCGGGCCCGGCTTTCCGGATCGAGGCCCAGCGCGTCGGCCAGCAGCCGCACGGTTTCCAGCTGCGGGTTCACTCTTTTTCCGGTCTCCAGCCGGCGGATGGTGCGCTCGGACACGCCGGACCGCTTCTCCAGTTCCTCCTGGGTCATGCCCGCCTGCCGCCGAAACCGCCGAAGCAGTTCGCTGAACTGGCTCGCCACCACCGGGTGCCCCTCGCCGCCGAGCGCATCTTTCGAATTGCAACTCTATCGAGCGGCACCGGACACCGGTGTCCCGTGATGGCCTGGCGCCGGGGCGTTGACGGCGAGCAGCCGCGGGCTCCAAACTGGGAGCGCTCCCAGAGTCACTCCCAGCTCCGAGCAGCACGGATCGTGGGAGCGCTTCCAGTCAAGCACTTGACACCCTGCTGAGAGGCGAAAACCCGGATGTCTCGATCAATGCGGATCCCCATCCTCGGGCTCGCGGCGGCGCTGGTGGCCGCGGGCGGCGCGGTCCTCACGACCGCCGCCCCGGCGTCCGCCGCCGCCGGCTGCCAGGTCACCTACACCAAGACGAACGAATGGAGCACTGGCCCCAACCAGGGCGGGTTCGGTACCAACATCAACATCAAGAACCTCGGCGACCCGATCTCGTCCTGGACGCTGAAGTTCACCTTCCCCGGAACCCAGCAGATCCTCCCGAACGGCTGGGGCGTCAGCAACTGGACCCAGAACGGCCAGGAGGTGACCGGGACGAACGCGACCTGGAACGGCAACCTGGGCACCGGCGCTTCGACCGACACCGGGTTCAACGGAACCTGGACCGGGAGCAACGCCAACCCGACGAGCTTCTCGCTCAACGGTGTTCTCTGCACCGGCTCGACCACGCCGCCGGGCAACCAGCCGCCGCGCGTGACGATCACCAGCCCGGCGCCGGGAACGACGTTCCAGGCGCCCGCCACGATCAACGCGGCCGCCACCGCCACCGACCCGGACGGCACCGTCGTTCGGGTGGAGTTCGCGCTCGGCGGGACCACGATCACCGACACCACCGCGCCGTACACCGCCACGTTCACCAACGTCACCAACGGAAACTGGGTGCTCGTCGCCCGGGCGACCGACAACCAGGGCGCCGTCGGGACCAGCGATCAGATCACCTTCACCGTCGGCGGTCCGCCGGGCGGCGGGCCCGCACCGGCGCTGCACGTGTCCGGCAACCGGATCCTGACCGCGGCCGGCGCCACCTACCGGCTGCTCGGCGTGAACCGCTCCGGCGGCGAGTTCGCCTGCATCCAGGGCAACGGCATGTGGGACGGCCCGATGGACCAGGCCTCGCTCACCGCCATGCGGACGTGGAAGGTCCGCACCGTAAGGGTTCCGCTGAACGAGGAATGCTGGCTCGGCACCAGCAGCGTCCCGTCCACCGGGGCCGGCGGCGCCACGTACCGGGCCAACGTGGTCAACTACGTGAACCTGCTGATCAGCAACGGCATCACGCCGATCGTCGAGATGCACTGGAACTTCGGCGCCTATGGTGGCGCCGGCGCCGGCTGCTCCGAGGCGATCGCCCGCTGCCAGAAGCCGATGCCGGACGCCGGGCTCGCGCCGCAGTTCTGGACCAGCGTCGCCAACACCTTCAAGGGCAACGACGCGGTGGTCCTGGATCTGTTCAACGAGCCGTTCCCGGACATCCCCGCCGGCAACGACGCCGCCGGCTGGACCTGCTGGCGCAACGGCGGCACCTGCCCGGGCATCGGCTACCAGGTCGCCGGCTTCCAGAGCCTGGTCAACGCGGTCCGCGGCACCGGCGCCACCAACATCATCATGATCGGCGGCCTGCGCTGGTCCAACAACATCTCCCAGTGGCTGGCCAACAAGCCCACCGATCCCCTGAACAACCTGGTCGCGTTCGCGCACGTGTACAACTTCAACGCGTGTATCGACGCGGCCTGCTGGGACCGCGAATGGGCCCCGGTCGCCGCCCAGGTCCCGCTCACCATCAGCGAGATCGGGGAAAACACCTGCGCCCACGGCTTCGTCGACCAGGTCATGAACTGGGCTGACGCGCACGGCGTCGGCTACCTCGGCTGGACCTGGAACACCTGGCCCTGCAACACCGGCCCCGCCCTGATCACCGACTACGGCGGCACCCCCACCGCCTTCGGCCAAGGCATTCGCACCCACCTGATCGCAGTGTCGAACTAACCGAATAGCGACGAAGGCGTCCTTTGTCACCGGGAGCGTGACGAAGGACGCCTTCGTCGCACTTCAGAACGCCCGGAACCGGTTACGGGAAACCCTTGCCAAGTGGTATAGACCTGTAATACTTTGTTGTGGCGCGCAACAATCCCTGCACCCTTTGCGCACGAGAGGTGACATCGATGTCACAACGGCTTCTTGCGCTGCTCGCGGCGTCCGGCGCGGTGGCGGCGACACTTCTGGCATCCGGTCCGCCGGCGACTGGCGCGGACGGCGTTTCCGTTGCGGCGGTGACGTTTGCCGACGAGTTCGACGGGCCGGCCGGCAGCCCGGTCAACGGTAGCCGGTGGCTGACCGAGACCGGCGACAACGTCAACAACCACGAGCGGCAGTTCTATACGAGCAGCACCAGCAATGCCGCGCTGGACGGCCAGGGACATCTGGTGATCACCGCCCGGCGGGAGAACCCGGGCAACTTCCAGTGCTGGTACGGGCGGTGCGAGTTCACCTCGGCCCGGCTGAACACCTCGGGCCGGTTTACCCAGACCTACGGCCATTTCGAGTCCCGCATGAAGATCCCGCGCGGGCAGGGGATGTGGCCGGCTTTCTGGATGCTGGGCAACAATATCGGCAGCGTCGGCTGGCCGCAGAGCGGTGAGATCGACATCATGGAGAACATCGGCCGGCAGCCGAACACCGTGTTCGGCACGATTCACGGGCCAGGTTATTCGGGCGCCGGCGGGATCGGGGCCACGTTCTCCATCGGCAGCCCGTTCGCCGACGCGTTCCACGTCTTCGCGATCGACTGGGCGCCGAACCGGATCACCTGGTCGGTGGACGGGACCGTCTACGAGACCAGGACCCCGGCCGACCTCGGCGGCCGGCAGTGGGTGTTCGACCACCCGTTCTTCATTCTGCTCAACCTCGCCGTCGGTGGGGACTTTCCCGGAAACCCCGATGGCACAACGGTTTTCCCGCAGCAGCTGATCGTCGACTACGTCCGGGTCACCAACGACTCTGGAGGTGGAAGCGGCGGCGGGGCCCGTGCGATCACCGGCATCGGCGGCAAGTGCGTGGACGTGGCCGGCGCCAACACCGCCAACGGAACCGCCGTGCAGCTGTGGGACTGCAACGGGACCGGGGCGCAGCAGTGGACGGTCGGCACCGACGGCACGATCCGTGCGCTGGGCAAGTGCCTGGACGTCACCTCGGGGTCCACGGCGGACGGTGCGAAGGTCCAGCTGTGGGACTGCAACGGAACCGGCGCACAGCGCTGGACCGTGACCGCGGCCCGGGACATTGTCAACCCGCAGGCGAACAAGTGCCTGGACGCCACCGGCGCGAGCTCCGCCAACGGCACCCGGCTGCAGATCTGGACATGCACAGGGGGCGCCAACCAGAAGTGGACGGTCGGCTGATCCCGCTGGTTGGCCGGGGCGGGTGACGCGCCACCCTGCAAGGCCGTCCCCCGCCCCACCCAACTTTCCTTTCAACGACAGGGGTTGACCATGCCTGCTTTCGCGCGCCCGCTGGGCGTCGCCCTGCTCACCGCGGCCGCGCTGGCCGTGCCGGTTCCCGCACAGGCCGCGGGGGAGACCGTGAACATCTGGCTCACCACCACCTCCGATGCCGCCGGCCGGGCGGTCACCCGGGGCCTGCAGCAGCAGGCGCCGGTGACGTTCGCCGCCGGCACCGGTGCCGGCGCCAACACGATCATCGTCGACGAAAGCCGTACGTTCCAGCAGTTCGAGGGCGCCGGCGCGTCGTTCACCGACACCGCCGCCTGGCTGATGAACTCCAGCGGCGCGCTCAGCGCGGCCACCCGCGACGACACCATGCGCCGGCTGTTCGACCCGAACACCGGCATCGGGTTGTCCTTCCTGCGCAACCCGATGGGCGCCTCCGACCTCGCCCGGTTCAACTACACCTACGACGACACCTGCTGCGACGTCAACGACTTCTCCATCGCGCACGACCTGGCCGACGTGCTTCCCTTGACCCGGCAGGCAAAGCAGCTCAACCCGCCGCTGAAGATCATGGCCACGCCGTGGAGCGCGCCGGCCTGGATGAAGGACAACAACAGCCTCAACCAGGGCTTCCTGCAGGCCCGGTACTACGGCGCCTACGGCCAGTACTTCGCCAAGTACGTGCAGGCCTATGCAAACAACGGCGTGCCGATCGACTACGTCTCGGCGCAGAACGAGCCCGGCTGCTGCCCCGGCTACCCGTCCATGGGCTGGAACACCAGTGGGCTGATCTTCTTCACCAAGAACGCGCTGTGGCCGGCGTTCCGCGCGGCCGGCATCACCAACACCAGGACGCTGGTGATGGACTGGAACTGGGACGGCTACGCCACCTGGGCCCGCCCGCAGCTGCAGGACCCGGCGATCCTCAACGATCTGCTGTTCGGCGGCATCGCCTGGCACGGCTACGGCGGCGACGTGTCCGCGCAAACCCAGGCGCACAACGAGTTCCCGAACGTCCGCTCCTACGACACCGAGCACTCCGGCGGCACCTGGATCGCCGACCAGCAGCGCGAGGACATGCTCAACATCATCGACTACACCCGCAACTGGGGCCGCAGCATGGTGAAGTGGAGCCTCGCCGTGGACCAGAACATGGGCCCGCACAACGGCGGCTGCGGCACCTGCACCGGGCTCATCACCGTCCACAATGGAGACAGCCGGCACGGCCAGGTCGACTTCACCGTGGAGTACTACTCGATGGGCCACCTGACCAAGTTCGTCAAACCGGGCGCCACCCGCATCGACTCCACCGACACCGCGAACATCCGCAACGTGGCCTGGCGCAACCCGGACGGCTCCAAGGCGCTGGTCGCCTACAATGCCGGCGGCACGGCCCAGGGCCTGCGGGTCAACTGGGGCAACTCCTCCTTCACCTACTCGTTGCCGGCCCGCACCGCCGCCACCTTCACCTGGTCCGGCACGCCCGGCTCGGGCGGCGGGTCGCGCACCGGTCAGATCACCGGCCTCGCCGGGAAGTGCGCGGATGTGGCCGGTGCCAACGCCGCCAACGGCACCGCGGTCCAACTGTGGGACTGCAACGGAACGGGCGCGCAGCAGTGGACGGTCGGCACCGACGGCGCGATCCGCGCGCTTGGTAAGTGCCTGGACGTCACGTCCGGCTCCACCGCGAACGGCGCCAAGATCCAGTTGTGGGACTGCAACGGAACCGGTGCGCAGCAATGGAA
>NZ_DASYTH010000287.1:0-31902 GCF_036002505.1 Actinophytocola sp. | reverse complement strand
ATGCTCGTGGCTGTTCTGTTGTGATCCTGCGTCGACAACAGGAATGATCAACAACAGCCACGAGCCCCACCAACCCACCCCCACCAGCCACTCACCCACAGCCACTGAGAGGCGTCACACCCCGATCAAGTTCGAAGAGCCCATAAACCAGTCCATCGCATCACTTACCGTGGCAATGACCGGCAAGCCCGCGGAAACCGGCTCGGCACGGACCTCACCGTCTCGACACGGCATAATGCGAAAATCTGCGAGTGTCGCAGTCGCCACATAGAAGTCGATGATGTCCCGCATGGCGCTATGCCACTCGGACGGTGATTCGTCACGATCGGCACACTCAGCAGCGTAGGCGCGGAGGAGGTCGTGGAATCGGAACCGGTTTGGGCGGTACTCGTCGAGAAGGTTGGCTGTGGTGAGTTCCGTGAGCGGGGGCCGATCCATGAAGGCTCCGCAGGCATGGTGGTCGATGTCGGGCCCAGGATGAAGGCCGAGAAGGCGGAAGAGGCGGGCGGCCTCGGGTGAGAGGGCGCGATAAGACCACGAGAACACCGCTCGAATGTCGAGGTCGGGGTCACCCAGGTTGAGGGCGTCGAGGCGGTTGCGCTCATCTTCGAGCTGGCGGACAAGGCTCGCGAGCGGGTGGTTGGCGGCGCGGGCGGCCACGATGCTCAGGGCCAGCGGCAGGCGGGCGCAGAGCTTGATCAGATCCGATGTGGCTTCGGGTTCGGCGGCGATGCGGTCGGGTGCGATGCGCTGGGCGAGCAGGTCGCGGGCGTCGGGATCGGGGAGTTCGCGGAGGGTGATGCGGTTGGCGCCTTCGCGGACGTCGAGGCCCTCGAGGCTGTTGCGGCTGGTCACGATCACCAGACAGGCAGGGGTGTTGGGCAGCAGGGGGCGAACCTGGGCAGCGGAGGCGGCGTTGTCGAGCATGATCAGGAGGCGGCGGTCGGCAACGATGCTGCGGTACAACGCGGCACGGGCGTCGAGGTCGCTGGGGATGCCGGAGGGGACGACACCGAGGGCTTCGAGGAAACCGTGGAGGGCCTGGCTCGGGTCGGTGGGAGCCTGCGGGTCGAAGCCGCGAAGGTTGACGTGGAGTTGGCCATCGGGGAAGCGATCCTTGATCTGGTGAGCCCAATGCATTGCCAGCGCGGTCTTTCCGATACCGGCGGTGCCGGCGATCGCGGTGATGATCACCGTGCCGCTCTCCGAGGCGGCGGCGCCGAGCAGGGTGGCGAGCCGATCCAGCTCGGATTGACGGCCGACGAACTGCCTGTGGCGCACCGGGAGTTGCCGCGGGACCGGGTTGCGCGAACCCGCGTCCGGTACCGCACCGGGAAGCCGGGCCCACGCGACGGTGTCGGTTTCTTTTACCGAAACCGGAATCGCACCCCACCCAGCGGGCGTACCGGCAGGCGGCAGGCTCCGCGGCCGGGCCACCGGCTGCGGCACGTGAACGGGCCGCAGCACCACCCGCAGCAAGGGAGCGGCATCCGCCACGGTGAACGCGCGCACCGTGTAGCGGCTGGCGCTGTGCGGTTGCAGGAACAGCGGGATCTCGTCGGGCCCGTGGCCGTCAAGCAGGACCGGAAGGATCCGCTGCCGCCAATGGTCGCGATTTTCGTAGATTAGTTCCCGCAGCAGGGCGGCCTCCGCCTGGACACCCCGGTGCAGGTCCTGCGGGCCGGAGCCGTCGCCGACCTCCCGGTACCGGGGTGACGCGATGACCAGCACGTAGTCCGCCGCGGTCAGCTCCCTGATAACCCAGGCGTACCAGTCCTGGGAGTCGTCCTCGCACCAGGTGTCCAGCGCAGCGTCGATCCCCTGCGCACACAGGAACGAAGCAAACGTGAGAACCCGATCCCGATGCTCGTCGTTGTCGTGGGCGTAAGAGATGAACACCCGCGGTATCGAATCGGACAACATCGACGCATGCCCTCCCAGACGGCGCCTAACCAACCTGCCGACAGTATTCCGGCCGGCCCTGGCCGCACCGAGAACAGCATGAGACCGACGGTCCGGTTGTCCAAGAATTGACCAGTACCCGGGAGCAACCAGCTGCTGCGGTGCTCTCACCGCGGGAACCCCGCCGACAACAGGGAACCAGCGTGCCGAACGACGAACCGGTCGCTCGACCCAACCATCCCAAGATCGGAATGGGCCAACACCCTGTCAACCGCCGGCTCCGACACCATCATGTGAAATTCCACTATGCGCCTCTGCCGAAATCGACCGGTTTGGCACCCACCACCTAGGACCTGATCTTGGCGGCGAGCACACCGCGCATATCGAAGCCGCCGAAAGCCTTGCCTACTCAATTCGGCACGAGAGTGCGCGGCGTGTCTACGCAGGTTGCGGTTTGGGGTGTCGTTATGGCTGTGCGGATACGGCCGGCATCGCCCAGTGGTGGTGGCCGAGCAGTTCCAGGCTGCTGGCCAGCCGCTGGCGAGCCTCGTCGGTGAGGGCGGCAGCGGTGAGATCGGCGCGGTCTTGGGGACGGTTGAGGTGTGCCTTGTGCAGCGGGGCGATCTCCGGCCGCAGGTACCACACGCCATCCACCTCGTGCAGCGCACGATCCCACGGCACTTCGCAATCGGGGTGTAGGTCCTCACCGGGCAGCCACGGGTACAGCCAGCCGGAGTTGTTCTGCCACAGATGCCAATCGCGCACATGGGCACGCAGAACGGGCAGGTCGGCCCGACGCACCGCGATGTCAGTGTCCTCACGGCGGCGGGGCACCGCACCGATACGGGCCGTGCGGCACGTACGAAGGCGGTGGCGCCGAGGAACTCGTCGCCACCGCCGAACCGAACGGTCAGGCGCAGCTCGGGTACTTGAAGGAGCCGATCCGGGTTTGCCAATTGGCTCCGGTGGTTTCGTAGTACTCGGTGGTGAACCAGAAGGTGCAGCCGTCGGTGGGGTCGACGTTCATCTGGCCGTAGTCGCCCCAGCGGTTGAAGTTGCCGCTGGCCGGCGAGCCGGTGCCTTCGATCAGCGAGGTCTCGCTCTGGCCGAGGGTGTTCAGCGGGTCGGTGGCCAGCCGTCCGGCGTAGCGGATGGCCGGGTGCTGGGTGGCGTTGCCGACGTTGTAGCCGACGGCCATGTTGCCCTGCTTGTCCACCGACGCCGAGGGCATCCAGCGGAACCGGCCGTCGGCGGGGGCGAAGGTGCCCTGCTGGCGGATCGACGGGGTGCCGGACAGCCCGGTCACCTCGTACCAGCGCACGCCCGAGGTACTGCCGGCGGCCACGGTCTGGGTCAGCCACAGCGAACCGCCGCGCTGCTGGGCCAGGTTCATCGCCCGCGGCGACAGGCTGTCGACCTGCTCTCCCGGTGTCGGGATCCGCCCGACCGAGGTGTAGCTCACCGCGAGGCTGGCGACCTGGGTGAACCGGGTGTTCGCCACGTTCGCCCAGTCCACTCGGAACGTCCACACGGTCAGCCGGCTGTTCCACACCGATGCCACGATCTCCGGCGCACCGGCCACCGGCGCGTCGTTGAGACTGGCCGGCAGCAAGCTGAAGAAGCTCGAGCTGGTCGTGACGTGCTGCACCGACAGCGCCGCCGTGCCCAGCGTCTCCCGCCTGATCGCGTACACCCCGGCGCCGGTGTAGGTGTTGCGGCGGAAGTTGTTGATGGTGAAGTAGACGCCGTCCGGGCCGGAGCCGAACTTCGGGTAGTCCGGGAACCGCCCGTCACCGGCCGGCACCGAGTAGAACGTCCACGTCGCGGTCACCGGATCCGACCCCGACGAGACCGCCACGCACTCGAAGAACGGGCCGCGGTTGACGTCCAGCCACGCGAAGTCGGCGATCACCCACTTCCCGGACGGGGCGTCGTAGATCACCGTCGGGTCGCCACCATTGTTCGCGTCGCACTCCGCGGTCCCGCTGTTGGCAAAGAAATCGTCGAACGTGAACGCCGCCACCCGCGCCCCGTTCGACTTGGCGAAAATCCCGATCGACGTGTTCACCGTCTGCACAAAGTGGTTCGGTCCGACCGCACCGTTGGTGTCCGGCGGATGCCCCGCACCCCACGTGTTGAAGTCCAATCCCTTCACGTTCACTACCGGCGCCGGCGCCGCTGTCACCCCAACACTGGTCTGCACCGCCGCCTGCGGCCCTGAACCTTGCGAGCCGGGATCGTGCAGCTCGGCCTCGACCTCCGGGCGTTCCTTCTTGACCGGCCGCGCCGTGAGATTGCGAACATCAATTTGTACCGATTTGCCCGGAACGGTGAACGCCTCCGGCGGGCTGCCCTTCGCATCCGCGTCGACAGTGGCCTCCCCCTCGGCTTCACCGTCGCGCTCCGCGGCATTGAGCTGCGGCTGATCATGATCGCTGTCTGGAGTTGTGATGGGAGCGGTGGAGCAGCCGGCCAACACGGTCGCACTCACCAGTATCGCGGCCAGCCAGCCGCGATTGATTCGTTGCATGACAAGGACTCCTTCACACGGGCACGTCGATACGGCCGTACCCAGCAGGGTCGTAGGAGTGAGCAGGGTGCCCCGAGGGTAAGCAGACAGTCCGTCAACAACCAAGCACGCTCGGTTCACATTTAAACAATCTTCTCCCCCGGCAAGATTGTGCGGTTCGTGTCGACTCGTCGCGTCATACCGGAGTGGCTACGGGTGTCCTTGACAGGCGCAGCTCCATACCTCTCGTAAGGAGATGGTGATGCGCGGATTACGGTTACTAGCTGCATTCAGTATTTGCTCCCTGTGTCTTGCCGGAACGCCCGCGGGGGCGCAGCCGGGCGGTGACTCGAGGGTGACCGTGGGTAGCCCGCAGGCCGGGTTCTCACAGAACAAGCAGAACGAGCCGCAGGTCGCGGTGAACCGGGTCGCGCCCAACCTGGTCGTGGCCGGGGCGAACGACAACATCGACCTGGAGTTGTGCGCCGCGGGCGCGGCGAACACCTGCCCGTTCACCCCCGGCGTCGGGGTGACCGGGGTGTACTTCTCCACCAACGGCGGGCAGAGCTTCGTCCAGCCCACCTACACCGGCCTGTCCGCCCGGCACTGCACCGGCCCGGCCGCCTGCGTTCCGCGGATCGGCCCGATCGGCACCCTGCCCCGCTACGTGGAGGCGGGGCTGGCGTCCAACGGTGACCCGGCCATGGTGTGGGGACCCGCGCCGGACGGCACCGGCGGGTTCAGCTGGGCCAGGCAGCGGCTCTACTTCGCCAACCTGGTCGGCCACGTGCCCGGCACCGACACGTTCCCCGGCCCGTCCGCGATCGGAGTGTCCCGTTTGGACTCCGACCAGGTCGCCGCCGCGATCGCCGGGAACAACAACGCCTGGCACGCACCGGTTCTCATCACCCGGCAGAGCGAGACCACGTTCTCCGACAAGGAAGAAGTGTGGGCGGACGACGTCGAGTCCAGCCCGTTCTTCGGCAACGTCTACGTGTGCAACGTCGCGTTCCGTTCCAACGGCAACGGTGGAGCACCCGAACCGGTCATGGTCGCCACCTCCACCAACGGCGGGGACACCTGGCGGCAGCGGCAGATCAGCCCGGCCACCAACACCGGGGCGACCGGCGGCCGGCAGGGCTGCACGGTCCGCACCGACTCGGCGGGCGTGGTGTACGTGTTCTGGGCCGGCACCGAACTGCCCAGCCGAGCCTCGGTGACGCTGCTGGCCCGCTCGTTCGACGGCGGCACCACCTTCGAACGGGCGCGCGCCGTGACCCGGATGGTCGACGTCGGCCTGTTCGATCCCAACCAGGGCCGGCTGACCTTCGACGGCATCGCCGGAGCACGCACCTCCACGTTCCCCAGTGCGGACATCGCCAACGGCGCGCCGTTCGGCACCGCACGCGGCGGCGCGACACCAACGGACACGGTGGTGCTGACCTTCCCGAACGGGCCGACCCGGTCGGTGACCGCGCCCGGCCCGAACGAGACCGCACCGGTACTGACGTCCACCAACCACGGCGCCAGCTTCTCGACCCTGGTGGCCAACGGCGCCGCCGCCGGTGACCGGCCGGACTTCCCCGCCGTCGCGATCTCCCCGGACGGCGCGGACGTCTACCTGGCCTACGACGCCTTTCTGCAGCCCTGGCAGGTCACCACCGCACCGGCCCGCCTCATGCAGGGGGTGGTGCGCCACATCGAGGTGTCCACCAGGACGGCTGCCGACCTGCACCGCGGCGCCGTCGGCGACGCCCGAGGCTCCTCGGCCAACGGACTGATCAGCGAGTTCCTCGGTGACTACAACTACGTGGTGGCCACCGACACCAACGCCGTCGCGGTCTGGAACGACGTCCGCGACGCCGCCGTGTGCCCGGCGATCAACACCTACCGCCAGGCTCTGGCCGACGGTCAGGCAGCGGTCGCACCCGCACCCGGCACCGACTGCCCGCCGACGTTCGGCAACTCCGACATCTTCGGCGGCACCTTCCCCGACCCCAGCTGACGCACCCGGAACCGGTGGGCCCGCAGCCATCCCTGCGGGCCTACCGGCATCAGATGCCCAGGTCCGAGCGGGCGGCCGAGGCCAGCACCTGCTGCTGGTAGTAGACCGGTCCGCCCTCGTCGGCGCGGACGCTGGACGGGTAGTGGGTGGAGACGAACAGGCCGTAGACCTGGGTGGCGGAGACCGCGAGCCCGAAATAGTCGCCGATGAAGGTCAGCTCACACGGGTCGGCGTGGCTGACGCACGCCGCCTGGCCCAGGCCGCCCACGTGCTGAGCGGGGTTCTCCGGATCCCAGGTGAACGTGGAGAACCGGATATTGCCGCCGACCGGCACCGCACCCGAGCCGCGATCGGCGTAGACCTGCAGTGAGGTGTCGATGCAGAAGTTCCGCCGGCCGACATCGGCGGGCAGCACCGACGGATCCCGCGGGCAGGCGGCCCGGCGGTCGTAGAACGCGATCGCCACCGCACCACCGGGTCCGGCCGCGACGCTGGGTTGGAACTGGTCGGTCGCGGTGCCGTCGTCGTTGACCACGACCGGCGCCGACCAGGTGCGCCCACCGTCGGTGGACTGGGTGAACTTCACATCGAACTGGCTGCCGGTCCAGTCCTCGTAGGTCAGGTAGAGGTGCCCGGGATGAGTGGGGCTGGCCGCGAAGCTTTCCGTGGCGCCGTCCCGGAACCGGGTGTTGGGCAAGGCACCCATCGGCAGCATCCCAACATCGGTCACCGCCACAAAATCGCTCCAGGTGCGCGCGTCGTCGGAGGATCTGGTGACGTAGACGGTCGACGCGCCACCGTTGGGTGGGAAGGACACCACCGACACGAACACCGTGCCCGCCGCGTCAACCGACGGGATCACGTAGGTGACCGCCGGACCGACCTGCGCCGGCGCGGACAGCGTGAACGCGGTGTCGAAGCTCTGCCCGCGATCACGGGACACGGCCATCCGAACCTTGGTGGTCTGCCCGTTGAACACCGCCCACGCCGCATAGACATGATCCTGGAACGGCGAACCCGCGATCGCGTTGACCGCGACCCACTGCTTGTCCTCGACATGGCCGAACTGCAACGACGAGGCATTGGGCGACTGCTCCAGATCCCGGCCCCCGTTACCCTTCACCCACGTCCGGCCCAGGTCATCGCTGTAGGACAGATCGATCGCTCCGTCCGGATGCAGATTCGTCCAATACGCGTTGAACGGCAACGTCACCTGGTAAGCCCGACCCCTCGTGTCGAACGCGACGTTCGGATCGGTGTTATTGGTCCAACTCGGCGGCATCGCCTGCGTGCCGGTCGTCGTGCACTCATAGCCCTGCACCTGATTGTTGCCCGCCACCGCACCATTGCCGATGGTGTAAGAACCCAGGTGAAAGTTGTAGAACGTACTGTACCGGTCGAAGAAGAACTTCGACGCGCCAACGAGATCCTCAGTACCGGGCCTGACCGCCAGCCACGACTCCGAACGGTTCGAGTTCATCATCCCGCCGGTGCAGGTCCCCGGCACCGGCACCCCGCCCGGATCCGGATAGCCCCCACCAGCCACCGGCGAACTCGCCACCACATTGCGCACCGGCACCACACGATCCCAACCCCGCACCCCCGCCGGCGCCGGCACCGCAACCGCCAGCACGGTCCCCACCACCGTCAGCACCACCAGACCAACCCGCAAACGCACCGCAACCACCCTCTCCGCCCCCGCACTACAAGACACCAGACCCCACGCCGCCATGACGGAGCCGGCTCACGGGCCACGAGCGGTCGCCCGTACGCGACGAACCGACCGCCCGTATCAGCCCCTCGGGTTACCTGTCACGGCTGTTTCAAGATCACCTGAGTGGTTGTTGTTGCTGATGGGGACCGTGGTGACGCCAGGAACTCCAGTGGCTCGGCAGTCGTGCGATGAAGGGGGCCTCCCTCACGCTGAGCGTGACGAAGGCCCCCTTCATCTCACCCACTCCACAATGGACACCGAGGTATCGCCGAGGTCCCGCACCACCGGCACACCATCGGCCTTGGGTAGCACGTGCTGAGCCGCTGCTTAAACGATCTTGAAACGGCCCTGGGTTACCTGTCGTCGCGGTCCAGTTGAATGCTCCACACGCTGCGGCCATACGTGGCCGCGTAGAGGGTGTTCGTGGCGGCTTGGTATTCCAGGTCGTTGACCGGCGCGCGGGGAAGTCCGCGGCCGAGCCGAAGCCACCGGACAGACGGATTCTGGCCGTTGGCCTTGGCCACATTGGCGGTGAAGACGCCAAGGTCACTGGCGACGAAGACACGGTTCGGGTTGCGCGGGTCGATGACGATGTCCTGCGTGGGTGCGAAGGGCAGGTTGCCGCTGATGTCCTTCCAATGCGCACCGCCATCGATGGTGCGCAGCACGTGCGCATTGTTGTCCGCGTTGCGCAGGCCCGAGTAGGTCGCGTAGGCCACCTGAGCGTTGGTCGGGTCGACGGCCACGCGGGTCACCCACCGGCTGGGCAGTACGGGATCGGTGAAGCGGGTCCAGGTCGTGCCGCCATTCCGGGACGACCAGAGCCAGCCGTCATCGGTACCCGCATAGATGATGTTCGGGTCGGTTCTCGCGGCGGCGACGGTGGTGATCGTCCCGAAGGGATAGGACGGATCGGTGCCTGAGGCCGGGTTGCTCAGGCTCGGGCTGACCACGGTGAAGGTCACCGCCATGTCGGTGGAACGGTTGAGCAGGTTGCCGCCGTAGTAGACGGTCGACGGTGTGCTCGGGTCGAGCACCACCGGGGTCTGCCAGTTGCGCCGGTCGGACGTCGTCGCGTTGATGAAACGGGTGCTGGTGTTGCCGGCGTTCACCGAACGCGCGCACACGCCGAACTGGGAACAGGCGTAGACGTTGTTCTGGTTGCTCGGGTCGATGACGGTGTAGAGGCCGTCACCGCAGCCGCCGTAGGACCCCCAGGCGGGGACGACCGCGCCGGCGGAGTCCCAGGAGCGCAGGCAACCGTTGTCCTGGGTACCGCCCACGACCCTGGCCGTGTCCTGTTCGCTGACGTCGACGGTATAGAACTGGGTCCATGGCTCATTGATCGCTTCGGTCCAGGTGCCGCTGACACCATTGGCGGTCGAGGAGTAGAAGCCACCGTCGTTGCCCTCGTAGACACGGCCGGGCACCGTGGGGTCCCACGCCATCGCATGATGATCGGCGTGCAGGCTGGTCACGGTGGCCCAGGTCGCTCCCCCGTCGGTGGACGACCGCAGGCTGACGCCCGCAACGAACAAACGGTCGGGATTGACCGGGTCGACCCAGATCTTCGACGTCCAGACGGTATCGCCGCCCGCATTCGCCGGGTTCACGGTCCGGAACGTCGCCCCACCGTCGTCGGAGCGGTAGTAGCCGCGGAATCCGCGCTGGGTCGGGCCCGCTCCGTTCTCGGTCTGCGACCAGTTGCCGGTCGTGACGTAGATGCGGTCGGGGTTGCTCGGCGCGAATGCCACACCCATGCGCGCCTGGGCCGTGGTGGTCGTGTTGGTGCTGGACGCGAAGCCGATGGTGTCACCAGGGGTGAACGAGGTGATCCGGTCGTTGTCCAGGCGGGTCCAGTCGGCCCCGCCGTTGGCGGTCAGGTACAGGCCGCTTCCCGGTCCGGCATAGCAGCGACACAGCCACTCGCGATGGTGATCCCACATCGGGACGATGAGCCGGTCCGGGTTGGCGGGATCCATCGCGATGTCGGTGGCGCCGGTGAAGCCGTTGACACCTTGGAGAATCCGAGTCCAGGTGGTGCCGTAATCAGTCGACTTGTACACCCCGCGGACGCCACCCTCGGCGAACAGCGAGCCACCCGCGGCAACGTAGACGACGTCGGGGTGCTGCGGGTTGAACCTGATCGCGCCGATGGTGCTCGACCCTTCCAGCCCGACCCGGGTCCAGGTGGTCCCCTGGTCGCTCGATCGGTAGAGGCCGTCGCCGCCGTAGCTCAGGCTGCCGCCGCCTGGGTTGACCTCCCCGGTACCCACCCAGACGTCTCCGTTGGGCGCAACGGTGACCGCGCCCAGCGACTGGGGAAACGCGTCCGGCCAGGCCTTGGTCATGGTCACGCCGCCGTCGGTGCTCTTCCAGAGACCGGCGGTCGCCACGGCCACGTATACCTGACCGGGATGGGTGCCGTCCGGCGCGATGTCGGTCACCCGGCCGCCGACATTGGACGGGCCCACCAAGGCCCAATTCGGATTGATCAGGCCGTGCAGCTCTTCCGGCATGGCGGCCGCCTGCTGGTTGGCCAGGTCGATGTCGCCGGGAGTGATGACGTCGCCGGGGATCTGCCGCGCGTCAAGGTAGCCGTCGCGGAGCTCGGCATCCTCCTCGTCTTCGGCGTCCTCGCAGTTGGTTCCGAAATCCGGGTCGCTGGCATCACACGCCGGAATGTCGTCCTCTGCCACCGTCGCGAAGGCCGGCACCGGTCCCTGCAATGAGATCAACAGCAAGAAGGACACGGCGAATGCCAAGAATCGTTTCACGCGCTTTCCTCCGTACCGCAGGCCTGCCCGGCACGCGCCAGAGGATGGGAGGGTTGGCCGGGGCAGGCCAAGCATCGTGGGCCACGTCAGCCTAATACGGTCGTGGCTGGCAGTAGCTGGGTCTCGCGGTCCGGATTCTGCTGCCGACCAGATTCAATCGACCTTGGCGCCTCGGCCCTTCCGCACCGAGCTGGTGGTGGTGCCGTACCGCTCAGCGATCTTGGCTGGCGACAAGCCAGCCCGGTAGAGCTCGGCCGCTGCCGGCGGCCGGCCCGCATGTTGGTCAACAGCCCGGCGTCCCCGGAGCACCGTGACCACCTCGGTGCCGGCCGCGTCGAGCCCGATCGCGGTGATGGGCCGGACTGCCAGGTGACGTTGGGGAACGTGTGGAGGAAGTCGAAGCTGGGTGAGCTGCTGTCGCCCACCAGGGTTGCGTTGACCAGGAGCCGGACCCGGCGTACCGGGGCCGAAGCCATGACGTAGACGGATTTTCTGGTGCCGGCCGGGTAGGTCCAGTGTCCGATGATGTGCAGGTCCGAGGCGGGGTTCTGGATGCGCTGGCTCCAGAACTCGTACCGCAGGCTCGCGGCGAGGGTGCCGGCGAACTCCTCGGAGTTCCAGTGGTAGGTGACGTCCGGGCCGGTGAGGTAACCGAAGTCGGGTGGGGAGAAGCTGTCCCAGACCCGGCGGGGCGCCTCGTCGCGGGGTGTACTCGCACTCGATGATCGGCTTGCGGTCGCGCGCGTAGACCGAGTAGTGCCGGTTGAGCATGGTGCCGACGTACTCGGCGGCATCCACCGCCGCCGTCCCCCAGGCCGGATCGCCGGAGATGGCGCGGCAGCCCATGGCCCGCCCACCGTTCGGGTCCCAGGCGCGGCGCAGGTCCACCATCTGTCGCATGTGGTCGGCGGTGATCCAGTTGTTTCCGGCCCCCCAGAACAGGATGCTCGGGTTGTTGCGGTAGTAGACGAGCACGTCGCGCATGAGCTCGACACGCTGGCGCCGGGCGGGCCACGATGATCAGGAACTCGATGCTCGCGGCGATCACGCTACCCGCGGGCGGGGCCGTCCTTGATCACGCCGCGGACGGTGTCCACCGACATCGCCTCCCAGGGGAACGCGGTCATCCACCAGGTGGCGCCAGCCGCCACGTACGGTGCCAGCTCGGTGCCGGCAGCCAGTGGGATCGCGATGTCGTACGACCCGGCGTCGGCACCGCGCAGCGCGCTGATCGTGGCGACGGCCTCGGCCAGCTGGTCCGGGTGCTCGAGGTTGACCGGGAAGAACCCGTCGAGCCGCGCGGCCCGGCGGATCGGCTTGACCTTGCCCGGGAATCCCGCCGCCCACACCGGAATCCCGGGCCGCTGCACCGGGGTGGGCAGGAACGAGTGTCCGTCCACTGTATAGTGCTCGCCGCGGTGCCGCACCGGCTCACCCGACCAGGCGGCGGCCAGGATCTCCAGCGACTCGTCGAGCATCTGCGCGCGAATCCGCACCTCGAGGTGCTCGCCGGTCATCGAGAACTCGCTGCCGAACCGGTCCTCGCCGATGCCGACGCCGAGGGTCAGCCGCCCGCCGGACAGCCGGTCCAGCGTGGCGGTCTCCTTGGCCACCTTGGCCGGCCGGCGGCGCGGTAGCGGGCTGACCATCGGACCGATCCGCACTCGCTCGGTGGCCATGGCGATAGCCGCCAAGGTGATCCAGGCGTCGGCGACATCCACGACCGGTTCGCGCCAGCGCAGGTGATCCCACACGAACACGCCGTCCCAGCCGTGCTCCTCCGCCTCGGCCGCCAGCCGCGCCACCACGATCGGGTCGGCGAGCTCGTCGAAGATCGGCAACCAGATGGCCGAGCGCGGGTTCGTCATGGCACCCTCCCTGATCGGCAACAGCAAGGAATCTAGCCAGCGCGGGCGAGTCGTTGTCCGGAGCGCTGGCGGCGGGCCTGGCGCTGCTGGCCCGCGACCGCGGCGGCCCGCCCGTGCTCGGCCAGCTCCTGCAGTTCCCGATGCTCGACGACCGCTGCGACTCGCCGTCGGCCGTGCAGTTGGAGACCATCGGCATGTGGGATGGCCGGTCGAACCGCACCGGCTGGGCCGCACTACTCGGCCCGCGCCGGGGCACCGAGGACGTCTCGCCGTATGCCGCCCCGGCCCGAGCTGCGGACCTCTCCGGCCTCGCCCCGGCCTTCATCGAGGTCGGCTCGGTCGAAGCGCTGCGCGACGAGGGCATCGCCTACGCGACTCGCCTCGGGCGGGCGGGCAGGCGGAACTGCACGTGTGGTCGGGCGCGTTCCACAGTTTCGACGAGTGGGTGCCGTTCACGCGGGTGTCCCGGGCCGCACACGACGCCCGTTTGTCCTGGCTGCGCCGCATCCTCTCCCCACTGTCCAAAGAGGAACAATGACCCCCACCCGGATCACCGCCCCCGCAGGCGTCCACCCTAGCGACGGCTACGCCCACGCGGTCACCGGCACCGGCCGGATCGTCGCGCTGGCCGGGCAGCTGCCCTTGGCGCCCGACGGGACCTTCGTCGGAGCGGGCGACCCCGAAGCCCAGGCCCGCCAGATGTTCGAGAACCTGCGCAACTGCCTCGCCGCGGCCGGCGCGACGTTCGCGAACCTCATCCGGCTCAACTACTTCCTGACCGACATCGCCCACGTCCCGGTCGTCCTGTCCGTCCGCGACGAGTTCATCGATCCGGCCCACCTCCCGGCGAGCACGGTCGTGCAGGGTCACCGCCCTGTACCGCCCGGACCTCCTCATGGAGATCGACGCGCTGGCCCTCCTGGACTAGACCGAAGTTGTTGTGACTCTGCGTAGACCTTCGGCGGTTCACCTGCGAAAACGTGTCGATCAAAGCCGTTTCCTGTAGCCAGAAGCGATGGTGCTGCTGGCTACGGACACGCCTGCTCGTCGGCTGTGGACCGAGCGTGACGAACGCGTCCTTCCTCACGCCTAGGGCGACCAAGGACGCTTTCATCGCCTCACCCCTGCTCGCGTCGAGATGGTTCGCCGCTCCGCTCGGCGCGATTTCCGGCCTGCGGTGGTTGAGCTGTAGTTAGGTTGTGAGTCCGCGGACGCGTCGTTGGACTTCGTCGGGTCCGAGCGTGATGGCCACGGCGTGGAGGTCGGGGCTGCGGGTGGAGCCGGTGAGGGTGACACGGACGAGTTGGGATGCTTCGCGGATGGAGCCGGGGTAGGCGTCGGGGGTTTTCTTGTACTCCTTCTGGTTGGGGGCGAAGCCGTGCTTGGCGGCGAGCTGGCGGATCTGGTCGAACCACTCGCTCTGTTCGGCGTGGGGTTGGTAGCCGTCGGCGAAGTCGGCTAGGAACGAGTGCACGACGTGCGGGGCGACATCGAGGCCGGTGATGCGCTCGTCCGCGACGTCGGTGACCGGAGCGAACAGCTCGGCGAAGAAGAAGCCGTAGGCGGGTCGGAAGTCGGCCCATTTGCGCAGGTCCTTGCGGGGGTTGTCGACGCCGACCCGCTCTACGGCCAGGGCGCGCAGGGCGAGATCACGATGGGCGTCGATGACGGCGAGGACGTCGGGGTCGTGGGTTTCGGCCCAGGGGCGCAGCGCGTCGAGAATCTGCTCGCCGGACAGGGTCGCGATGTAGTCGGCGGAGATGTCCTCCAGCTTGACCAGGTCGACCAGCGGGCCGGCCACGCCGCATTCCTCCAGCCGGATCGGCTCGGCCAGCGCCTCGGGCAGCGGCAGTTCGGCGAGCCGGCCGTTGGCCAGGCCGCGCAGGTAGTACAGCACTGCCTCGGCGGGGTAGCCGGCGGCGATGTAGAAGTCCACCGACGCTTCGGGGTCCTTGCGTTTGGACAGTTTGCGTTTGCCGCCGGGGATCTGCTTCATCAACGGCGCGATGTGCGCATACCGGGGTGGGAGGAAGCCGAGTGCGTCGAACAGTTGCAGGTGCAGCGGCACGGAGGAGATCCATTCCTCGGCGCGGATCACGACGGTGGTGCGCATCAGGTGGTCGTCGACGGCGTGGGCGAAGTGGTAGGTCGGCAGCCGGAGCGGCTGGTCGGAGGATTTGAGGATGACCACGTCGTTGCGGTTGGCCTCGTGCTCGAGTTCGCCGCGGATCTCGTCGACGAACCGCACGCGCTGACCGGCGGCGTCGTCGGGGGCGCGGAACCGGACCACGTAGGGGGTGCCCTTGTCGAGCTCGGCGATGACCTTGGCGGGGTCGGCGTCGCGCCAGATGGCCCAGCTCCCGTAGTAGCCGGGTGGGAGTTTCGCGGCCTGCTGGCGCTTGGTGATGGCTTCCAGTTCGTCGCGGGTGGCGAAGCACAGGTATGCCTTGCCGGTTCGGAGCAGGTGCCGCACGTAGCTGAGGTAGACGGTCTCGCGGGCGGACTGGTGGTAGGGCCCGTAGTCGCCGAACCCGTCGCCCTCGGTGGGCTGCAGGCCGAAGTAGTCGAATGCCCGCTGGAACTGTTCGAGGGCGCCTTCGACCTCGCGGGACTGGTCGGTGTCCTCGACCCGCACCAGGTACCGGCCGCCGGTCCGTTCGGCCAGGTTCTGGTCGATCATGGCCACGTAGACCCCGCCGATGTGCACGAACCCGGTCGGCGACGGCCCGAACCGGGTCACCTCAGCGCCGTCGGGGAGCTGCCGCGGCGGGTAGCGCTGCTCCCGGTGTTCGGGTTCGGGCAGGTCAGCAGGGAACAGCGAGTCGATGACGACCTGGTCGAGCAACGGTTCTCCCAAAGGCTGCGATTAATCGGCGATTAGTCGTGCGATTAGTCGCAGTCTTGCAGAACGGTGGGAGTCGGAGGTGGGCAGACGCCGTCGAGCAGTGATCGCCAGGCGTCGTTGAAGTAGCGCTGGTCGAACTGAGCGAGGGCGTGCCGCGCAGCGTCGGTGTCGGCCGTCGACGTACGTGCGCGATGGCGGATCTGGTCGGCGAGGTGGGC
The DNA here is from genome assembly GCF_036002505.1 of Actinophytocola sp. Lineage (GTDB taxonomy): Bacteria > Actinomycetota > Actinomycetes > Mycobacteriales > Pseudonocardiaceae > DASYTH01. Next base: position 16,064 of record NZ_DASYTH010000287.1, on the reverse strand, counting down.
CAGGTCGGGTTCGCGTTGCCGGGTGAGCCGGCGGAGGTCGCCGAGTCCGGCGTGGTCGGCCAGGATGCAGGGCAGGCCGAGGAGGATGGCCTGGGCGGCGCTGCGGCTCCAGCCTTCGCGCATCTGGGTAGGAACAGGCGACGTCGCAGGCCCGCGCGGGTGGCGTGGATCGGGTCGAGGTCGAAGGCGTTGTAGATCACCTTGGCCTGGATGCCACGTTGAGCCAGGTACCGGCGCCAGTAGGGCGCCACGCACACGGCGGTGTGGCAGTCGCGCAGGGCGGCCCGGACGTGTGCACGCACGGCTTCGGATGGTGGTCACCTGCGATGTAACGCTGTCCTGGTGATCGTCGACGGTACGTCAGAGCCGGCCAATTCCTTCGACGGAGCAGAGCGGGGAGCACGATGGTCATCCGACGGAATTCGGGCATGGCCGTGATCGCTGCGGTGGCGGCGTTCGGTATCTGGGCAGGACTGTTCGCGGCACCGGCCTCGGCCAGCCAGAGGGCCTGGCAACCACACCTGAACACGGCGACAGTGGCGGCCTCGGTCGGCATCGGTGTCCAGACCGCCGCCGTGGTGAACGGCTGCTCGATTCACGACTGGTACTACCGGATCTATCTCGTGGGAAGCGGACAGACGCTTTTCCGGTGGAACTTCGAGGTCTCGTCCTGCATCTCGGACGACAGGAAGTACTGGACGCTCTTTTTGCCCGACGACTCGGTGGCTCTGCGGAACCCGGTCATCCAGGGAAGCACGGTCGCGGAGAAGACCGTCGCGCCGAACGGCATCAAGGGTTCGATATCGGTCCTGTACCTGGGGGCGACGTTCAACTATTGCCCGAACGGGACCTGCATTCAGACGTTCCAGCCGCGCTTGGGATGGATCTACGGGCTCGACGGCTCCCGGGTCTACGTCGGTGATGTCCCGTTGGTATGAGCCGCAGCCATCAATGACAGAAAGGGTAGGGCTCGATGTTGAGAAATCTCGGCAGGACCGCGCTCGCACTAGCGGTTGTGACTACCGGCATGACGGTCGCGGCGCCGGCCCAGGCCGCCGGACCATTGATTGTCGACATCTCCTGTGAGCCGCTGAGCCGGCTCCACGTGCTCTGCATCAGCACTGTCTCCGGGGGTACAGCGCCCTACACGCGGAACTGGTTCTACAACGACAGGTACTTCCCGTCCCAGGACAACAAGACGACCACCAGCTGGTCCTGTACACCGAGCGGCCCCAACAAGTACACCCTGGCCGTCATCGACGCGAACTTCCAGATCGCCTTCGACACCACCGGGAGCGGATGCAACAGCGGAAACCCGTGACCGTACGGCATACCCGGGACGGCCGGCAGATTCGACGTGAGATCCGCCAGCCGTCCCGACGGCGGCGGCGGGTTCGAGTCCCTGGCGGCGCACCGAAACCCCCGGTCAGCTGGCCGGGGGTTCTTGGTTTCAAGGTCAAACCCCACACCTACCCCACACCTGTGGGACGCGCTGCGGTGCGGCTACGACGAGCTGGGATTCGACGAGGCGGCCGCGGGCGATGAGCGGGCGAAACCTAGAAGAGATCCGGCGTCGTCGGCGTCACATCATCGAGAAACGCACTCACCATCGGCACCAGTACCGCTGACTCCCCAAAGATGCCAATATGCGACGTCGCCGCCAGAATCACCAAGCGCGCGGCCGGAACCTGCTGCAGCGCCCCCGACGCTGCCGCTTCCTCATCGCCGCCACCGCGCAGCTTGAACATCGCCAGCGCATGGTCCGGCTTCACGGCATCTGCATCACCGGCGATGACCATCGTCTTCGCAGAAATCGATCGCATCTGTGCGTCGCTGATGTTCTGGTCATTGATGCCCAAGACCTTCATCTTTTCGAGGTAGGTGTCGAACGCCGTGGCGTCCGGCGTGTGCTCCTTGAACGCCTTCTCGACGGGCATACCGGCAAACGCTGTGGCGCTGAGACCCTCGATGCCCTCCAGCGCCGACGGATACCAGCCGTCCTGGCGGTAGGTGGCGGACAGCGAGACCAGCTTGTTGACCAGCGTCGGGTGACGGAGCGCGAGCTGCAGCGCGACCCCGCCGCCTTGCGAGTAGCCCATCACATCCGCGCGCTCGACCTTCAACGCGCGCAGCAACGCCGCGGCATCGTCGGCGAACTGCTCGTAAGACATGTCGCGCGACGTATCCGGGGTGCGGCCGTGCCCTTGCTGATCGAAGACGATCACGGTGCGCTTGCCCGCGAAGGCCGACACCCACGACTTCATCGAGTCGGTGGCCATGAACGCGCCAGGAATGAGCAGCAACGGAGACGTTTTCGACGTGCCGAGCTCACCATACACTTCGTGATAGAGGCTCAGACCGTTGATCGGCAGGTGACCATTGCGCGAAGGCTTCATTGCTATCACTCGGCGTCTCCGTCCGGGCCGTAGCGGCGGGCGACATCGGGAGAGTCGAGCCAGTTGGAGTAGGTGGGCGACTTCGGCCAACCGTCGGGTGAATCCTGCCATTCCTCCTGGCGGCCCCACGGCAGGATGTCGATCAACGCGAAGGTGTAGCTGAGCTGTTCGGTACCGCGGCCGTCGGTGTGCCAGGTGCGGTAGACCTTATCGCCGTCGCGGAGGAACACGTTCACCGCGAAGCCCCCGCCGGGCGGCGCGCCTACGTCGGCGCCGAACGAGCTTTCCGACGACGAGTACCAGTCCATTTTGTTGCCGACCCTGGCCTTGTAGGCCAGCGTTTCTTCGATGGGCCCGCTGGTAACGACGACAAAGCGGGCATCGTAGTTGTCGAGGAAGCCCAGCCGGACGTACTGCGACGTCAGCCCCGTACAGCCGCCGCACTGCCACTCCGCGCCATCGGACCACATGTGGTTGTAGACGATGAGTTGGGAGCGCCCGTCAAACACCTCGACCAGTCGGATCGGGCCGTCCGGACCGATCAGCGTGTAGTCCGGGAGCTCGACCATCGGCAGTCTGCGGCGTAGTGCAGCGATGGCGTCGAGCTCACGGGTGGCGGCCTTCTCCCGCAAACGCAGATCGTCGAGCGCGGCCTGCCACGCCTGCCGGTCGACTACTGGGGGTAGGGCGCTGGCGGTCTGCTCGGTCACGGTTCCTCCCGGGCTCGGATGGATCTGCTCTGATGTGTCGACCAGAGACGTCATCGCAGATCATCGCGCTCGGGTCCAGTTAGTCAAACTCCCCCGGTGAACGGGAACGGTTCATCCAGCTCACCGGGCCGCCAAGAGCGTCAACCGGACCCTGGAGGCCAAGGCCGGGGCGCTGGCCGGACTCACGGGCTACGTCACCCCGGCCGATCCAACATCGCGGCCGGAGACCACACCCTCACGGCCGCCCTCTCCCCGACGACCTACGCCACGCCCTGAACAGATCCACGGCCCGGAAGGTGCGCGCTAATTTGAGCCAAGTCGGGTTGGATACCCACCGCGTCGCGTATCTTCACGGCGAGAGTTGTGTGTAGGAGTTGGTATTCGGGGGGCCCGTACAATTCTTGTGCTTGCTGGATCGTCTGGGCTGCGACTTCTGCGATTTCGTGCCGGTCCCAACCATCACCGATTCCTCGGACGAGGTAATTGAGGATGTCGAGGACTGCTCGCCGCAGGCACACTCTTCCTGATCGGCCCCTAGATCCGATCCCCACGACCGACCAACCGTCCATATGAGACAGACCGATACAGCCCAGGCTGGCTCGGTGAGGTCCAGGGCCTGGAGGTCAGCCGGAACGCAGCCTGGACCGGCTGCGCGAACGACAGCACGGCAACGTGACCAATCCGGGCATCCCGACAATCAGGGAGGGCGGATTCCAGTCAGAAAATTGGTGGTTACCGAGCCAACAGGCGCGGGAATGTACGGGCGGTGAGGCCGATGCGGGCGAGGCTGGCAGGGATGGCCAGGGCCATGGGCCAGACCAGGGTGGGCGCGGCGAGAAGGACCGCGGCGAGTACGGCCGTGTCGAGTAGGACCAGTCCGATCGCTCCAGGGGCGGCCAGTTGGGTGCGGGAGTAGGAGTGGCGGCTGGTAGCGGCGGTGACCAGGGCGGCGACGACGGCGAGCAGGGCGAGCCCGAAGGCGAGGGCGACGGGTGTGGGGATGGGCCAGGTCCAGGCGTGGCCGAGGATCAGCGAGGGACCCCAGCAGGCGGCGAAGCCTGGGCCGGTGGCCAGCAGGGCGAGCGCGGTGCGCCGGCCGGGGGCCTGCCGGGTGAACGCGGTGATGATCTGGTCGGGGTGGCCGAACTCGGCGATGGCCGCGCGGGCGGCGGCGGTCGGGTCGAAGCCGCGGGCCAGGTGCCGTGCGTAGGTCTCGGTCAGCCCGTCGGCAAGCTCATCGACCGCGCGGGCGGGCAGCCGGCGGGCAAGCGCGGCCAGGTGCGCGTCGATCAGGGTGTGGCCGGCCACGGCGTGGGCTCCAGGAGTGCGGTGACGGCGGCGGCGAACTGGCGCCAGTTGCCACGTTCGCTGGCCAGGTGCCGCTGGCCTTTGGTGGTGAGGCGGTAGCTGCGGCGGCGCCGGCCATCCACAGTGGACCAGGTGCCGGTGATCAGTCCGGCGCGTTCCAGGCGGTGCAACGCGGGGTAGATGGTGCCGGTGGGTAGGTCGAACCGGCCGCCGCTGCCGTCGCGGAGGGTTTCCTTGATCGCGTAGCCGTGCCGCGGTCCATCCCGCAGCGTGGCGAGCAGGAGCACGTCGAGGTGTCCTTTGAGGGCTTGCGCCTCGGCCTTCATAGGTAGGTATCCTACCCTCAGTGCATAGGTAGTAATCCTAGCTATCGGAGGTGCCCGTGGGCGCGCAGCCGGCGATCGTGGCCGAGGGTCTGGTGAAGCGGTTCGGCGCGGTGACCGCGCTGGCCGGGGTGGACCTGGAGGTGCCGGCCGGGTCGGTGGTCGGCCTGCTGGGCCCGAACGGCGCGGGCAAGACCACGGCGGTGCGCATCCTGACCACGCTGCTGCGCCCCGATGCCGGGCGAGCCTGGGTGGCCGGGCTGGACGTGGTGGCGCAGGCGGCCGCGGTGCGGCGGGTGGTCGGGTTGTCCGGCCAGTACGCCGCGGTGGACGGCTACCTGACCGGTCGAGAGAACCTGCGGATGATCGGCCGGCTGGCCGGGCTGGGCATCGCGGCCGCGCGGCGGCGGGCCGGTGAGCTGCTGGAGCTGTTCGAGCTGGCCGACGCGGCCGATCGGGTCGCGCGCACCTACTCGGGTGGCATGCGCCGCCGGTTGGATGTCGCGGCCAGCCTGGTCGCCGCGCCGCAGGTGCTGTTCCTCGACGAGCCCACCACCGGGCTGGACCCCCGCGGCCGGCTGGGGTTGTGGCAACTGTTGTGCGAGTTGACCGCGCGGGGCACCAGTCTGCTGCTGACCACGCAGTATCTGGAGGAGGCCGACCGGCTCGCCGACCACATCGTGGTCATGGACGCCGGACGGGTCATCGCCACCGGCACCGCCGCCGAGCTCAAGACCCGCGTCGGCGGGGAACGCCTGGAACTGCAGGCGCCGCCGGGCGCGGACCCGGCGCCGCTGGCCGCCGCTGTGCACGGCCTCGGCGCCGGCCCACCCGTGATGGACGCCGCGACGGGTCGGGTGGTCCTGCCGGTCGCCGACGGGCCGGCGATCCTGCCGGAGGTGGTCGCGCGGCTGGCCGGTGCGGACGTGCGGATCGCGGATCTGGCGCTGCGCCGCCCGACCCTGGACGACGTGTTCCTCACCCTCACCGGCCAACCCAGCACCGCATCGTCCACTGTCGACACCGAACTGGCGGGAAGGACGGCATGACCACGACAACAACCGCGCACCCGGGTGCGCTGGTGGCCAACATCGCCACGATCACCGGCCGCAACCTGCACCGGCTGGTCCGGGTCCCGACGCTGATCGCGTTCGCCACCGTGCAGCCGGTCATGTTCGTGCTGCTGTTCACCTACACCTGGGGCGGCGCGGTCCACCCGCCCGGCGTCGACACCTACATCGACTACGTGCTGCCCGGAATCTTCGTGCTGGCCATCGCGTTCGGCGCCTCGCAGACCGGCGTCGCCATCGCCGACGACCTGGCCACCGGAATGATCGACCGGTTCCGCGCCCTACCCATGGCCCGCTCCGCCGTGCTGGCCGGCCGCACCGCCGCCGACGCCATCCGCAACCTGTTCGTCCTCGCCCTCATGATCGGGGTCGGCACGCTGATCGGGTTCCGCTTCCACGCCGGCGCCGCCGCCGCCCTCGCCGCGGTCGGCCTCGCCCTGGCCATCGGGGTGGCGTTCTCGTGGATCTTCGCCCTGCTCGGCCTGCTGGTTCGCGACCCGGAGTCGGCCGGGATCGGCGGGCTGCTCGCGGCCATCCCGCTGATCTTCACCAGCTCCACCTTCGTTCCCGTCTCCACCATGCCCGGCTGGCTGCAGGCCTTCGCCAAACTCAACCCGATCACCGTCACCGTCGACGCCCTGCGCGCGCTGTGCCTGGGCGGACCCACCGCCACCCCCGTCTGGCAGGCCCTCGCCTGGATCACCGGCCTGCTCACCGTCACCATCCCGACCGCGGTGCTGCGCTACCGGCGCACCACCGCCACCTGACCATGAGCACCGCGGTGGATGTGCTGATGGCCGGGCCGGCCGGCCCGGCCCCGGCCGCCGAACTCGCCGCGTTCGGCACCCGCTTCCGGATCACCGCTACCAGGTGCACGGTCTCACCTCGACCGTCGCCGTAGCGCAGCCGGCGGGTCACGCTGTCGGCGCCCGGGTCCTGCTCCGCTACCCGCAGCAGGCGCTGGTGGTGTCCAGCAGGGGGGTGGCGAGGAGTCCGCCGCTGATCCCGGTGGCCAGACCGTGCCCGGGCCTGGCTGGGGTGAGGTTGGTGGAGCAGACCCCGGTTTCCGGGAGTTCGAGTTGGACGTCGCGGGCGGCGGCCCAGTCGCCGGCGAGGGCGGCCACGACCGAGCGGGCCTGTTCGTAGCCGGTGGCGAGCAGGAAGGTCGGTGCGCGGCCGTAGCTTTTGACGCCGATGGCGTGGTAGCCGGGTTCGGGGTGGGCCAGCTCGTCGACGCCGTGGGGTGGGACGGTGCCGCAGGAGTGGATGTTGGGGTCGATCAGCGGGGCGAGGGCACGGGTGGCGCCGAGGATCGGGTCGAGGTCGAGGCGGAGTTCGGCGGCGATGGTGTGGTCCGGGCGGAAGCCGGTGGCGTTGACCACCAGGTCGGCGCCGAGCTTCTGCTCGACGCCGGCGGGGTCCTGGCTGACCAGGTCGACACCATCGGGTCGCGGGTGGACGGTGTGGGTGAAGAACCCGGTGATGAGCTGGATCCGGCCGGCCCGTACCAGTTCCCGGACCCGGGTGCCGATGGCGCCGCGGGCGGGGAGCGCGTCGGCCGCTCCCCCGCCGTAGGCGCGGTTGGCGTCGCCGGCGCGGATCGCCCACGTGACGGTGGTCCGCGGCGCGGTGTGGGCGAGGGCGGCCAGGGCGAGCAGCGTGGTCGTGGCCGAGTGCCCGGCGCCGAGAACGACCGTGTGCCGGTTGACGAACCGGTCCCGGTCGGCGCCGAGCACATCGGGCAGCGCACTGATGATCAGCTCGGTGGCGCCGGTCTCGCCGTGCGCGGGCAAACCGGTGGCGCCCAGCGTGTTCGGGGTCAGCCAGGTGCCGGAGGCGTCGATCACCGCGCGGGCGGTCAGCTCCGAGACCGTGCCGTCCTCGGCGCGCACCCGCAGGACGAACGGGGCGTGCTCGCGGCCGTGGGAGCGGACCCGGTCGTAGCCGAGCCGGCTGATCGCCTCGACCCGGGCACCGACCCGCAGTGCGGGGGCGATGGCGGGATGCGCGGCGAGTGGCTCGAGGTAGCCGGTGACCAGCTCGGCGCCGGTGGGTAGGTACCGGGGGTCGGGTTCGGTCCAGCCGGTGGTGCGCAGCAGATCGCGGGCGGCGCGGTCGATGTTGTGCCGCCACGGGCTGAACAGTCGCACGTGGCCCCACTGCGCGATGGCGGCGCCGGCCTGGTCACCCGCTTCGAGGACGACGAACGGGATGGCGCGTTCGGCCAGGTGAGCCGCGGCGGCCAGGCCGACCGGGCCGGCGCCGATCACCGCGACCGGCAGCTCCTGGGTGTTGTTCATGATGACGGATTCCTCGTTTCTGCCAATGTGTTGAGGTGGTGGACGGTCACCACGACCAGGCGGGTCGCGCCGACCAGGGCTGCCGAGTCCGGTGTCTTGGCCGGCTGCGACCGGGCCCGGAGCCGGGATCCGCCGTGGTGCCGATGGTGCGCTGCTCATCCGCAGCACCCGGCACCTGCTTCGACGGCGTCGGCCTTGGCAGCCGGGTCACAGCAGGCACCGGCCGCGGCGGCAGCCTCGGCGCTGCCGCAGCAGGTGATCGCCGCCGGGACGAGGCCGGTCACGGTGGTCGTCGGGGCGCCGGCGCAGCAGCGGCCCGCCGCGGGCGGAGTGAACGCCTCGGCCGGGTCGCCAACGAACCCTCCGGTGGTTCCTGTGCTCATGATCGTCTCCCCTGGGTGCGAACCCTGTCTAGATGGATGTCTAAATAGCGTCGGCACCCACCTTGCACTCTGATTCGATGAATGTCAAGATAGACGCATGTCGAATCAGTCAGTGGCCGTGGACACGGTGGCGGGTGGGTGTTGCGCGCCGCTGGTGGCCGCCCCGCTGGAGCCGGAGCAGGCCGTTGATCTGGCCAAGGCGTTCAAGGCGCTGGCCGATCCGGTGCGGCTCCGGCTGCTGTCGTTGATCACCTCGGCCGATGGGGAGAGCTGCGTGTGCGATCTCACCGCGGCGTTCGACCTGACCGGTCCGACGATCTCGCACCACCTCAAGGTGTTGCGCGAGGCCGGGCTGGTGAACTCGGAACGCCGGGGCACCTGGGTGTACTACTGGCCGCGGCCGGAGAACCTGCGCCCGCTGGCCGCCCTGCTCGATAGTCCGGACCGGGTTCGAGTGTGATGCCTTCGGCACCGACAACGGGAGCTCTTCGTGCGACCTCCCCAAATGGACGGTGCGCAAATGCCGGATGAAATGTGGACGACACGCGTGATGTCATGAAGGGACCCTTGCTGTCATTGAGCGTCCTGAAGGAGTCCTTCAGGGCACCTGGCCGTCCTGGTGGGCGCAGGGACCGATTTCCGTATGCCATGCTGTCGCGCACATCGACCCTCGTCATAGTCCCCAAGGAGCGTGCGGGTGACCATCGCGGCCAAATCCAGGATCAGCGCGCCGGTGCTGCTGCGTCCGCTGATCGCCGAGGCGTTGGGTACCGGGTTGCTGGTGGCGACCGTGGTGGGGTCGGGGGTGATGGCCCAGAACCTGGCACCGGGGCAGGTGCTGCTTCAGTTGCTGTGCAACGCGTTGGCCACGGTGGCGGTGCTCGGGCTGCTGATCGCGTTGTTCGCGTCGGTGTCCGGGGCGCACTTCAACCCCGCGGTCACCCTCGCGGCCGCGGTGACGGGTGCCTGCCGGTGGCCCACGGCTGCGGGCTATCTGGTCGCGCAGTTCGTGGGTGGCTGCCTGGGGACGGTGCTGGCGCACGCGATGTTCGGCCAGACGCTGGTGCAGTGGACGGGGCAGACCCGGGGCGGGGCGGGCCAGTTGCTCGGCGAGGTGGTCGCCACGGCCGGGTTGTTGCTGGTGATCACGTTGCTGGTCAGGGACCGGCGGGCTCATCTGGTGCCGGTTGCCGTGCCCGCGTGGATCTTCGCCGGGTACTTCTTCACCTCGTCCACCTCGTTCGCCAACCCCGCGGTCACCGTGGGCCGGGCGTTGACCGGGAGCTTCGCCGGGATCGCGCCGGCCTCGGTGCCCGCGTTCGTGCTCGCCCAGCTCGCCGGCGCGGCGGTCGGAGTGGGCGTGGCGCACCTGGTGCGCGGCTGGTCCACCGAGTCCCAGTAGGACGGTCAGTCGTGGGCGGGCACACCGAGTTCGTCGAGCAGGTGGCGGACGCGGCGTTCGATCTCGTCGCGGATCGGGCGGACGGCCTCGACGTCGAGACCGGCGGGGTCCTCGAGCACCCAGTCCTCGTAGCGGCGGCCGGGGAAGACCGGGCAGGCGTCGCCACACCCCATGGTGATCACCACGTCGGCGGCTTGGACGATCTCGTCGGTCCACGGCTTCGGGTATTCACCGGAGATGTTGATGTCGCGCTCGGCCATTGCGGCGATCGCGGCGGGGTTGATCTCGTTTTCGGGTTCGGAGCCGCCGGACCAGGCCACGGCCGCGTCGCCGGCGAAGTGGGTGAAGAAGCCGAGGGCCATCTGGGAGCGGCCGGCGTTGTGGGTGCACAGGAACAGCACGATGGGCCGGCCGTCATGGGCAAGTCCCTCCACTTTGGCCAGTGCGCGCAGGCGCTGCCGGGCGAAGCGTTCGGCGAGCAGGGGCAGGAAGTTGGGTACCGAGGCGCGGCTGGCGAACTGGTCGTAGGAGGAGTGCAGGAACCGTTCGATGGTCTCGACGCCGAAGATGCCGTCGAACTCGCGGCCCAGGTTGGTGGCCGCGGTGCGGAGGGCGAGTTGCTGGTCGATGGTCAGGTCGTGGTGCGTGGTTTCGGTCATGAGGCCTCCTTGGGTTGGTGAACGGCGGGGGCGAAGCGGCTGATGCGGTGGGTGAGGTCGGCCATGGCTTCGTCGAAGGCGTCCTCGGCGCCGGATCGGGCCGGGTCGGCGACCGACCAGTGCAGCCGGCGGACGTCCGCGCCAAGTTCCTCGTAGGCGTTGTCGCACACGACAATGACCAGATCATCTGCTTGGAGTACGTCATCAAGTTGGCGCGGGATCATCGCGCGCAGCGGCAGCTTGTGCCGGCGGGCCGCGGCGACCGCACCCTGGTGGACGCGCGGTGCCGGGTGGGTTCCGGCCGAGGCGCTGGGAACCCGGCTGTGCCGGCGCCACAATGCCGCCGCGAGCTGCGAGCGGGCCGAGTTCTCCGTGCACACGAACACAACCCGGGCCGCATGCCGGGCGACGACGGGCGCCAGGGCGTCCAGCACCGCCGGCACCACGCTCAGGTAGACCCGGCGGCGATCGCCCTCGGAACGGGATCGCCGGATCACCCCGGCTCGTTCCAGCACGCCCAGGTGGTGCGCCATGAGGTTGGACGGCATGGACAGCAACGCCTGCAACTCCGATGGCGACGCATCGCCGACCAGCAACGAGTCCACAATGGCCAGCCGAGCCGGATCCGCCAGCGCGGCGTGCACCGCTGCCCGCCGGCCAAGGCTCTCATTTAGCTCATTGTTCATTGACTCAATATTCGCTGATGAACTTGACGCCTGTCAACTGTCGGGCGCCGTCGGCGAGATCGCGCAGGTCGGCACCGAGGTCGGCGGGCCGGGCGAGCGCGGCGTGGTCGTCAGGGTGCTCGGCGAGGAGGAGATGGCGACCGCGGAACAGTTCGGGTCGCTCGGCCGGCAGGGGTGCGGGCGCGGTCGGCGACGAGGTGCAGCGCCACGTGGTCGGTCACCGTGCGCCGGGTCGGTTCCAGGCCGTCGCGCAGGTGTGCGGCGATGTCGCCGGGCGCGGCGCCGAGGTGGTGGATGCGGTCGACGCTCCAGCCGTCGACGAGTTCTCGCAGGGTCGTTTCGGGATGCTCATCGTCGGGTGCCGTGCCGGACGGGATGACCAGGTCGTGGCACACGTCGGCGAGCAGGTCGCCGGCGAGCGCGCGGGTGCGCGCGGTTCGTGGAGGTATGCCGGCCAACGGCCTCCGCACGTGGGTGCGAGGGGGAACAGATCGTCGTCGACGACCTCTCCGGTCCCGAGATCACCCGGATCCTCGACGAGCACATCCGGGAGATGCTGTCCGGCACTCCCCCGGAGAGCAAGCACGCACTCGATCTGGACGCGCTCCGCAAGCCCGACATCATGTTCTGGTCGGTCATGGACGGCGAGGCCCTGGCAGGCCAGAGGCATGGGATTCACCCGGCTCAGCCTCGAAACCGGCGCCGCCGAGTTCTACCTGCCCGCCCGCAAACTGTACGAGAAGTTCGGGTTCAACCACTGCCCCGCCGTTCGCGAACTACCAGCCCGACCAGAACGGCGTGTTCATGACGAGAGCTCTCTGAACCGGTCTGATCACAACGGCCGGCCGGCACATCGGGTCGGGGGCGAATGGCGTCCGACTTGACCACAGAAGTGACGGCCGAACGGCCGCTGACGTTCACCCGGCCGGTGACCAAGAGCATTCGTTTGCTTACCAGGCGTGTACCGTTCACCACGATGCAATCTGGTGGGGTGGTCATGGCGTCAATCCCTGCGGCGGTAAGCCGCATTCAACGCATGAACTCACGTGCCGGGAGAACATTATGTCGCTGGCCACCCAAGGCCATCGACCAGCAGGCAGTCGCGCCCGGCAGCGACCAGGCATGACTGCGGTCTGTGGCATGATTCAGGACGTGACGACCCTCAGAAAGGGCCATGGCGCGTAGACCGCCAGCCTCTGTCCGCGCGAGCCTGCACGTCCGGCCGCGCCCGCATCGGAAATTCTCAACCATCCCAAGGCTCCCACGCTGGGCACTGGCCGACATTCACCGCGTTGCGGCGACGCATCTCCGGCCCGCCGACATCGGCGCCGCGCTCCGGGAGTTGCAGCGGTATGCCCGCATCGCCGACCAATACCAAGCGCACTGGACCGTGGGCGGTCCCTGCTGCGAGCCCCGGACACGCGAGACACTGGACCTTGCGCTCCAAGCACTCCCACCACGAAGCCGCGCCGCCCTGCGCGCGCTCATCTGCCCTCTTGACTACCGATGCTGACCCCCGACAAGGACCGCCGCCGACGGCGCCGGACCAGCCTCAAGCACCGGCAGACCAGCATCGCGACCATGTTCGGCGAGCGGTTCGTCAACGTCTCCCGGCCGGCAGGCAACGGCCCCTATGCCTGCCCCTGCTGCGGCTACCTCACCCTCGACGCCCGGGGCGGGCACGAGATCTGCCCGGTCTGCTTCTGGGAAGACGACGGCCAAGACGACCACGACGCCACGGCGGGCCGAGGCGGGCCGAACAAGGATCTCAGCCTCACCCAGGCACGGGCCAACTTCGCCGCGTTCGGGGCCTCGGCCGCACGGCGACTCGGCCATGTCCGCCCTCCACACGACGGTGAGCATCCACTCGACCAAGCACCCACCGGCGCTCAAGAGGCACCGTCCACAACATGAGGCGAGGCTCCACCCGTCCACCGACACGCCGATCCGGCCAGCTGTCCAAGGAATCGTCAATCACTGTCAGTGACAGCCTTTCCCGTTACTGACGGAGATCCCGCTCAAGATCATTTCGGTTGAGCTTGTTGCGCTGCCCAAATGCCCGCCATCAAACCGAAAATGCTGCCCCGGCTCAACGAGATCGAGGAAGACCTGCTGGCCCGCCGCGCACGCGCCGAGAACGAGGCCTCGCTGCGTGAGGTCGAGGGCATCGACCTCACGCTCCAATTCCTGCGCATGCCTCGCGGCATTTCAGGATGTTGGCCTGCCCGGCCGCGCGCCAGCCCGCTGCCCCGTGGTCGAGCCGCCCAACGGGGAGTGCCCGGCTCTACCAGTTGGATCTTGAACTTGTGCGGCGCGGTTCGACGATTCCGTGTGGTTCACACGGCTACGGACGGCCTTTCCGGGCTGGCGGCGTCAAGGAGCAGTTTCGCGGCCACCGTCGCCCCGTCGGCTCGGACCGTGCCGGCCACGGCCCTGGCTCGCGCGCGGGTCTCGGGGGCCAGGGCCGTGGTGAGCGCGTCGGACAGGGAGTCGACGGTCGGCGTCGGGCCGCCGTGTGCCACACCGATGCCCAGCTCGGCCACTCGGCCGGCCCAGTACGGCTGGTCCGCGATCTGGGGCACGATCACCTGGGGCGCGCCGGCCCGGGCGGCCGTCGTGGTGGTGCCCGCGCCGCCGTGGTGCACGACGGCGGCCACCCTGGCGAACAGTGCCTGCTGGTTGACCTCGCCGACGACGAAGCAGTCATCGGCGTCGTCGACCGGGGTCAGACCGGCCCAGCCGCGGGCGAGGAGCACGCGGCGGCCGTGCGCGCGGCTCGCTTCGATGGCCACCCGGGCGATGTCCTTCAGGGCGTAAGAGGCCATGCTGCCGAAGCCCACGTACACCGGTGGCGCGCCGGCGTCCAGGAACGCCTCCAGCCCTTCCGGGAGCGGACGGTCGTCGGGCAGGAACCACGCCCCGGTCTGCACGACGTCGAGGTCCGTCATGCCCTGCGACGGACACAGAATCGGGTCCGCGGCCAGCCACGGCGCCTCGGTGAGGACGTGATCGCGGACGTTGTCCACCGGTGGCAGGCCGATCGCCGCCCGGTGGCTGTTGAGCGCCGCGCCGTACAACGCGTTCACCCGCTGGGCGTCCTGCTCCCACAGCACCCGGTTGTCGGTCTCGTCCTGCGGGGACGGCGTGCCCGGCCGCCTCCCCGGAGGGAAATGCCGCGACGGCAGCCCGAGCAGGTGGAAGCACGCGAGCACGTAGCGGATGCCCAGCTTCTCGGCCACGTCCCGCGCGCCGGCCGGCATCAGGCCGGTCGCCACCAGCGCGTCACATCCCTCGGCCGCCGCGCCGAGCGTGTCGAACCGCGCGGCGACCAGCTCGGGAGCGAGCCGGAACGCGTCTTGCGCCGTCGGCGGCTTCGGGTTGGCGACGACCGAGTGCACCGACGGGCCGAGCGGCACCAGCGGCACGCCGGCACGCGCCAGCAGCCTCGCGAAATCCTCGTCCGGCGGCGCGCACACCCGCGCCTCCGCGCCGAGTTCCCGCAACGCCACCGCGAGTCCCGCCAGCGGTTCGACGTCCCCGCGCGATCCCCACGTCGTCAACAACACACGCACTGTGAATCTCCATTTCCCCAGGTCCTGGCTTCAGGTCGGCAATTCTGCGGCATGACCCGGGTCTTGCCGCAAGCCCCCCAGTGCGCTATATGTTGAAGTGGGAGGAGCGGGTCTCCTCGCTTTCGCCATTGCGGCCGCGACCACGGAACCACTTGCGCGCACGAAAACGCAGATGCCCACTACTCCGGATTGACCCAGCCCAAGTGCCGCGACTGGAAAGTATCCACACCTGCTCCTGATCGAACCAGGGCAAGGTCCACATCCGATCCGTCGCAGGCTCAGGGAGGGATTGTCGGACTGCACGAGGCAGATCAGGCGCCTGCCGAGCAAGGCTGCCGGCCATACCCGCTCGGCCACCACCTCGAGCAACGTATGGGCGTAATGCCGAGCCCACGTCACCAAACATGCGGGAGGTGATCAGCCAGGAGGCGTCCACCGTCACGACCCCGTAGTCATGCTGCCGCAGCCACTCGACGGCGGTGTTCAGGAGCGTACGACTGTGTATCAGCCGCACCGGACCGCGGATCATCAGCCGGTAGCTGTGCTGCATCGCAGCAAACACCGCGACACGCCGAGTGTCATGCTCCGCGAAGATCCAAGTGTCCCCCCGGGTCGGCACGCTGCTTTCGAACTTGACACAGACCTGCTCGAAGATCATTTCGGTCAAGCCTGTATCCGGTGTCCCAGCCGGCGGCTGGATCTCGCGGCACGCCCGCGGCTGGCAGCGATCATCGAGAATCTGAACGACCGGGTCCAGGAAGCACGGATGAATGGCTGGCCCGGTGAGGTACAGGGTTTGCAAAGCAGCCTGGACAAGGCGATCCAGAAACTCGTTCAGCTCGACCGGGCACGCGAGCGACAGCCGTCCGCCCGGTAAAGCTCGGAATTCCAGTCATCGTCGACGCAGGCCCGTGAACCGGTGGCTCAGTGCGCCGCGATTGACGCGCAGGTGTCATCGAGCACCGCGAACAGGTCTTTGACAACGTCCTGGGCCGCGCCGATGAGTTCGGCGACCTGTTCGCCGAGCTCATCGACACCAGGGTTGCGCTTCACGGCTAGGCCCTCGTAGGCCTGCACCCTCAGTCAGCGGTCGATGGCGGCCATGGTCGTCTCGTTGTGGCGCTCGCCGGCGGGCAGAGTGAGGTTGTTGAGCCGTTCGAACTGTTCAGCGCTCAGCTCGATGCCGTCGGCGGCGGTGTTCTCCTCGACGCGGGAGACCCGCTTGGTGCCGGGGATCGGGGCAATGTGGTCGCCC
>NZ_DASYTH010000286.1:0-22018 GCF_036002505.1 Actinophytocola sp. | reverse complement strand
GTTCCCGGGCGAACCGGTCGCCGACCCGGCCAGGGTGCGGCCTCCGATAACCTCGCGCCGTGAGCGAGTACCAGTACTACGAGTTCGTGGCCGTGGACCGGCCACTGGACGACCGGCAGCTCCGGGAGTTGCGCGCCCTCTCGACCCGGGCGCAGATCACGCCGACGAGCTTCGTGAACGAGTACCACTGGGGCGATTTCCGCGGTGATCCACCGGTGTTGATGGAGCGGTACTTCGACGCGTTCCTGTACCTGGCCAACTGGGGGACGCACCGGCTGATGTTCCGGCTGCCGGCGCGGGTGCTCAACCTCGAGACGGCGCAGCGTTACTGCGACGGTGACTACGTGTCGGCCCGCCCCGCCGGTGATCACGTGATCCTCGATTTCCAGTCGGAGGACGAGAGCGGTGGCTGGGTGGAGACCGGCGAGGGCTGGCTGACCTCGCTCGTCCCGGCCCGCGCCGAGCTCGCCACCGGTGATCTCCGCGCGCTGTACCTTTCGTGGCTGCTGTCCGCGCAGTCCGGAGAGCTCGACGACGACGAGGTGGAGCCGCCGGTCCCGGCCGGACTCCGGTCGCTGAGCGCCTCGCTGTCAAGCCTCGCCGACTTCCTGCGCATCGACGCCGATCTGCTGGACGTGGCCGCCACCGCGAGCAAACCCTTGCGGGTGGCGGACCTTTCGGAGGCGGTGGTCGCGCGCTGGGTCGACCGGCTGCCCGAGCGGGAGAAGAACGACCTGCTGGTCCGCGTGATCCAGGGCGACGGCGGCGGCGTGCGCACCGAGTTGCTGCGCGGCCTGAACGGTCCGGCCGGCACCCACGCCGGCCACCGAACGGTCGGCGAGCTGCTGACCGCCGCGGAAACTCACCGCGTGGCGCGTGAGCGTGAGGCCGAGCGGCAACGCGCCGAAGAGCGCGCCCAGCGTGAGCTCGCCGCCGCGACCGCCCGCGAGAAGCGGCTGGAAACCGTTGCCCGGCAAGAAGAACGGATCTGGCGGCAGGTCAGCGAGCTGATCGACACCAAGAAACAGTCCGAATACGACTCAGCCGTCGCCCTGCTCGAGGACCTCCGCGCCGTCGGCGAGCGCACCGACCGAGCCGAGCAGTTCGAACGCCGCGTCCAGGAGCTACGCCTCACCCATCGCCGCAAGCCCAGCCTGATCGACCGCCTCGACCGCGCCGGCCTCGGTCAGCGCTCGCCGGCCTCCGCGGCCTCGAGCAGATCCAGGTAACCGTGCACGGCATCCCATAGATACTGCTCCGGGTGGATGCCGTCGCCCTTGTGTTCGGCGCGCCAGTCCCGCTCCCAGAAACCGTCTCGTACTCGCTTGAGGTGAGCCAAGCTCGCGTCGAGTTCGGTCGCCAACTGTGCGACCAGCTCATCCCCCGACGGCGCTGGCAGACGGAACGGGGCAGCCTCCCCGCGGGTGAGTGCGTCCAGCGCACGCTCGTCCACGCCATCGGTCGACCAGATGCGCAGCGGCCGGCGGATGACATGGTTTGACACCGGCCACGCCGCCGGCCGCCAGTAGCTGTCCACCGGAGTCCGGTCGAGGCGAAGCTGGTGCGCCAACCACGGGTACGACCGCGGCCGCGTACCCCACGTCAGCTCGTCGGTCGGTACGTCGAGCACGAACGCCACCTGAACGAAGTCCTGGTCGCCGGTCCCGTCGAGCACCGCCCCGAACGCATAGGCCGAGTGCATGATGGGCTCGTCGACCGGGAACCGCATCAGCTCCTGGCAGCTCTCGGCGATCGCTCGAAGGCGTCGAACAGCGGTCGCGTGGTGCACGGCCACATCCTGCCGCAGCAGTGCGACGAAAGCGTCGTCCCTCACCGTGGCCGGGGTGAGTGACGCTTTCATCGCACCAGGGTCGCGGTCACGACCTGCGATCGTCCTGAAGGAGCCGAACGGCATCGTCCAGCGAGCCGACGAAGTCCACTTCCGACGCTGGGTGTCGGGTCCGCCGTCGCGTCGGGCGCCGGCTCGCGACGGTCCGGTCCTCGGCGCTGATCAACAGGGTGTCGACGCGCCAGCGGCTCTCCCGCTTGCCGCCTACCAGAGTGCCGATGATCTCGCCGAACCGCCACGGTGGCTCCATCTCCAGCAGCGGCCGCAGACCCGGGTAGCGGGCGAGGACCTCGTCATCGGTCAGCATGACACTCCTTGGGAGACATAAAATGAGATCCTAAGTTCGTCCGCAGCAGATAGCTCCTGTCCAAGTTACGAAGCACACGATCAGGTGATGGTCCGACGCGCCGACCGCCGGATAGCGTCCGGCCATGCCCACCCAGACCGTCTGCCGGCTCCTCCTCGGCAACGAGCTCCGCCGCGCCCGCGAGAAGCTCGGTCGGACACCCGCCGAAGCCGCCGACGTGATCGGCAACAAGGCCACCAAGATCAGCCGCATCGAGCTCGGCCAGAGTGGCCTCGGCAAGGGTGACCTCACCCTGCTCCTCGACTACTACGACATCGACCCCGACCGTCGCGAGGTCCTCTTCGAACTCGCCCGCAACAGCCGCGAACGCGGCCGCTGGTCCGGCTACCGCGAGGTCTTCCCCGAGTGGTTCCGCATGTTCGTCGACCTCGAACAGGACGCCGAGCAGATCCGATCAACCAACGTGGAGGTCATGCCGGGCTTGCTACAGACCGAGGCTTACGTGCGAGCGCTGCAGTCCGAACTCGACCGTGACGAGCACACACGGGACATCGAGCACGGAGTGCGCGCCCGTAAGGAGCGCCAGCGGATTTTCACCAAGGATGATCCGCCGGAGTTCGGCTTCATCCTGTCCGAGTCCTGCCTCCGGCGGGTTGTCGGAGGTCCGGCCGTCATGCGTGACCAGTTGGTGCACCTGCAGAAGCTGAGCCGCAAGCGCAACATCCAGATACAGGTGCTGCCGTTCGACGCGCCGACCTACGTGGGCCGAGTCGCCTACCGGTTTACCCTCCTGCAGATCCCAAGCCCCGGGACCGCATCGCCGTTGGAGTTCGCCTACGTCGAAAGCTACGACGACGCGCGCTACATCGATGACAAGCAGGCAGTGCGAAACTACGTTGGTCTGTGGAACCGGCTGCAGGCTGCTGCCCTGGGCCCAGTGGAGTCTCGAAGGCTCATCGGGGAGGTGGCCGAGCAGTTCGCGCAGGCCGTCTGAAAGGACCTCCCGATGTCCGCCCACACCTTCCCCGAAGCCACCTGGCGCAAGTCCACCCACAGCTCCGGCAACGCCGAGTGCGTCGAGGTGGCCCGCCTCCCCAGCCGCGTCGGCGTCCGCGACTCCAAGCACTACGCGGTTGGTCCAGTGCTGAGGTTCCCGTGCCGCGATTGGTCCACCTTCACCAAGCAGCTGACGTGAGATAGATGCCCGGTCTGAGCCGATAGGGTACTACCTGAGTCGCCGAGTATGCTGATCAAAGAGTCGGCTAGTCGTGCGACTCCAGACCTAGGGATTGCAATGATGCCGATGTTTGCGAACGGGCCGTCGCCATTGGGTGATTCAGGTGAGTGATGTTCTTGGCTGGCGCCCTGTCCGGCTCGCTGACGTAGCGGGATTGAGGTTTGGCGCAACTCCGTCTCGCAACGTGCCTCGTTATTGGTCTGATGCGAACAGCGGGTATGCCTGGGCATCAATCGCCGATCTCAGGACGAGTCCCGTTCTCAAAACGGCTGAAAGGATCTCTGAGTCGGGCGTCCAGAGTAGCTCCGTCAGCCTGATAAAGGCAGGTACGCTCCTCATGAGCTTCAAGCTGACAATTGGCCGAGTTGCGCGTGCTGCCATTGATCTTTACACAAACGAAGCTATTGTCGCGATCGAAGGTCGCCGGGAGCAAGTCGATGACAGGTGGTTGTATCATGTATTGCCTGGCGTTGCGAATGGTGCGATCGTGGACCAGGCTGTCAAAGGAGCCACACTAAACAAATCGAAGCTTGAGCGACTCATTCTGAGTCTTCCTCCGATCAGTGAGCAGCGAAAAATCGCGGACGTTCTTGATGCCATCGATGATGCCATCTGCTCAAAGGAGCGGGTGATTGCCAAGCTGGAGCGGGCCAAGTTGGGATTGATTCGCGATTTGATTGCCCGCCACACAGGCGGAGGTGGCAGCACGCACGAGGGTCGCACGCCTGAATGGCAAATGCTTCCGCTGGAGTCGGTTGCGGAGGTGTCGCGGGGGAAGTTCACGGCCCGGCCGAGAAATGATCCACGCTATTACGGTGGTGAGCATCCATTCATTCAAACAGGAGATATCGTTGCAGCTGGCGATGAGCCTATCCTTGAGGCTAGCCAGTCTCTCAACGATCTCGGTGCGAGCGTGAGCTCTTGCTTCCCGGCGGGCACTATTGCTGTCACTATCGCTGCTAACATCGGAGATACGGCAACGCTTGGGCGTCCCATGTACTTTCCGGACTCGATTGTTGGAGTCGTAGTGCAGCAGCCGCACGTTGGTCGATTTATCGAACTATGTTTGCGGTTGGCCAAACCGTTATTGGAGGCAGGTGCTCCCGAGAGTGCGCAGAAGAATATTAATCTACAAGACTTGCGTCCACTCTTGATTCCGGTGCCCGAGCCAGCCGAGCAGCACAGAATTGCGCGTGCTTATGAATCATTTCAAGTCGAGGTTCGCAGTGTGCGAGCTTCACTTGAGAAGCAACAGGCGGTCAAGCAAGGATTGGTGTCTGACCTGTTGACGGGTCGGGTGCGGGTCAAGGCGGACCTTGCTGGCTGACCCCGATCGGCTGCGGGGCGTAGCCCGGACGGGTCGTCGTGTGGGTATCTTGGCTCGCTACTGTGATGACTAGCTGGTGGGTCACCGGGTCTAGGCTCCTGACCAGGTCAGAGTGCCTGTTTCGGGACTCATGGGGTAGACTTCCTGCATGAGGCGGTGTTAAACGCGGGTTTGAGGCGGGTGAGGGAGGTAGATCATGCTCCTGACGTTCCGGGTCGCCAACTACCGGTCGATACGTGAGGAGCACACGCTCTCCTTCCTCTCGGGTGGGCTCGACGGCGAGGCGGTCCGTCGGACCGGGGTCCGTTTCGATGGCCGGGAGATCGGGGTGATCCCGACTGTCGGGATCTTCGGAGCCAACGCCTCGGGTAAGTCAAACGTGCTCAGCGCCCTTCGGGCGATGCGGCACGCCGTGCTCAGCTCCATGGCGGACTGGGTCAGCTACAGCGGCGTGCCCAGGGAGCCGTTCGCCCTCGATCCAGCATGCCGCGATGAGACGACCCTGTTTGAGGTCGACCTGCTCCTTGGCAAGAACAAGATCCGTTACACCTACGGGTTCGAGCTGTCCGACGAGCGGGTGGAGGCGGAGTGGCTGCACGCCTACCCCAACGGGCGGAAGCAGATCTGGTTCGACCGCGAGGCCGAGCGGGAGGGCGGCGAGGAGTTCCGGTTCCCCGGTGAGGGCCTCAAGGGGGTCAAGGAACGGCTTGTGGAGCTCACCCGGCCGAACGCCCTGTTCCTCTCGGTCGGTGCGACGTTCAACAATCCCCAGCTCGGGGCGGTGCACCGCTGGTTCGTCGACAACCTGTGGGCGGTGACCTCGGAAGATGATGTGTCCCAGCGGGTCGCGTACACCAGGGACATGCTGCTTGACCGGCGCAAAGGCGCCGGCTACCGGAAATTCGTCGAGTCGCTGCTGCGCGTCGCTGACCTGGGGATCGTCGGTCTCGAGGTCGACGCGGCGGCGCCCGGTGAGCAGCAGGTGCGGCTGCTGCACCGGGCGGGTGATGGCAAGCCAGTGGCGTTCGACTTCGTCACGCAGGAGTCGCTGGGTACGCACGCCTGGTTCGCGTTCCTCGGGCCGGTTCTGCAGGTGCTCGACCAGGGGCGGGTGCTGCTCGCCGACGAACTCGACTCGAGCCTGCATCCGGTGCTCGCTGCTGAGGTGATCCGGCTGTTCCAGGATCCGAAGGCCAACCGGACCGGGGCTCAGTTGCTGTTCACGACTCATGACGCGACGCTGCTGGGCCAGGGCACGGTGGGTCGCCCGCTCAGCCGGGACCAGGTGTGGATCACCACCAAGCGCAAGACCGGCGAAACCGAGCTGTACCCGCTCATCGACGCGCATCCGCGCAAGGAGGAGAACCTTGAACGCGGGTATCTGCGCGGTCGCTACGGCGGCGTCCCGCGAGTGACGTCCGGGGAGCTGGCGCGGGAGGTTGCCTACCTGGTTGAGAGCGCGGTGTGAGCAAGAAGCGACGCACCGACCCGAACGCGGACAGGCCCCTGCATCCGGGTCCCCGGCCACCGCGCGAGGAGCGCGTCTTCTATGTCGCGGTCGAGGGAGCGTCCACCGAGCCTGACTACCTGAGCTATCTCAATGACGAGTTCGGGCGGGATCTGCGGTTTCGGATCCATCCGCTGTGGCGGAGCAAAGGGCTGAAGCCAAGGGAAGTCGTCGAGGCGGTGCTGGCGCAGCGCAGCCAGGACGAGGGGGATGAGAAAGACGAGTTCTGGGCGTTGTTTGACCGCGATGAGCACGTTGGGATCCCTCAGGCCATCGCGAAAGCCAAGAAAAATGATGTCCGCATCGGGTTCTCCCATCCCTCGTTCGACTTGTGGTTGCTGCTGCATCTTGCTGCCTTCTCGGGGGCGCAGGGTGGGTCCAGCGTCATTGTGCACGAGAAGCTCCGGAAACATCCTGCGTTCGAGACGTTCGAACCCAACGGAGACAAGAGCATTCGAAATGAGCGTGTCGAGGCGCTCAAGGGCAAGGAGAATGTGGCCGCCAAGCGCGCCAGGAAGCTGACCAACGACTGCCCGAACCCGGCGTGCAACGAGAACGACGGACATGCTGATCATTGCGATCCGCTGTGCCGCGATCCCTCGACCGACATGTGGGAACTGCTGGTCGCGCTCAAGATCATCGAGCGCTGAGAGTAAGGTGAAGGACTTCAGGACCGAGGGAGGCACGTGGCCAGGCTGACGTTGTCCCAGTTGGAGCGGCATCTGTTCACCGCGGCCGACATTCTACGCGGCAAGATGGACGCGTCTGAGTATAAGGACTTCATCTTCGGGATGTTGTTCCTCAAGCGTTGCTCGGACGAGTTCCAGCCGCAGTGGCAGTCCAGCTACGACAGGATGCTCAAGCGCAAGGGTGGGGACGTCGCGAAGGCCCTGGAATGGGCGAACAATGAGGAGGCGTACGCGGATCACGTCTACGTTCCGCCGCAGGCGCGATGGTGGAAAGGTCCGCACCTGCGGAGTGCGCGCGACGCCGATCCGCCGAGGGGCCTCAACCAGCTCGACGCCAAGAATGACAACGTCGGTAGCGAGCTCGACAAGGCGCTGCTGGCCCTCGAGAACGGAAATCGGAGCACGCTGCGTGGAGTGCTCCGGCACATCGAGTTCAGCAAGGAGACCGGTCAGACCAAGCTCACCAACCGCGAGCTCGTCGACCTGATTCACCACTTCGACCGGTACCGGCTGCGGGATGTCGACTTCGAGTTCCCGGACATGCTCGGTGCAGCCTACGAGTACCTCATCGGCCAGTTCGCCGACTCGGCGGGCAAAAAGGGTGGCGAGTTCTACACCCCGCGGTCGGTCGTGCGAATGATGGTACGGCTGGTCGACCCTCAGCCGGGGGACAGCGTTTACGACCCGTGCGCTGGATCGGGCGGCATGTTGCTGCTGGCCAAGGAACATGTCGAGGAGCACGGCGGCGACGTCGAGCAGCTCGCCCTGTTCGGCCAGGAGAAGAGCGGTACCTCCTGGGCCATGGCCAAGATGAACCTGTTGCTGCACCGCGCCGGCGATGCCGACCTACGCAACGGGGACACCCTGATCGAGCCGCTGCATCAGGAAGCAAGCTCCCGGTTGCGCCGGTTCAGCAAGGTGCTGTCCAACCCGCCGTTCTCGTTGAACTACAAGGCGGATGAGGTGACGTTCAAAGCGCGGATGCAGTTCGGCTGGGCGCCGGAGACCGGCAAGAAGGCCGACCTGATGTTCGTCCAGCACATGATCGCAGTGCTGGAGCAGCGGGGTATCGCGGCCACGGTGATGCCGCACGGTGTGCTGTTCCGGGGCGGGGCGGAGCGGATGATACGTGAGCAGATGCTGGCGGCCGATGTCATCGAGGCGGTCATCGGTCTTGGGCCGAACTTGTTCTACGGCACCGGAATCCCGGCCTGCGTGCTGGTGCTGCGCAGTCCCGGCGGCAAGACAGATCCGCGCCGGCAGAAGCGGGTGCTGTTCATCAACGCCGACCGGGACTACACCTCCGGTCGCGCCCAGAACGACCTTGGACCGGAGCACGTGGAGAAGATCGTCACCACGTTCCACGAGTGGCGGGAGATCTCCGGCTACTCGAAGGCGGTGTCGGTCGACGAGTTGCTGGCCGAGGACGCCAACCTGAACATCCGCCGGTACGTGGACAACGCCCCGCCACCAGAGCCGCAGGACGTGCGCGCGCATCTGCACGGCGGGGTACCCAAGGCCGAGGTCACCGCCAAGGAGCGGTTGTTCTCCGCGTTCGGCGTCGACGTGCACACGCTCTTCGCCGAGCGGGAGCCGGCGGACCCGGATTACTACGACTTCCTGCCGGAAGGCCCGAAGCTGACCGCCGAGCGCATTGCCGGCCTGGCCGCCGTGCGTGAGGACGAACTGCGCGCGGCCTACGGCGACTGGTGGGGGAAGGAGGCGAAGCTGGTCGTCGAGCTGCCGGAGCACAAACGGTTGATGCTGCTCAGGAAGGACCTCCTGGACGGTTTCTCCGGCGCGCTCGTTCCGCTCGGGGTGCTGGACGAGTTCACCACCGGCGGCATCGTCGCCGGGTGGTGGATGGACAACCGTCACGACCTCAAGGCCCTGGCGGCCGGTGGGTTCGAGCGGGTGCTGGACGGCTGGGTGGACACCATCGAGGCCATGCTGGACCCCGTCGAGCAGCCCAACGGCAAACTCAGGAAGCCGACCGCCGCCGAGCGCCGGAAGGCCCTGGACCACCCTGTCGTGCCGCACCTGCTGCCGGACTTCCTCGCCGCGCTGGAGAAGGCCGACGCCGCCCTCGCCGACGCGGAGGCCGCCTACAAGAAGGCCAAGTCCGCGCTGGACGGTGAGGACGAGGAGGACGCCGACGAGGAAGCGGTCGATGACGCCGAGGACGGCGAAGTGACCCCCGCCGAGGTGGAACGCCTCAGGAAGGAGGTGTCCGCCGCCCGGACCAAGCGGAACAAGCTGGAGAAGCTGTTCAAGGAACAGCTCCAGGTGGCCGCGCAGGAAGCCGCCGCGTCCGGCGCCGTGACCGGCATCGTGCTGAAGGTTTTCGAGCGTGACCTGGCCCACCGGGTGGACCGTTACCTGGCCGCCGGCCGCGGTGAGCTGGTGGCCGCGTTCAACCTGTGGAGCGCGAAGTACGCCGTGTCGCTGTCCCAGCTGGAGGCTGAGCGGGACGCCGCGACACGCACGCTCGCGGGTTACCTGACCGAGCTGGGTTATGCGTGATCATGGATGACGGCGAAGTGATCGTCTTACCGTAGGGGACGCGTTGCAACCGGAACGGGACGAGGTCGAACGGCCGCTGATCGACCAACTCGTGGCGATGGGATGGACACACCTGCGCCACGCCGGTCCGGGTGAGTACACGCCGGGGTCGGACGAGTCAGGCCGGCAGACGTACGTCGATGTCGTCCTGCTCGAGCGGTTCCGCGAAGCCTTACGGAACATCAACGTCGGGCCGGACGGCCAGCCGTGGCTGGACGGCGACCGGATCGGCGCGATCGTCAACCAGGTCGTCCGCGACCCGGAAGCCGGCGTATTGGGCAACATCGCCTTCACCGAGCTGCTGACCGGGTCGGAGCTGACCGTTCCCGGTCTGCCCGACTGGAACGGCGGTGTCCGTCAACCCGTCAGGCTGGTCGACTGGGAGCACCCGGACCGCAACGATCTGCTCGTGGTGTCGCAGTTCCGGATCGACACCCCGGACGGGCCGAACGCCTACGTGGTGCCCGATCTGGTGCTGTTCGTCAACGGTCTGCCGCTCGCGGTGATCGAGTGCAAGGACCCCGGGCCGACCGCGGTGGACGATGCGGTCACCCAACTTCTCGGCTACGCGGGTGCCGGTCGGGCCACCGCGGTGCGGGACCTGACCAGGTTCGTTCAGCTGCTGGTCGGCACCGACCGGGAGGGTGCGCGGTACGGCACTATCACCTCGTCACACGAGCACTTCGCGCCATGGCGGCTGGTGGACCGGAATTCCGATGCGGTCATTCGCGACGAGGTAGCCAAGCCCGCGGACCAGCCGTTGCTGGCACAGGAGATCCTGGCCGGCGAGATGTTGCGGCCCGCCGTCCTGCTCGAACTGATTCGCGACTACACGGTGGGCCACTCGCTCGAGGGTCGAACCATCAAGATCGTGGCGAGGTGGCAGCAGTACCGCGCGGTGCGCCGCATGATCGCTCGGTTGCTCGAACGGCAGCGAGCCGTGACGACGAGCACGGTGGCGGACCACCGTGGCGGCGTCACCTGGCACACCCAGGGTTCTGGCAAGAGCCTCACGATGACTTTTCTGGTGCGTGTGCTGCGCGGGCACGAGGAACTCCGCGGATTCAAGGTCGTCGTGGTGACCGACCGGCTCGACCTGGAAGACCAGATCCTGCAGACGCTCGGGAGTACCGGTCAGACCCCGCGGCGGGCCACGTCGGTGGACGACGCCCATGATCACCTGGCCCGGGCGACTCCGGACCTGGTTCTCGTGACCATTCAGAAATCGCAGCGGGACGAGGATCTCGACGACGGCACGGAGGAAGCCCTCGACGGGCCGGCAGGCTCCCGGCTGAACACCCGGCTTGCCAATGACAGCAACGAAATCGTGGTGCTGGTCGACGAGGCGCACCGGTCCCAGGATGCCTGGCTCCACGCCCGGCTGCGGGCGAAGCTGCCGCACGCGGTGCTGATCGGGTTCACCGGGACCCCGATCCTGCGCGGCCGAAGGAAACGCACCGAGGACATCTTCGGTCCGATGCTGGACATCTACACCCTCAAGGATGCCGAGCGCGACGGCACGGTCGTCCCGCTGCGCTACGAGTCCAGGGAGGCTCCCGCAGAGTTGATCGACCGGGCCATCCTGGACGCCCGGTTCCTCGCGGCCGTGCCCGAGGGTGGCCCGGAACGCGCCGCGGCGATCGACCAGTTCGCCCGGCGCCAGGAGGTGCTCGAGGCCGAGGACCTGATCCGGGCCAAGGCCGAGGACATGCTCCGGCACTGGGTGCGCAACGCCCTGCCGGACAGGTTCTCCGCGCAGGTCGTTGCGGTGTCCCGGAAGGCTGCCGTGCGCTACCGGCGCGCCTTGCTGGAAGCGAGGGATCGGCTCCTCGCCGCGGCGGACGACCTTCCGGCGGAGATTCGACATGACCCGCTGGCCTGGGACGAGGCGGACGAGGAGACCCAACTCCTGCTGACCACCCTGCAGAATCGCGCGTTGCTATCGCGGATCACCGTGGTGTCGGTCATTTCGAAGGGCACCACGCCCGATGATCCGGACTGGGCCCTCTGGACGGATCGGGACCGTCATCGTGATCACATTTCCCGCTTCAAGCAGGGTCTCGGCGAGGTCATGCTGGCCGAGCCGGACGCCGCGTGGTCCGACCTGTCCGGCGAATTGCGTCACCGGCACCCGATCCACGACGGCGGCGGAGATCCGTGGGACGGGCGAGCGGTCGGCCGGCAGGCGGGAACGGACGCGGTGTACCGGGAGGGTGCACCCGCCGAGCCGATCGCGTTCATCGTGGTGCGATCGATGCTGCTCACCGGGTTCGACGCCCCGGTCGAGCAGATTCTCTACGTCGACCGCGAGATGAAGAGCGTCGAGCTCCTGCAGGCCATCGCCCGGCCGAACCGGCCGCGGAAGTACAAGGAGTTCGGCCTGGTCGTCGACTACGTGGCGATCTCGGCGAAGCTGGCGCAGGCGTTGGCCGACTACGACCCGGACCACCTCACCCGGGTCGTCGGCGACGCCCTGCCGAGCTCGATCATGGCTCCGCTCGATCAGGCCGTCGTGCCGGAGTTGCGCGAGCAGCACCAGAACGTGATGCGGCTGTTGGCCGGGCGTGGCATTCAATCCCTGTCGACCGCGGCGGAGCGGGAGGAACTGCTCGCCCAACTGGACGATCCCGAACTGCGTGCCTTGTTCGACGACATCACCAGGACGTTCCTCAGCGCCCTCAACGCCGTGCTGCCGCGTCCGGAGGCCCTGGCGTACCGGGACATCGCCCGCCAGTTGGGAACCGTGCAGTACCTGGCGCGGCGGCGTTACCGCGACTCCCGGGTCGAGTTCAGCCCGTACCGGTACGGCGCGAAGATCCGACAGCTGATCGATGCGCACATCCGTGCGGAGGGGGTGGTCCAGCGCATCCCGCCGGTGGAGATCACGGCGAGCGACTTCGCCGAGAAGGTCGACGCGCTGCCCGACGACCGGGCGCGGGCGCTGGAGATGAAGCACGCGCTGCGCGAGCATCTCAGCACGCGGATGGGCGCGGACCCGGTGACCTACCAGCGGCTGAGCGAACGTTTGGAGGAGATCCTCCGAGAGCTCGAGGAGGAGCACGACTACGGGCAGGCGGTCCTCGATCTGCTCGGACTCCGCAATGAGACGCTGGTCGCCGAGTACGTCGCGGCCGAGCACGACCTCGACCGGTGGACCGAGAGACCCATCCACAGCTTGCTGGAACGCCTGGCCGAGGAGCTCCCCGAGGCGACAGTGAGCCTCGACCTGGTATGGGTTGCTCGTGACCTCGCGACGCGGATCGGCGCCGAGGTGGGGCGACCGAACTTCCTGTACAACCACGCGGTGCGGGAGCAGGTCAGAAGGCGGTGGCTGAAGGACCTGGTGGAAGAAAAGGAGTTCCCGCCCGACGCCGCCCGCAGGACCGCGGACGAGCTTCTCGCGCTGGCCACGAACAACCGGGAGCGCTTCCTGAGACTGCATCGGGAGTCGCCATGACGGCTGCGTTCGAGGCCGCTGTTGCGGACATTGGTATGCCGGACCACTGGTCCTGGCGGGTCGAGGTGCGGTCTCGTCGCACGCTCGGGCTGGACGTGTTGCCGGACGGGTCGATCGTCATCGCGGTGCCACGGGCCGCCGACCCCGGCGAGGTGGCAAGGACCGTGCGATCTCGCCGGCTGTGGCTCGCGAACGCGCTGCAGCGCCGGGCGGCGCTGGCCGCCGAACACCCGGCGAAGGAGATTGTCGATGGTGAGGGGTTCGCCTACCTGGGCCGGAACTACCGGCTCCTTCTCGTTGACGGAGAAGGAGAAGGGGTGAAGCTCCGCGGTGGCTGGTTGAGGCTGTACCGCCCGGTCGATGAGCAAACCGGGGCGTCTGCTGTCGTCGACTGGTACACCGCCCAGGGGCAACGCTGGCTCACCGGACGGGTACGGGGATGGGCTGGTCGAATCGGTGTCCCTGTCCCACGGGTGAGCGTGCTCGAGCTGGGAACGCGATGGGGTCGACGGAATAGGGACGGTTCGGTCACCTTTCACTGGGCCGTCATGCAGCTCCAGTCGGACCTTGTTGATCTCGTCGTGGTGCATGAGCTCGTTCACCTGGTGGCGCCGCACCACGACAGCGAGTTCCGTACACGCCTTCTGTTGGCTCTCCCGGATGCCGAGCGACTGGAGGCATGCCTGGCCGACAACGGCCGCCAGGTCTGGATCGGGGCCGTACGCGCCGCACGCCGCGACTGAGTCTCAGGTCGCGAAGCCGCGAGGGCGGCAGCAGCGTTTGTACTTGAGGTTGGAGCCGCACCAGCAGGGGGCATTGCGGTCGGGGGGCCAGGGGGCGGTGGCGGGGTGGGAGGTTTCGGCGTAGGTGGTGAGGGTGGTGGAGGTGGGGGTGCCGGCGGCGATGTGGGTGGTGAACTCGTCGAAGCTCGCGCGGGTGAGGGTCGCCGGGTCGCGGGTTTCGGCTAGGTGGGCGAGGGTTTGTTCGGTGGTGGTGCGGTGGTCGTCCCAGGTGGGGCCGAGGTGGGTGGCGAGGGTCGGCCAGGTCGTGAGGGCTCGCTCATGGTCGGGGCGGGGCCAGAAGATCAGGCGGGTGGTGTCGTCGTGGAGGGTGCGGAGCCGACCGAAGGCGGTGGAGAGGGCGGGGACGGCGTAGTTGGGGTTGCGGTCGTCGCCGGTGCGGACGCGGTGGACGGCGTGGGCGAGGCGGGCTTGCTGGGCGCGGTGGCCGGATTGCTCGGCGAGGAGGTGGCCGGCGGCGTAGATCTTGAGGGCGGCGGCGTGGTCGCCGGCGGCTTCGAGGGCTTCGGCGTAGACCTCGTGGTCGAAGGCGTCGGTGCGGCCGGTGGCTTTCAGAGCCGCGAACACGGTGGCGGCTTCGGGGGCGCGGTCGGTGTCGACGAGGAGTGCGGCGAGCCAGGCGGCGGGGTCGACGTCGTCGGGGTCGTGCAGGCCGGCGGCGACGGCGGCGCGGAGGGTGGCTTCGGCGTCGGCGTCGCGGCCGAAGTGGCGTTGCAGCTCGCTGATGACCACGGTGGCGTGGGTGGGGGTGAAGTTGTCGCCGCGCAGGGTGGGGTCGGCGATCGCGGCCCGGATGCGCTCGATGATCGGGTCCGGGGTGCCGGCGTCGTCGGCTTCGGTGAGGGCGGCGGCGAGGTCGGCTTCGGAGATCCGCTCGGCGAGACGCATCGGGCGAAGGTACCGCCGGCGGGCGGTCAGTGCTCGGCGAGGGCGGAGCGGATCTTGTCGGCGTAGGTCTCGGCGGGGTGGTCGGCGTCGTAGCGCTGGCGCGGGCCGAGCCAGAAGCGCAGGCCGTCCTTGTGGTGCCGGGGGATGACGTGCAGGTGGAGGTGGGGGACGGACTGGCTGATCACGTTGTTGATCAGGATCATGCTGCCGGCGGCGCCGAGGCCGTCCTCGACCGCGCGTTCCAGGCGTTGGGCGAGCTGGAAGAACGGCGCGACCGCCGAGGCGGGGAGGTCGCTGAGGATCTCCAGGTGCTGCTTGGGGACCAGGAGCACGTGGCCGCGGAACAGCGGGCGGTGGTCGAGGAAGGCCAGGGTGTCGGCGGTCTCGTGGACGTGGGTGGCGGGCAGGTCGCCGGCGATGATGGCGCAGAACGTGCAGCGGGCGTCGCGGCGGCTGGGCATGGCGGGAAGTGTAGCGGCGCGAATTCGAAGTGATTCGACTCACATTCGAGCGGCTTTCTAGGTGGCCGCAAGAGCATTGATGACAGCTCATGGAAATGGGGTTGATCATGAATTCTTCCCAGCCGGCGCCGGACTGGTTACGCGAGCTGGCCGCCGCCCGGGCGCGGTATCAGGAACTGCTCGGCTGGCCGGTTTCCGTGCAGGTCGGGCAGCGCAACCTGGTGGTGGAGGTCGGCCAGGTCCTGGTCGCCATCGCCATGCCGGCCGCGCTCGGCGCCCGGGTCCGCGCCCAGCTGGGCATTTCCATGGTGTCCGCCGCGCCGATTATCGCCAATCCGGACGGTACCCGGTGGACATTCCTGGCGAAATCCGGATCGTCCATTCGCCCGGCCGTCGCCGACCGCCTGGCCGACTCGGGCGTCCACCTCGCGCCCTGGGGCAGCTACGTCGTGATCCCCCCGGGGCTCTCTAGCTCCACCACCCGCGTGGAGCGGTGGATCGACGCCCCGCAACCCAACCGCGCGCTGCCGCAGGCGTGCTCGGTCGTCGCCCTCACCCGCCGCCTGACCTACGGCCAGCCGCTCGAGTTGAGCGCCTGAGCCAGCAACGCAAGACACCCGGCGGGCCGAAGCTGATGAAGAATGGCGGGGTGGCCGACCTACCGCCCCCCGTCTACCTGCTGATCCTCGGTGATCACCTGCCCGATCCGCGCACCGGGCGGGTGATCACCGAGGAGAAGCGGTTGCGGGCCGTGGTGCGGCAGGCGGTCGTCGCGGAGGAGTCGGGGTTCACCGGGGTGGCCATCGGCGAGCACCACTTCATCCGATACATCGTGTCCGCGCCCGAGCTGGTGCTGTCGGCGATCGCGGTGCAGACCAGCACGCTGCGGCTGTCCACCGGGGTGACGCTGCTGGCCCACCGCGATCCGGTGCTGGTGGCCGAGGAACTGGCCACGCTCGACGTGCTCTCCGGCGGCCGGGCCGAGCTGATCGTGGCGCGCGGGATCTCGCAGGAGACCGACGCGGCGTTCGGGATCCCACCGGCCGAGCTGCGCCCCCGCTTCGACGAGCATTTGAGGCTCCTGTTGCTGCTGCTGGAAAAGCCCGAGGTGTCGTGGAGCGGGCGGTTCCGGGTGCCGCTCGAGGGGGTGACGACGACGCCCCGGCCGGTGCAGGAGCCGCGGCCGCCGGTGTGGATCGGCAGCGGCTCGGCGGTGTCCGCGGACCTCGCCGCCGAGCTGGGCCTGCCGCTGGTGCTGCCGAGCACGCTGCGCGACCCGGCCACGCACGTCGAGATCGTCGAGCGCTACCGGAGCCGGATCCGGGGCAGCGACGGGCGGGTCGCCCTGCCCAGCCACGTCTTCGTGGCGACGGACGCGGCCGCGGCGCGCACCCGGTGGCGGCCGCATCTGGCCACCTACGCGGCGTTCGCCAACGAGTGGCGCGGGGACGGAACCGAGCTGGACATGGACACGCTGATGGACGGTCCGGCGGTGTGCGGCGACCCGGCGGAGGTGGCCGGCCGGCTCAACCAGCTCGCCGACCTGCTCGGCCTCGACGCCCACCTCGTCATCGTCGACATCGGCGGGCTCCCGCAACCGGACGTGCTGGCCGCTATCCGCCTCTTCGGCGCCGAGGTGCTCCCCCAGCTGCGGAGCGGAGTGCGATGAAAGCGTCGTTCCTCACGTGGGGCGCGAGGAACGACGCTTTCATCGCTTTCACCTCCCCCGATCAGGCCGCATCGGCGAGCAGTTCGTCCTCGTCGGACTCCTCGGCCACCGTGGGTTGGGACTGCAACAGGGTGACGGCCAGCACGAGAGCGACCGCGACCGCGACCGCGCCGATGCCGAACGCGAGGTGGAAGCCGCTGGTGAGGGCGGCCGCCGGGGCCGAGCCACCGGCCAGCTGGCTGGTGGTGCGGGCGGTGGACAGCGTGGCCAGCACCGCCAGGCCGAGTGCGCCGCCGACCTGGGCGGTGGTGTTGACCAGGCCGGAGGCGAGCCCGGCGTCGCTCTGCGTGGCGCCCGACATGGCCAGCGTCATCAGCGTCGGGAACGAGAGCCCCGCGCCGATGCCGACCAGCAGGATCGCCGGCAGCAGGTCGGCGAAGTACGTACCGCCGACCGGGAGCCGGGTGAACAGCACCAGGCCGACCAGGATGAGCACCAGCCCGACGATCAGCACCGGGCGCGGGCCGAACCGGGTGATCAGCCGCGCGGAGAGCCCGACCGACAGGCCGCCGATGGCCAGCGCCGTCGGCAGGAACGCCAGGCCGATCTCCAGCGCGCTGTAGTTGAGCACCTTCTGCATGTACAGCGTGCCGAGGAAGAACATGCCGAACATGCCGGCCACCATCATGATCTGGATGAGGTTCGCCCCGGACACGTTGCGGGAGCGGAAGATCCGCAGCGGCAGCAGCGGGTTGGCGGCCCGGGTCTGGCGCACCACGAACGCCACCAGCGCCGCGACCGCCAGCGCGCCGAGGCCGATGGTGTGCAGCGAACCCCAGCCGTGCTCGTCGGTCTTGACGATCGTGTAGACGCCGAGCATCAGCGCGCCGGTGACCAGGACGGCCCCCAGCACGTCGGCACCCTCGCCGAAGCCGATGCCCCGGTCCCGCTCCACGAGCCGGTTGGTGAGCACCGCGGCCACGATCCCGATCGGGATGTTGACGAAGAAGATCCAGTGCCAGTTGAGGCTCTGGGTCAGGACACCGCCGGCCAGCAGGCCGACCGAGGCACCTGCCGCGGCGACGAAGCTGAACACGCCGATGGCCCGGGCCTGCTCGCCGGGCTCCGGGAACATCGTCACGATCATGCCGAGGGTGACCGCGGTGGCCATGGCCCCGCCGACGCCCTGCACGAATCGTGCGGCGATGAGCATCTCCGGGCTGCCGGAGACGCCGCACAGGATCGAGGCGACGGTGAACACGCCGAGCCCGATCAGGAAGATGCGCTTGCGGCCGATGAGGTCCCCGAGCCGCCCGGCCAGCAGCAGCAGACCGCCGAAGGCGATCAGGTAGGCGTTGACCACCCAGGCCAGGCTCGACTGGGAGAAGCCGAGGTCGTTCTGGATGGCCGGCAGCGCCACGTTCACGATTGTCATGTCAAGGACGATCATGAGCATTCCGGTGCACAGCACGATGAGTGCCGCCCACCGGGAGTCTCTGGTCGTCGGGTTGGACGAGGTCTGGGTCACGGATCCCCTCCTGGTCGTGAGTTCCAGGTGAGACCGTAGCAGATGGTTTCGTACGGGACGATCTATTTGCGGACGAACTACGCCTTGGGCGAACGCCGTCTCACTGGGCGGGAACAGGGCACCGCCGTCGACAACCGTCCGTTCACCAGTCGTACCAATCCGGTGAGGAACGCCTCGCGCTCGTCCTCCGGCAGCGCGTCGAGCACGTCGTCGTAGATGCGCTCGACCACCTTGTGCGCGTCGGCGACCATCCGCTCACCGGCCGGGGTGACCGAGATGATCCGCGCCCGGCGGTCGTGCGCGTCCGGCCGGCGCTCGGCGAGCCCGGCCTTCTCGAGCTCGTCCATGGTGACCACCATCGTGGTCTTGTCCAGGTTGCACAGCTCGGCCAGCCGGATCTGGCTCAGGTCGCCGGCCTCCAGGGCATGGGACAGCACGCAGTAGTCGCGCTGCGAGACCCCCAGGTTCTCCAGTCCCGCCGTAAGCTCGGTCATCAGCACGTGGCTGGCCTGCCACAGCAGAAACATGAGGTCGCGGTCGGCATCGACCCTCACCCGTGTGCCCATACACACAAGCGTAACAAATATCCATCTACTACGGGATCATCTATTGGCCTGACGAGTTCGGCCTCGTGATCACCTCCTTCAGGCCGCGGGAACGTTGGTGTGCCGACGGGTGCGGGCCAGCCGCTGCCGGGTCTCGGTGTCCTTCGGCGTGTAGACCGACATCCGCAGGTCACCCTCGGCCGGCACGCCGAGCTCGGTGTTGACCAGAGTCAGCAGCCCGACGTCGGGATGCACGAACTGCCGCACCCGCTCGGCCGGACCGGCCACCTCGTGCCGGGCCCAGAGCTCGGCGAAGTCCGGACTGTGCTCCTCCAGGCGCCGGATGTCCTCCTCCCACTCCGGCTCGCCGACGTGTTTGGCGTACTCGGCCCGCAGCCGGGCCACCAGGTGCGGCGCCTCCTGCTCGTAGTTGACGAACTCCTGGCGCCGGTTCGGCTCGGCGAAGACGCACCACAGCGAGTTTCCGTGCACGCAGGGCAGGTTGTGCCAGGAGGTGAACAGGTCCGCCCACGCCGCGTTCTTCGCGATGACGTCGAAGCGTCCGTTGTTGAGCGCCGCGGGTAACGGATCCAGCGCGGCCAGCATCTCGTAGACGGCCTCCGACACCGTGCCCGGTGCCGCCGGGTATCGCGGGGTGGCCTCGGCGAGCTGGTAGAGATGCTCGCGCTCGACCACGTTGAGCCGCAGCGTCCGGGCCACCGCGTCGAGCACCTGGGCGCTGACGTTGATCGACCGGCCCTGCTCGAGCCAGGTGTACCAGGTCACGCCCACGCCGGCGAGCAGGGCGACCTCCTCCCGGCGTAAGCCCGCGGTGCGGCGCCGGAAGCCCGGTGGCAGGCCGAAATCGTCCGGACTCAGCGCCGCCCGGCGAGCCTTCAGGAACTCACCGAGGGCCGCCCGGCGCGGTGGTGCGGAGGTCGCTGTCACGGTCACGGGACTATCCTCCCCAGGGGGTCTGACAGTTTTGGAGAAGGCACTGCCGGAGAAGCCGCTGCCGGTGGAGTCCGTCAGCCTTAGCCAGGTGTTGCCAATAACAGCACCAACCGGCTCTCGGTACGAATTTGTTTCCGGCGGCAGGGTCGACCCATGACCACCACCCCGGATGTCCGAGATGCCGCCCGGCCGGCGCCGGCGGGCCAGGCGAGCGCGTGGCTCATGCTCACCGTGCTGCTCGCCGGCCAGTTCATGGCCCTGCTCGACGTGACCATCGTCAACGTCGCCATGCCCACGATCCGTGCGGACCTCGGCGCCTCCGGCTCCGCGCTGCAGCTGATCGTGGCCGGGTACACGGTCAGCTACGCCATGCTGCTGATCACCGGCGCCCGGCTGGGGGACCTGTTCGGCCGGCGCCGGATGTTCCTCACCGGGCTCTTCGTGTTCACGCTCAGCTCGCTGCTGTGCGGGCTCGCGCCGGACACCGGCACCCTGATCGTCGCGCGGTTCCTGCAGGGGGCCGGCGCCGCGCTGATGGTGCCGCAGATCATGAGCATGATCCAGATCAGGTTCGCCGGCCCGGCCCGGGCCACCGCGCTCAGCGCGTACGCCGCGGTGATCGCGGTCGGCGCGATCGCCGGCAGCATCCTCGGCGGGGTTCTGGTCGACGCCGACCTGTTCGGCACCGGCTGGCGGCCGGTGTTCCTGGTGAACGTCCCGTTCGGACTGATCGTGGCCGCGCTGGTGCCGCGGCTGGTCGCGCCGGACGGGCCGCGGGGGACGCGCCGGCTCGACCTCGCCGGGCTGGCGGTGGCCGTGCCTGCGGTGTTCCTCGTGGTGCTTCCCCTGGTGCTGGGCCACGAGCAGGGCTGGCCGGCGTGGACGTTCGGGTGTGTCGTAGCCGGCCTGGTGCTGGTCGCGGCGTTCGTCGCGGTGGAGCGCCGGGTGGCCGCGCGCGGTGGGGATCCGTTGCTGCGCCTGGATGTGCTGCGCGCGCCGGGGCTGCGCTCCGGGCTCGGCGCGGTGGCCGCCGGCATGATCGCCTACGGCTCGTTCCTGTTCATGTTCACCCTGCACCTGCAGGGCGGGCTCGGCGACAGCCCGCTGCGCGCGAGCCTCACCTTCGCGCCGGCCGGCGCCGCGTTCGGCCTGTTCGGTTTCTACTGGCGCAAGCTCCCCGGGCGGATCCACCACCTGCTCACGCCGACCGGCTTCACCCTCGCGGCCGGCGCCTACCTGCTGGTTGCCGCCACGCTCCGGGCCGGCGGGCACGGCGGCGCGCTGCTCCAGGTCGGCCTGATCCTGTTCGGCGCCGCCATGGGCGCCGCTTTCAGCCCGCTGCTCACCAACGCGCTCGTGCACGTGCCGCTCGCCGAAGCCGCCGACGCCAGCGGTCTCGTCACCACAACCGTCCAATTAGGACAGGTGATCGGCGTGGCCACGTTCGGCAGCCTGTTCCTCACCCTCGCCGGCCACACCGGCCCGCACCCCTCGGCCAGCGCCCTCACCGAGACGTTGCTCTGGCTCGCGGCCACCCTCGCCCTGGGTGTGCTGGCCGCCGTGGCACTTACCCGGGCCGTGGTCCGCGCCCGCCGCGCCACGAGTTGATCGGATGAGGGTGCGTGGCTCTGGTGGGACACTGCCGGTCGTGAACTTCAATCAGGTTCGGGTTCGATGTTCGGGGGGACGAGGGTGACCGGGAGATCGTCCCGGTGGATGGCGTCGCGCTCACCGAGTTGATCGACCGATTCGAGACCGCGGCGGGTTTGCATGCCACCGGTGGTCATTACGGCGGCCTTTTCCCGCGGCGCTTCCGGTTCGGTCCCATGGCCGGCCACTATCTCGGCCGGACCGCCGGGGAGGCGGAGCCGAAGACCGTTTTGCTGGATTGCGGCATGTGTGGCGAGTGGGAATGTTGGGGAAGTGATGGTTGGCGGGGTCGGAAGGAGAGCAACGTCACGTTGCGTCCCTTGCCCCGTACCCCCGCAAGATCAACTCAGCGTGTTGGTGATCTGCAAGCCCTAACGTCGCACTCCGCGGTGATCCACCACCTGGGCCCACCAATTCAGCGTAATGCGGGCGAATCAGCACATTAGCGGCTCTTCGAACTTGATCGGGGTGTGACGCCTCTCAGTGGCTGTGGGTGAGTGGCTGGTGGGGGTGGGTTGGTGGGGCTCGTGGCTGTTGTTGATCATTCCTGTTGTCGACGCAGGATCACAACAGAACAGCCACGAGCAT
>NZ_DASYTH010000285.1:0-1506 GCF_036002505.1 Actinophytocola sp. | reverse complement strand
CGTCTTCTCGTCCAGTGTCGAGTGGTCGGTTGCCCATGATCAAGTCCTTCCTGATGAGACGCTCGACGGGTCTGTTGCATTGAGCGATCCGAAGTGATCTTGACAGGAAATCTTACTGCCGGAAGCCCCTCGGAATGCCTGCAGCCCGTGCTGACGAGGTTCCGTAGCTCCGGCCTCCGTGCGCCGAGCGCGGTTCCGACCGCAAATCTTCCTGCGAAGATCACTCGCGATCGCTCAATGCAACTGTGAGTCTATGTGGGCGGCTCTGGGATCGTCGGGGCCGTGTTCCCGGGCCGCGGTCTGACCCGCAATGCAACTGGCTCAGTTGATGCCTTGGTTCTGATCTGTCGGCTGTGGCGCTGGGAGTGCGTATTGCCACCGGACCGGTGGGCGTGTCCCGATAGGGGCCTTGCTGTACCAGGGCACCGTCACAGTTCTGACCGCCCGGCCGGCCGGCGGAGGCCATCCGTTGCCCGAGCCGATCAGGAGACGAACGACCAATGACCAGCATGCCCGAGGTTCGCCTGGACAGCGACACCAGCCAGCACACCGAGCAGGTGATCGTTGGGGTGGATACCCACAAGGACACCCACGTCGCCGCAGTGATCACCCTGGTGGGTGTGCTGGTGGCCTGCCGGGCGTTCCCGGCCACCGCGGCCGGCTACCGGCGGCTGCTGGCCTGGGCGAGCAGCCTCGGCGCGGTGCAGCGGGCGGGGGTGGAAGGCACAGGCTCCTACGGGGCGGGCCTGACCCGCTACCTGCGACGCGAGGGCATCGCCATGGTCGAGGTCAACCGGCCCGACCGGGCCGCCCGCCGTCGCCGCGGTAAGACTGACCCGGTCGACACGGAGGCCGCCGCCCGCGCGGTCTTAGATGGCCGGGCGACCGTCACGCCGAAGACCACGGACGGCCCGGTGGAGATGCTGCGCATGTTCAGGCTGGCCCGAGCGAGCCTGTCAAGATTTTTGTGTAAGTCGTCTCATGTTCTAGTTGGTGTAGGTCGCGAGTCGGTCGGGGTGGGCGAGGGCGAGTGCGCCGAGGGCGGCTTTCCAGTTTTGGACGGTGGCGCCTTCGACGAGCCGGCCGGGGGCTTTGCGTTTGTTTCGGGGGGTGCCTTTCTGGTTGGCGCGGGCGCGGGTTCGCTTGTCTTCGATGTCGCGGATGGCGAGCCAGAGCAGTTTGATCACCGCGTCGTCGTTGGGGAAGTGGCCACGGTTTTTGATGATTTTGCGGAGCTGGTAGTTCAGGCTTTCCGCGGCGTTGGTGGTGTAGATGATCCGGCGGAGCTCTTCGGGGAAGGCGAGGAACGGGATGAACCGCTGCCAGGCGGTCTGCCAGGTGGCGACCGCGGCGGGGTAGCGGCGCCCCAGGTCGGAGTCGGCGAAGGCGGCCAGCGCGGTTTCGGCGGCCTCCACGGTGGGTGCGGTATAGATCTGGCGCAGCGCGGCCGCGATGCGTTTGCGATCGTCGTAGGAGACGAACCGCATCGCGGCGCGGATCAGGTGG
>NZ_DASYTH010000284.1:0-5141 GCF_036002505.1 Actinophytocola sp. | reverse complement strand
ACGCGCCCGCCACAACTCCTACCGGGTCAAACGCCCGACCGACATCGGCACCCGCCACGACCAACCAGCCACGATCCGGCTCGCCAACCTCGGCGCCCGCAACCCCCACGCAGCATGATCAACTTAAGCTAAGTGGCATTGAACCTAGACCGGCTGAAGTACTAGCTTCAGTACATAGCCGGTACTGCGGTCGCGGACCACACGGCGACGCGTTACGGCGTCCTCAGGTCGATGCCGTCGGGGCGGACCAGGTTGACTTCGTAGGTGATCCCGTTCGGCGCGCCTTCCAGACATGTGCCCCGACGGTCAGCGAGGTGCCGTATCGGGCGGGTTTGGTCAATGAGGCGGCGCGCGGCGACTGTGCCACCACAGTTCCAGCGCACCGCGTTCGTCTCGCAGCGCCGGCGGCACTACGATCTTCGGGCGGTTGAACAGCCACACACTCGGCCAGACCAGCAGCGACGCGATGAACGTGCACCCGAGCACAATGGTGAACAGACCAGCGACATCGCCAGCGGCGCCGAACAGCAGCTTCTCGAAGAACCCCGCGATCCCCGCCAATTCCAGGAACAGCAACTGCACGAAGTTCAGCGGCAGGGACCGGACGTAGCCGGTGTCCAGCGCCTGGCCGAGCGACCACTTCCGCGGCTTGCGCCGCGGCTGGTCGGCCTTCATCCGCCAGATCTTGGGCACCACGATGAACAGCCCCACGCCGACCATCGGCGCCGTGGCGTGCCTCACGCCCACGCGCTGATGAAGGCGGCGGGCGCCTGGCGTTCTGCCGTCATAGGGGTGTCAGCGCCGTGTCCTTGATCGAGCGAAGCGTCCCGCACCAGTCAGTGGAGTTCGACGATGGCCGACGATCAGTTTGCGCAATGAGGCCGGGCGCGAAGATCGTGGCTGGCCAGCGCTGGTCGTCTGATTCGGTGCCGGCGCCGGATCTGGCCGCGGCCGTTGCGGCGGCGCAGGGCGGTAGTGAGGAGGCGTTCCGGCTGCTGTACCGGGCGGTGCAGCCGGGACTGCTGCGCTACCTGCGGGTGCTCGTGGGTGCCGAGGCCGAGGACGTCGCGGCTGAGGCGTGGTTGCAGGTCGCCCGCGATCTGGCCACCTTTCGGGGTGACGCGGACGGGTTTCGCGGCTGGGTCACGACGATCGCCCGGCATCGGGCCTTGGACCAGTTGCGTCAACGGCGCCGGCGGCCGGCCGTGGTGGACGCCGCGGCGGATGCGTTGGTCGAGCTGCCCGGGGCGGCCGACACCGCCGGGTCGGCGGCGGAGGCGGTGGCGACCGACGCGGCGCTGGCGCTGATCGCGCGGTTGCCGCCCGACCAGGCCGAGGCCGTGTTACTGCGGGTGGTCATGGGGTTGGATGTGGCCGCGGCCGCCCGGGTGCTGGGCAAGCGGCCGGGCGCGGTGCGCACCGCTGCCTACCGGGGGCTGCGCCGGCTCGCCAAGTACCTCGAGCAGGCGGGTGTGACGGATTCGGGGGACCTGACGCTGAGGGAGGTGAGATGAGCCCGCGCCGTTTTCGCCGCATCGACCGCAAGACCGCCGAGCGACTGCTCAGCGGTCAACCGGTCAGTGGATCGGACAACCTGCGCGAGTTGCTCGCCGCGGCCGCCGCCCCGCCACGGGCGGGTGAGCTGTCCGGCGAGCAGATCGCGGTCGCGGCCTTCCGCGCGGCTCATCTCACCCCAGCCCGTCAACAACGGAGACGCCCCGTGCTCAAGTCAACCCTGGCCACCCTGCTCACGGCGAAG
The DNA here is from genome assembly GCF_036002505.1 of Actinophytocola sp. Classification (GTDB taxonomy): domain Bacteria; phylum Actinomycetota; class Actinomycetes; order Mycobacteriales; family Pseudonocardiaceae; genus DASYTH01. Next base: position 3,382 of record NZ_DASYTH010000284.1, on the reverse strand, counting down.
ATCCTCGTCCCAGCCGCGGCAGTCGCAGCCGTGGGTGGTATCGCGACCGCCGCGGCGACCGGAACCCTGCCCCTGCCCGGCCACGCGCCCGCCGACTCACCAACCATCAGTGCGACGCACGTTCCCAGCCCGGCGCCGCCGGGATCCGAGCCGGCCAGCGAGGCCGCGACCCCCTCGCCCTCGCTGGTCGGCCTCTGCCGCGCCTACACCGCGGGAGCCGGCTCCGAGCACGGCAAGGCCCTGGACAGTCCCGCCTTCACCGTCCTGATCACCGCCGCCGGCGGCAAGGACCAGGTCCCCGGCTACTGCGCCGACCTGCTCAGCGACCAACCCGGAAACCCGTCGCCCGGCACACCCCCAACCGGAACACCGGAAACACCCCGCCCGGCACACCCGACCGGCCCGCCAGCCACCCCACCGGCCTCCAGGCCGACCCAACCACCCCACCCCACCGGCGCACCGACAACATTGCCGACCCACTGACCAGGGGATCTCCCCGGGGCGGGCGGCGATACCTTCCCCCCGTTCGCCGCCCGTCCCAACCTCTGTGCCGCCCCGCGCCCAGCACCCTTCGCGTTGCGGGTGCCCGTTTTGACAGTTTTCACGGGGTCCTGGTTGCGGTTGACGTGCTGAATGGGTTGCCTTTTTGGGGCTGAGTGGGATGGGAGACGGGTCGGGATGGCTCTGGGCCGCCCGGTAGAAGCGGGGGGTCGAGGACGCTTACTTCGGTGATGGTGTCGATGCCCTTACCGCAGAACAATTTCCGCGCGCTGCTCAAAAATCCACGTGGTGTTCGGCATTGTCCACGCGGGTTTGCCTAACCTCGTAGGTGGCTGTAGCTCCACATCGGATCACCCTGCTAGCACCGTTGGAGGAACAGCAATGAGGCTGAAGACGCTTGTCGCGGCCGCCGGCCTGGTGGCCGGCGTGGTCCTGGTGTCGCCGACGCCCACTTCGGCAGCGGTGGGGGTGATCTATGAGGCCGAGACCGCGCCCGCGGTCTGCACGGGCACCATCGACAGCAATTGGCCCGGGTTCTCGGGGACGGGATTCTGCAACGGCACCAACGCCGTCGGCGCCTTCGCGCAGTTCACCGTCAACGCGGGACTGTCCGGCGCCGGGTTCACGGTGATCCGGTTCGCCAACGGTGGCACGAGCAGCCGGCCCGCGGACATCGTCGTCAACGGCTCGACCGTGTTCTCCGCCGTGGCGTTCGAACCGACCGGCGCCTGGTCCACGTGGGCGTCGAAGTCCGTGGGGTTCGTGGTGCCGGCGGGCAACAGCACGATCCGGCTCAACCCGACCACCTCGGCCGGCCTGCCCAACGTCGACTTCATCGACTTCTCCTGGGAAAGCCCGCCGCCGCCCACCAACACGCTGTATGTGGCGACCAACGGCAATGACGGCAACCCCGGCACGCAGGCCGCGCCCCTGCTGACCATTCAGCGCGCGGTCGACCTGGCCCGGCCCGGGTACACCATCTTCATCCGCGGCGGCACCTACGCGCCGAGCACCAACATCCAGATCCTGAGCAACGGCACGGCGAGCCAGCCCATCACCATGCGCAACGTCAGCGGCGAGCGGGTGATCATCGACGGGGAGAACATGCCGTTCACGCCGGGAGACGTGGGCTCCACCATTCCCCGGCCGCAGCGCGGCGCGATCCACATCGAGGGTGACTTCTGGCGGCTGATCGGCCTGGAGATCATCCACGGTCCCTACGGCGTCTTCGGCCTGGACTCCAGCAACAACATCTTTGAGCGTCTCATCACGCGGGACAACTATGAGTCCGGATTCCACCTGTTCCTGACGTCGAGCAACAACCAGATCCTCAACCTGGACAGCTTCGGCAACCGCGACCCCCGCAACAACGGGGAAAGCGCTGACGGCCTGGCCATCAAGGAAGGCTCCGGCACCGGCAACGTGGTCCGCGGCGCCCGGCTGTGGAACAACTCCGACGACGGCCTCGACTACTGGATGTTCTCCTCGCCCATCCTCACCGAGAACAGCCTCGCCTGGGGCAACGGGTTCAACCGCTGGAACCTGCCCGACTTCACCGGCGACGGCAACGGCTTCAAGCTCGGCGGCAACGGCGTGGCCGCCAACCACACCCTGCGCAACAGCATGGCCTGGGACAACGCCGTCGGCGGCATCATCGACAACAACAACCCCGGCCAGCACCGCATCGACCACTGCACCGCCTGGGACAACCCCGGCACCGGCTTCAACGTCAACCGTTCCACCAGCACGCTGACCGGCAACCTCGCCGTGGCCAACGGCACCAACGTCTCCCTCGGCTCCACCTCGACCGGCAGCGGCAACTCCTGGGACCTCGGCGGCTCCTGGTCCTTCGTGAGCACCGATCCCAGCACCATCACCGGACCGAGAACCGCGGACGGCTCGATCCCATCGTCCACCTTCCTACGCCCGACCAACGGCGCCAACGTCGGAGCACGCTTCTGACTACCCGCACACCGCAGGCCGGGCCGCTCCGAACAGGCGGCCCGGCCCTGGTGCATCAGATGGCCGAACCCAGGCGCACCGTCAGTAGTTGAGTGGGTTGGCGGAAGAAAGCCGGGACGGTCACCTTGATCCGCTTCTCACCGGCGGTCGTCCCGGTCGCGATCCGGACGTTGCCCCGCTCCTGGCCGAGGGAATCCGGCCCAGCCGTAGAACTCCAGTGGCTGCGGGACGTAGATGCCCACCTGCCCGTTCTGGACCGGAGCCAGCGAGAAGCCAATCCCGGACAGCGGCGGCGGACAGCCACCACCCGGCGTCGCGCAGCCGAACTTCTCACCACCGCCGAGGAAGACGATCAGGAAGTTTCTGCACCAGGGTCACGGCAACCCATGTCGGCGCCTTTGCCGAGATGCTCACCGGCCGGCACGGTGAGCGCCTGGACAGCTGGATGGCCAAAGTTGAGGCCGATGACCTGCCGCACCTGCACCGGTTCGTCCCAGGACTCAAGCGCGACTACCCGGCAGTCCTCAACGGACTCACACTCCCGCACAGCTCCGGAGCTGTTGAAGGCAACGTGAACCGCATCAAAATGATCAAGAGGCAGATGTACGGCCGCGCCGGATTCGACCTGCTCCGCAAGCGAATCCTCCTCGCCGCCTGACCATACGGGGGCCAGCTTGATCAGTGAGGTAGACCCGGCAGGATTCGAACCTGCGCGGTGACGATCGTGGCTCTGACCTGCGCGTGAACGGGAGTTCGAGTGGTGCAGGTTCGTGATAGGCGATTCGAACCGGCACCAATCGACGGAGGCGGGCCGCGATCAGCGGGTGCAGGGAATGTCGAAACTAGTCCGAACGTAACTGGTCAGGTGTCTGACGGCGTGGCGTGTTGATCCTTTCGCTGGTTCGTGGATCATGGTGTG
>NZ_DASYTH010000283.1:0-15225 GCF_036002505.1 Actinophytocola sp. | reverse complement strand
AGGTGGCAAACAGACCAGCTTCCCGTCGGGGACGGTTTCACCTCGGGTCAGTGAGATCACCGCCGCCGTGCCCGGGCTCAAGGTGGTGCCGGCGGGCCATACCCACCACACCCTGAATTCCCAGGTCAAGGGCTGTCTCGTCGTGCAGCCGGCTCCTAATCAGTTCTGGGGGTGGCCATCCGGCACACTCCTGGTGGTAGCCGGTCGGCAGGTGAGCACTCCGGTCTCCTGGACGTTGAGTCCTGACGAAAGACAGTGCCCCTGCCGATAGGCCGGGAGAGTTGATCGCTGCTGGGATGTCGTGCCCCGCGTGTTCGTGGCGGGAAGCACTGCTTGATTAGGTCGCTGATGGTTCTCCCGCTGGCTGCACAGGTTTGATCGGGATCGAGAGCGGGAGGACCGTTGCGGCTGTTCGTGGGAGATGACTGGGCCGAGGACCATCACGACGTCGAGCTGATGGACGACTCGGGTCGCCGGCTGGCCAAGGCCCGGCTGCCCGAGGGCGTGGCGGGATGGCCCGGCTGCACGCGATGATCGGCGAACGGCTCGGCGACGCCGACGCCGAGGACGTGGAGGTGCTGGTCGGGATCGAGACCGACCGGGGGCCGTGGGTGGCGGCCCTGGTCGCGGCCGGTTACACGGTGCTGGCGGTCAACCCGTTGCAGGCGGCCAGGTTCCGGGACCGGCTGGGGGTGTCGGGGGCCAAGAGCGACGCCGGTGACGCGCACGTGCTGGCGGACATGGTCCGCACCCACTCCCACGAGCTGCGGCCGGTCGCCGGGGACAGCCCCGAGGCCGAGGCGGTCAAGGTGCTGGCCCGTATCCACAAGACGCTGATCTGGGAACGTACCCGTCACACCCAGCGGCTGCGGCACGCGCTGCGCGACTACTTCCCCGCCGCGCTGGTCGCGTTCGAGGACCTCGACGCCGCCGACACTCTGGAACTGCTGACCAAGGCCCCTACCCCGGCGCGGGCCGCCCGGCTGACGATCGCCCAGATCAGCGGGCGTTGAAACGCGCGCGCCGCAAGAACGTCGCGGAGAAAGCCGCGGCCGTCCAGGCCGCGCTGCGGGCCGAGCACCTCGGCCAGCCCGAGATCGTGGCGGACGCCTACGCCGCCTCGGTCCAGGCGCTCATCGCGGTCCTGACCGTGCTCAACACTCAGGTCAAGACCTTGCAGGGGCAGGTGGAGACCCATTTTGGGCGGCACCCGGCCGCTGAGATCATCGGGTCCCAGCCTGGTCTGGGACCGGTCCTCGGCGCCCGGGTGCTCGCGGAGTTCGGCGACGACCCCGACCGCTACGCCTGCGCCAAGGCCCGCAAGAACTACGCGGGCACCTCGCCGATCACCCGCGCGTCCGGCAAGAAGAAGGTCGCGCTTGCCCGGTTCGTCCACAACGACCGGCTGATCGACGCGCTGATGGCCCAAGCGTTCGCCGCGTTGAACGCCTCGTCCGGAGCGCGGGCCTACTACGACCGGCAGCGCGCCCGCGGGGCCGGGCACAACGCCGCCCTGCGCCAGCTGGCGAACCGGCTGGTGGGCATCCTGCACGGCTGCCTCAAGACCGGCACCCTCTACGACGAGACGACCGCCTGGTCGCATCACACCGAGAACGTTGCGGCTTGACATTTCAGCTCCTGGGATGTCTTTCTGGACACTCGCGCGGCGGCCGACGACTCTGCCGCCATCGCCCCATTTCCCTACCGGCGGCTACCACGGCGAGTACAACGGCGTGCCCGGTTGCTGGTTCAGCAGCGACGGCTACATCTACGACCCCGACGGCAATCGCATCGGCACCACCTGAACCACGACCACGTAGAAAGACAAGAACGGGTCCGGTACTCACTGAGGCGCTATCCCTAGTACGGCAGCCGCAGGGTGTGATCTTGGTGGGCGTGTCGTGATCATGGGTGCGGCCACTGCGTGATCAACTTCAAGGAGTGTTGGATCTCGAAGAGGACGCGGTGGCCGCGTCGTGGACTGTAGCTGATGATCGTCTGTCTCGTTGGCGGGCCGGGTTCGACGAGGCGTTTGCCGGGCGTTTCGCCCAGGCGGACTCGCGTCGCCGGGCGAGGTTGTATGTGTTGGGCTTGTTGTCGGGTGCGGAGCGGAAGAACTCGTGGACGATCGCGGAGCAGGCTGGTGATCTGACTCCGGATGGCATGCAGCGCTTGTTGAACTCTACCGGTGGGACGCCGATGCGGTCCGCCACCTCGATCTCCAGCGCACCGAGATGGATCACGTAGCGGTCAGGGCCGCCGTCTTCGTAGAACGGGTCGAATTCGCGTGCCGCGGCTTCGCTGCGCACGCGCTTGCTGCGCTTGACGCCGGGATGGGACAGGTCGCCTATGCCCTGGGCGTAGGCGTCGAAATGGTCGAGGACGTCGCGGGCGTTCTTCACGTCGGGCACCGCGCCCTCGAAATCGGCCACGGCGCGCCGGGCGTCTTGCTGGGCCTCGCCGTCGAGGGCGTCGCGGATCATGCACGCCGATCGGTGAACCTGCCGCAGCGCGTGGACGAACTGGTAGGCATCGATCTGGCGATCCGTCCGTCCCGTGTCTGATCGAGCACCCGGTCGTGCTGCAGCGGGAGCGCCGGGTCCTGCTCGGCGCCGCATGCCTGGTCTGCAACGGCTCCTCCACAGCCTACGACCCCGCGGCCGGCAAGGTCTACGCCGATGTCGCGCCGGGCACGCTGATGGTCGGCTTCGCGCCTGGCACCGATCACGCTGCGTGGCTCGCGCCGATCGGCGATGGCGTCCACTACCAGCCGGTCGCGATCGCCGACGGCGCCTCCGACGCGATCGCCATGCTGGCCAGCAACGGTGTGTCGGTTGCCAACCACACCGACTACGTCGCCGCAGGCAGCAGGATCATCGCCTTCCGGCCACTCGGCCTGCTCTGAACGGCCACCCCGGACTCCAACCGTCAGGCGGCAGGCTCCGAGATACACGTCGAACCCCACGAACAGCCGGCCGCGACCCAACTGACTCCACCGCCACCTCTCCGTGACCCGCTGGTCCGCCCAACGTGCTCAGCTGCCGCCGGGAGGGTCTCCAGGCCTGGCCGGCGCAAGCCGCGCAAGCACCGGCGTTGTGATCTTGTTGAACAGCATCCGCTCCCGGGTGACCAGCCGGTGGTGACGGTGTTCCTGGGAGAGGACTGGTCAGGCGAGCCGAGCGGCGGCAAGGTTAATTCCAGCTCAAGATTCGGCAGGTGCACCGCGGTTGCCGCGGTCACTGTCCATTATGGGCAGGACGCCGTGGTGATCGCCACCACCGGGAAATGGGAGAAGACACCACACGAGGTGCGATGAGCCATTTTCTTGTCGCCACGATGCCGGAACCCGGTCACGTCCATCCCGCCGTTCCGGTCGTCACCGCGCTGCTGGCCCGCGGGCACCGGGTGACCTGGCACAGCGGGCCGGAAGCGGAGACCGTCATCCGCAACACCGGGGCCCAGTTCGTGCGCTGGCGGCACACGATCGGCTTCGACGAGCTCCCGCTGGCGCCGGATCCGGGAACGCGGGGCGGCGCGGCGCTGGTGTCGGCGCTGCGAAACCACGTCCTCGACCGGATGCCCGGACAGCTCGCCGACTACGAGGCGATCGCCCTGGCGGACCCGGTGGACGCCGTGCTGGTCGACGCCTGCTCGTTCGGCGCGCGCGCCCTGCACGAGCGGCACGGCGTTCCGTGGGCGACGCTGGGCACGACGCCGTTCTACGCGATGAGCCCGGACACGCCGCTGTACGGCACCGGCCGGCCGCCGCCGGCCGGACCGTTCGGCCGGCTCTACTGCCGGCTGGCCAACCGGGTGGTCCGCTTCGTCATGCGGGAAGCCACCGACCTGTACGCCCGGCAGCGGGCCGCGCTCGGCCTGCCCCGGTTACCCGCCGGGACGAGCCCGCTCGACCACATGATCTCCGATCAGCTGCACCTGCAGGCGAGCACCCCGTTGATCGAGTACCCGCGTCGGCCGTGGCCGTCGCACGTGCACTTCGCCGGCCCGCTGCTGCCGGCGGCGCCGGCCGAGGCCGCGCTGCCCCCGTGGTGGCCGGAGTTGGCGTGGGCGCGGGTGGTGGTCCACGTGACCCAGGGCACGGTCACCGATCATCCGGTTGTGCTCATCGAGCCGGCGCTGCGGGCGCTCGCCGGCCTCGACGGGCTGGTGGTGGTGACGACCCGCGACCCCGGCGAGCTCGTCGGGGTGCCCGCCAACGCCCGGGTCGAGCGGTACATCCCGCACAGCCTGCTGCTGCCGCACGTCGACGTGATGATCACCAATGGCGGCTTCAACGGGACGAAAGCGGCACTGGCACACGGCGTGCCGGTCGTGATCGCGCCGGCCGGACATGACAAGCCGGACGTGGCCGCACGGGTCGGCTGGGCAGGGGCCGGAATCGACCTGCGGACTGTCGGCCCGACGGAGAGCGCGATCGCCACCGCCGTGCGCACCGTGCTGACCGACGGGTCATATCGGGCCGCGGCCCGGCGCATCCAGGCGGAGTTCCGGCGGTACCCGGACGGTGATGTCGCCGCCGCGTTGCTGGAGCGGCTGGCCACCGGCCGGCTGGCGGACCCGGTCAGGCCGGGACGTGCAGGATGACGAGGTCGGCCACACACACCGGCCGGTCCATGTCATCGGCCCGCACCACGACGTGCAGCACGGCCTGGCACCCGTGTGCGGAGTCCGTTGTGGACAGCAGCTCGACGCCCGCCCGCACCCGCGAGCCGACCGGAAGCGAAGCGGGAAACCGCACCCGCTCCACGCCACAGGTGAGACCCACCGCGAGGCCGTCGATCCGGTAGACGTCTTCGATCACGTCGTTGAGCAGAGCCAGGACCATGAACCCGTGGGCGATGGTTCTGTCGAGACCATTGGCACGGGTCAACTCGGGGTCGACGTGGACCCATTGCCGGTCACCACAGAACTCGGCGTACTGGTCGATGTGTCGCTGCTCGATGAGAACCGGCTCGGACCAGCCGAGGTGTTCGCCGACAGCTGCGGAAAATTCCCGAACGTCGCTGAAGACACGGCTGGGTTCGCGGCGGCGCTCCCGGCCCAGCGCACCCGCCGGAACCTGTGCCGCTCGACGGCGAACCAGGCTTCTACCCAACGCCCACATAGGACCGATGGTATCGGCGCTGCGGCGCGCCCGAACGTTAAAACTCAGAAAAGTTCCTTGTTAACACCCGTCGGACCAACCTAGCGTCCCGTTAGGACAGATTCATGCCGTCGCGGAGCAAGTGGAGCCTGATATGGCTGCGTTGCTATTGTTCAGCGGGTTGGCGGCCGGTGGCAGTCCGCTACTACCCACACTGCGCGAGCTGTACCGCAGGCCGGAATGCGGCCAGCTTTTCGCGGCTGCCTTTGATGCCGTGCGGGCCGCATTTGACCGGGCCGGTGAGGATTCCTATCGCCCGCACATGCCGAACGGCCTGCCGCTGAAGGAATGGCTCAGTGGCGCCGCCGAACCGTCTCCCGGCGATCTCGCGCACTCGCTCGTCGACGGCATTTGCGTGCTGATCTGGCAGTTCTGCCTGCTCCAGCCGCACCGCCGCGGATCAGGGCCGCCGCACCTGCGGACGCCGGCCACCGGCATGCTCGGGTACAGCCTCGGCCTGTTCGCGGCGGCCGTGGCCGGTATGCGCATCGACAACCGGCGCGAGTTCCTGGACGTCAGCCACGATGCGCTGGCGACCGTCACGCTCATCATGCTGCGCTGCCACGAGAACACCGCCGCGATGCGCTGCGAACCGGACACGGCGGCCCGGTATCTGTCCCGGTTCCCCGCCGCCGCGGCGCCGACCCCGATGGCGGCGATCCTCGGTGTCGACGTCGACGCCGTGCGGGACGCGGTCGCGGCGAGCAACGAGCGGGCGGGCGCGCGTCCGGTCGAGGTGGGCATCGTCAACTCGCCGAGATCGGCCGTGCTGGTGGGGCCGGCCGGCGCGCTGGCCGAGTTCCGGCTCGACAACCACGACTTCCTCACCGCGCAGCGGGCCCACTGGTCGTTCCTCACCTGCCGGACGCCATACCACGGCCGGCTGCTCGGCCCGGTGGCCGAGCGGATGGAGGCGGACTGGTCCCGGGGCGACTTCGACATCACCGGGGATCAGCTCGCGCTGCCGGTCTGGGGCGCCGACACGGTGCGGAACCTGCAAAGCTCCCGCAGCGTCCGGCGGGATTTCGTGGAACACGTCATCTGCCGCCCGCTCGACTGGCCGGCGATCGTCCGAGACGCGCTCGGAACCGGCGTGCCCGATGGCATCCTCGACTACGGCCCCGGGCTGGGCGCCCGGCTGTTCACCCGGGAATGCCTGCAGGCGCTCGGGCACCGCTCGCGATTCGACACGGTGCGGACCGGGTGAGCGCCGTGCAGCCGTACGACTACATCATCGTGGGCGCCGGCTCGGCCGGGTCGGTGCTGGCGGCCCGGTTGACCGAGGACCCGGCGTGCCGGGTGCTGCTGTTGGAGGCCGGCCCGGACTACCCCGAGCCCGCCACCGTGCCGACCGAGATCCGGCAGAGCTACGGCGCGGCCGATCGCACCCTGGCTACGGCCACCCATGACTGGAACTACCGCGCCCGGGCGACCGACCACGCCACGATCCACCTGCCGCAGGGCAAGGTCGTCGGTGGTTCGGGGGCGGTCAACGGTCAGGTCTTTCTGCGGCCCGAGCCGGACGACCTGGCGTCGTGGGCGGCCGCGGGCCTGGATCTGTGGAGCTTCGATGCGGCGTTGCCCTTCTTCCGCCGGCTGGAATCCGACACCGACTTCGCCGACGAGTACCACGGAACCGGCGGACCGATCATCGTGCGGCGCTACCCCCGGCAGCGCTGGTCGGTGGACCAGCACGCCTTCCACGAGGCCGCCCTGGCGCGGGGATATCCCGACTGCCCCGATCACAACCGGCCGGGCAGCACCGGCGTCGGGCCGTGTCCGCACAACGACGTGGACGGCCTGCGGTGCAGTACGGCGCTGGCGTACCTGAACCCGGCCCGCGGCCGGCTGAACCTGACGGTCCTGCCGCATTGCCTGGTGGACCGGGTCGTCGTCGAGCGCGGCCGGGCGGTCGGCGTGGACGTGATCGCCGCGGGCGGGCGGCGGACCGTGCCCGGACATGACGTCATCGTGTGCGCCGGGGCGCTGGGTTCACCGCAGATCCTGCTGCGGTCCGGGATCGGTCCGGCGGACGCGTTGGGGCCGCTGGGGATCCGCGTCCTGGTCGATCTGCCGGGCGTCGGGCGGAACCTGCGCGATCACGTGACCACGGAGTTGCGCTGGCCGTTGCGGCCATCGGTGACCACGGACAACTCGCGGCATCCGTTGCAGGTCATCCTGCGGTACACCGCGACCGGCTCGGACCGCGCCAACGACATGATCGTTTACGCCGGGGTGGACGAGCCGAGGCGCGAGTTCTTCATGCGTCCGACCGTCAACCTCGCGATCAGCTGCGGCGAGCTGCGACCGGTGTCGGCGGATCCGGAGGTTCCGCCGGTTCTCGATCTCCGGTATTACACCGCCGGGTGGGACCGCCGCCGGCAGCGCGACGCGCTGCGCCGGTGCGCCGCCCTCGCCGCGACCGAGCCGCTGGCCGGTCTGCTCGAGCCCGGTACCGGCGGCCCGGACCCGGCGGCGATGAACGACGAGCCGGCACTCGACGACTGGATCCTCCGCACCGCGTCGACCGGTTACCACCCCGTCGGCACGTGCCGTATGTCCACATCGGACGATCCGATGGGCGTCGTCGATCAGGCGGGCCGGGTGTACGGAGTGGACGGTCTGCGGGTCGTCGACTCGTCGATCATGCCGGACAACGTCCGGGCCAACATTCACGCCACCGTGATCATGATCGCCGAACGGGCGGCCGTGTTCATCCAGGGCCGAAAACCTGTGGAGGCCACCGCATGACAACCCCTGTGCCAACCTCAAGATCAGATCAGGCCGCGACCCTGCCAACCACACCTCAGGGGACCGTGACGCAACCCAGCCACCATCAACCCGACAACCGCACCAAGCGCCGGAACGCAACGACAGCAGTAAATTCCGGAGAGGCGGAACAGCGATCGCCCATGCGGACAATTTCCAATTTGGACCTGCTGGTCAACCGGGACTGGCTCAACCAGATGCACTGCCGCACGATGCAGTTGCTCGCGATGGCCGGGCGGTGCACGCCGGCCGTCGACCTGCTGATGTACCGGGCGCTTGAACCGACCCACGACATCCACCACCACTGCCACGCCAGGCAGGAGGACCGCTGGTCCTACCCCTGCCACTACGTCAACGAGGAGGACCTCGGGCTGCTCGGGCTCGCCGTCGACAGCACGCCGAAGGTCGACCTGGCCGACGCCGCCGCGTTCCTGCGCGCGGCCATCGACGCCGACCGGCCCGTGTCGTTCTACGCGCCGCGCGGTCACTTCGACTTCTGGGTCGACCGGATGCGCCGGGACGGAACCCGGCCCGACGAGTATTTCCTCCTGCATTCCTTCATGTGCTGCGGAATCACCGCGGACGCCCGCGAGGTGCTGATCGTCGACACGACGAGTGCCGGCAACCTGCACCCGTTCGTGGTCGCGTTCGACGTGTTCACCTCGGCCTACCCGGCCGACCCGGACCGGTGGTTCCTGATCTGCCAGTCACTGCGGCAGTTCCGCGCGACACCCGACGTCGGCGCGATCGAGACCCGGTACATCGACTGGCTCGACGGCTTCCGGGACGGGTTCGAGGTGTACGACGTCATCGCCGACTCGTTCGCCGGCGAGCGGGACCGGTTCCCGGAGTGGTACCGCCGGCCGAGCCTCAACAGCCTGGTGCTGCTCGCCGGCTCGCGCGACTTCTTCCGCCGGTTCCTCGCCCACACGACCCACGACGCCGGGATCGTGTCCGCGTTCGCCGCCAACGCCGACCTGCTCGTCACCTTGCTGGACGAGACCACCCGCCTCCAGAACGGCATGAGCGCCACCAGCGCCGACGAGTTGCGGGGCATGTTGGCCGCCATGAAATCCCGTGAACGGCAGGCGCTGCGCGCACTTCAGACCGACCTGCGGCGGCTGACGGCGGGGCGGCGTTCCGGCCGCCTGCTTCGCCCATCCGGAGACCGGAACGGAGACACCCGATGAACGGCCTGATCTTCCCCGGGCAGGGCAGCCAGCGTCCCGGTATGGGTGCCGACCTGTTCGACCAGTTCCCCGAGGTGGTCGCCGAGGCCGACCGGGTGCTCGGCTACCCGGTGGCGCGGCTGTGCCGGGAGGATCCGGACGGCCGGCTGGCCCAGACCAGGTACGCCCAGCCAGCGATCTTTCTGGTGAACGCGCTCACCGCGATGCGGTTGACGGCCGACGGCGCGTCGTTCACCCATGCCGCCGGGCACAGCCTGGGCGAGTACAACGCCCTGGTGGCCGCGGGTCTGCTCGACCTGATGACTGCCCTGACGATCGTGAAGCGCCGGGCCATCGTGATGAGCCCCATCGGCGGCGGCATGGCCGCGGTCGTCGGCGCGCCGACCGCGGACGTGGCGAGCGCCCTGCGCGGCTCCGGGCTTTCTCAGGTGTTCATCGCCAACCGCAACTCCGACCGGCAGACCGTCATCGCCGGCAACTCCGAACAGCTGGTCCTGGCCGGCCGGCTGCTCACCAGGCGGATGCCGGTGGTCGTCACCCCGCTGAAGACCAGCGGACCGTTCCACACCCCGCTGATGGCGCCGGCCGCGACGGCGTTCAGGGGATTCCTGAATCAGAACCAGCTCCAGCTCAAGCCGGAGCAGCTGCCGGTCATCTCCAGCGTCACGGGCGAGCGGTTCAACCCCGAGCACGCCGTCGACCTGCTCAGCCGGCAGATCAGCACTCCGGTGGAGTGGGTACGCACGATCCACACCATGCGGGCGGCCGGAGTGACCTCGTTCATCGAGGTCAACGGCACGGCTCTCACTTCTCTCATCTCCGAGATCGGCGGGCAGGCATGAACAGGGACATCGCGATAGTGGGCCTGGCGGTACACGGGCCCGGCGTGCGGGACCAGCGCGACTACTGGGACCTGATCGTGAACGGGCGCAGCACGTCCGGCCCGTTCCCGACCCAGCGCGGCGCCGACATCGGGGAGTACCTCCGGCTGATCCGGGAGGTGTGCCTGACGCCCGATCCCGTGCCGGTCGAGTACTTCGACGGCTGCTTCATGGACCGGATCGACGAGTTCGACTACGGGTTCTTCGGAATGACCCCCAAGCAGGCCAGCCTCAGCGACCCGCAGCAGCGGCTGGTGCTCCAGACGACCTATGAGGCGCTGGAGGACGCCGGCTACACCGGAGCCCGCGGCGAGGACCGGCGAGTCGGGATGTTCGTGGGCTTCTCCACCACGTCCGGATACACCTACCTGAACTATCTCGGTCTCATCGACCGGGCGCTCGGCCAGATCGGACTGATGGGAAACCTGCAGTCGATGATGGCCAACCGGCTGTCACACCAATTCGATCTCACCGGGCCCAGCGTCGTGGTGGACACCGCCTGCTCCTCCGGCATCGTCGCGCTGCACCAGGCGAAAACCGCGTTGCTGCACGACGAGTGCGAGCTGGCCGTGGTGGCCGGTGCGCGGGTCGTGCTGGTCCCGGAGCAGCACCCGGCCATGAAGGTGGGATTCGAGTCGCCCGACGGGATGACCCGCGTCTTCGACGAGCGCGCCGACGGCACCGGCCTGGGCGAGGGCTCCGGCGCGGTCGTGCTCAAGCGCCTCGATGCGGCCATTGCCGACGGTGACCAGATCTACGCCGTGGTCAAGGGCAGCGCCGTCAACCACAACGGGCACACGGAGAACCTCACCCACCCCGACGCGCGGTCCCAGGCCCGGCTGCTCGACGCCGCCTGGACCGACGGTGTCGTCGACCCGACCGGCATCCGGTACCTGGAGACGCACGGCACCGCCACCCGGACGGGCGACCCGGTCGAGATCGAAGGGCTGCGCCTGGCCTTCGGCCGGTACACCGACAAGCGGGGATTCTGCGCGCTCGGCGCGGTCAAGGCCAACATCGGCCACCTGCTGGAGGCGGCCGGCATCGCCGGCCTGATCAAGACCGCCCTCGTCCTGCGCAGGCGGACCATCCCACCGGTGGCCAACCTGGAGACACCCAACCCGCGCATCCCCTTCGACCAGTCGCCGGTCTACCTGCCGACCTCACCGGCCGCCCTGCCGCTCGAGCAGGCCCCGGTCCTGGCCGGGGTCAGCGCCTTCGGGCTCGGCGGCACCAACGCGCACGCGGTGCTCGAGGAGTACCACCCGGCGCCCGGCGCTGCGCAGCCCCGGCCGGGCACCCCACACCTGTTCACGCTCAGCGCCCGGACCGAGTCCGCGCTGTCGGCGCTCGTCCAGGCATGGACCGAAGACCTGCGCTCGGGCCGGCTGGACGACGTGGACCTGGCCGACCTCTGCTACACCACCAACATCTCGCGCGGCGGGCACCGGCACCGGCTGGCGCTCGTCGTGTCCAGTGTGGACGAGCTGAGGGAGCGGTTGCCCGCGTTCGACCGCCAGACGACTGCCAGCATCGACGCCACGCGGCCGGCCGATGACCGCCGCGCCGCGCTGGCCGCGCTGGCCTCGTCCTATGTGGACGGATCCGACATCGAGGCCAGGGCCGTCGCGGCCGGTGCGGCGTCGACCGACCTGCTCGGCGAACCGCTCGCCCGGCGGCCACGGATCGTCCACCTGGTTCCGTACCAGTTCGAGGCCCACCGCTGCTGGGTCGACATACCCGAGACGGAACCCAGGGAGCGACCGGCCGGCGCGGTGCCCGACACGCACCCGGTCGCCCACGACGTGTCCTTCGTGCCGGTGCCGCCGCCCGCGCCGGCCGGCGAGCCGGCCCGGTTCCTGGTCCTGGCGGATCCGGACGGCGCGGCCACCGCGTTCGTTTCGGCGGTGCTGCCCGACGCCCGGGTGCTCACCCTCGCCGACGAACCGTTCGATCCGCGGACCGGTTTCCGGCTCGACGAGGAGGACCTGGAACGGGTGGCGAACCTGGTCATGGACGGCGGCTTCACCCATGTGGTGCACGCGCTCGCGTTCGACGAGTCCCCGGCGGGTGACCTGGCCGAGCTGGACCGGCGGCTGCACAAGAACCTGCACAGCCTGTTCCTGCTCGCCAAGGCGATGATGCTGACCGGGGTGGAGGGCACCCTGGTCATCCTCACCCGCCGGGCCGTGGCCACCACGCAGGGCGAGCCCGGCGTGGTGGTGGAGAACGGCACCCTGGTCGGTCTGGCCCGGGGGATCGCCGCGGAGTCCCCGTACCTGCGGGTGCGCTTGGTCGACGTGGACCGCGGGGCACCACCGGCCGCGATGCGCGACGAGCTGTCGGCGACCGACCCGGGGGTGCTGGCCTGGCGTGGCGGGCAGCGGTTCCGGGAGACGCTGAGCGAGGTGCACCAGGTGGCGCCACCCGGCGCCGGTGAGTACCTCAAGCCGGGCGGCACCTACCTGATCACCGGTGGCACCGGCGGTATCGGGCTCGAGGTGGCCCGGGCGTTCGCCGCCACCCCCGGGGTGAACCTCGTCCTGGCGAGCCGGTCGGGGCTGCCCCCGCGGGAGGAGTGGGCGGCCGTCGCCGCGGGCGACGACACGCGGCTGCGCGCCAGGGTGGCCATCCTGCGGGAGTGCCTGGACCGGGGCGCCACGGTCGAGGTGGTGCGGGCCAGCACCACCGATACCGAGGCGATGGCGGCCGTGCTGGCGGGGATCCGGCGGCGGTTCGGCCGGCTGGACGGGATCGTCCACGCGGCCGGTGTGGCGATCGCCGAGCCGTTGATGTTCCGCACCATCGAGGCGTTCGACACGGTGCTCTGGCCCAAGCTGCACGGCGCCTTCATCCTCGAGGCGCTGACCCGCGACGACCGGCCCGACTTCATCGTGCACTTCGCGTCGGTGGCCGCCGTCCTGCCGTCCGCCGGCCAGGGCGACTACGCCGCGGCCAACGCGTACCTGGACAACCTGGCCCGCGTCAACGCGAATCCGGCCTGCCGGGTACTGGCCATCGACTGGTACTCCTGGAAGGAGACCGGCATGGCGGTCGAGGCCAACGCCGTGATGGACGCCGTCTTCAAGTCGCTGCCCACCGTCGTGGCGATGGAACTGTTCGACCAGGCCATGCGCTCGACCCGGACCCGGCTGCTGGCCGGCGAGATCAACTACGCCGGCCCGTACACCGACCGGCTACTGTCGTCGACCATCGCACTGTCCCCGGAGGTCACCGAGGCGGTCCAGGCCTCCGTCGCGGCCCAGGAGAGGATTCTCCAGCAGACCATCGGCCGGATCCGCAAGCGGATCGACTCCGTGCCGGTGGAGCTGACCGGCCGGCCGGGGGGCGGGTACACCCCCACCGAGCTGGTCGTGGCCAAATGCCTCACCGAGGCATTCGGATACCCGACGCTGAACATCCACGCCGACTTCCTCGAGTTGGGCGGCGACTCCATCACCGCCCTGGGCATCGCCAACAACCTGTCCGCCTACTTCGGGGTGCGGTTCGACCCGGCGATGATGCTCACCGACCGGTCGGTCGAGGCCGTCGCCCATCATCTCGACCGGCTCGGCGTGGCGGACGCCGCGGAACCCGAGCCGGTGACCATCGGATGAAAGCCGGGCCCGCGAAGGACTTCACCACCGGACCGGTGCTGCCGGCGATGGTCCGCTTCGCGCTGCCGCTCACCGCCGCCGACGTGCTCTCGCAGGGATATCTGGTGGTCGACAGCGCGGTGCTGGGTAACTTCGCCGGCGCCCGGGGGCTCGCGGCGGTCGGCGCGGCGTTCCCGGTGTTCTACCTGCCGGTCGCCGTGTTCGTCGGCATGGTCGGCGGGTTCTCGATCAGGATCGGGCAGTTGACCGGCTCCGGCCGGCCGGTGCCGCCGACCGGAGCGGTGGCCATGGCGCTGGCGCTGTTCACCCTCGGCTGGGCGGCTGCCACCTTCCTGGTCGCGGTCGCCGCTGCCGGGCCGGCGATGGCCGTCATGGGCGTGACCGGCCAGGTGGCCGCGGACGGCCGGACCTTCCTGCTGGTGATATCCGCCGGGTCGGTCGCCGTCTTCGCCCAGGGAGCGGTCATCGGCTACCTTCGCGGGCTGGGCGACGCCACGGTTCCGATGATCCTGGTGGCGGTGAGCAACGGGCTGAACATGGTGCTGGCATGGCTGTTCGTGGGCCCGTTCGGGCTGGGGGTCGGCGGTGCCGCCGGTGCCACCGTGCTCGCCAGCGTCGTGGCGGCGGTGGCCGGCGTCCGGTACGTGCTGCGCCGGCACCGGTCCGCCCCGGTGCGGCCGCCGAAGGCCGAGGTTGCCACCGAACTGGTGGCCGCGACGCGGCTGGGCGGGTCGATCGCCGTTCAGCACGTCGCGATCGCGTTGGGCATCATGGCGCTGATCTGGGTCGTCGCACCCTACGGAACGCAGGTGCTGGCGGCGTCCACGATCGTCGGCCGGCTGGAGCTCTTCGCCGGGCTGGTGTTCGTGAACCTTTCCGGGGCACTGACCATCTTCGTCGCGCAGAACAGCGGCGCCGGCAACGCCGAGCGGATCCGCCGCGGCGTGTCCGAGTGCGTCGCCGCCGGCCTCGCGCTCACCGCGGTCGCGTCCGCGGTGCTGGTGACCCAACGGTCCACGGTCGCGGCGCTGTTCACGACCGATCCCGAACTGCGGGCCCTGACGGCACGATATCTGCTGATCACGTTCCCGTTCTTCGCGCTGTACACCTACATGGTCCTGGCGCACGGGGGATTCAACGGGGTCGGGCGCACCGTCGTGCCGCTGATCTGCACGGTGCTGTCCTTTCTCGTCGTGCGCATTCCGCTGAGCTATCTGCTCGGCCTCCGGTTCGGAATCGACGGGCTGATGTGGGCGGTCGTGCTCGGTTGGCTGGTCGGGGCCGGCTACACCATGCTCGCCGCCGTCCGCCGGCCGATCGCGCGGCTGGCCGGCTGAGGAAACCGGCATCGCTATCAAATACTGATGGAACCATTCCGCCCAGGAGACCCAGCCCATGTGCCGAGGACCACCGGAGGTGGTGGCCCGGCGGGGTGGTCAGGCTATAGCGTGCCGAACGAACTTCCTGACCGGCTGGTGGCGAGCATCGACGTCGACAAGCCGAATCTCGCGCGGATCTATGACTATTTCCTTGGCGGCGCGTGCAACTTTGCGCCTGATCGGGAGTTGGCCGACCGGCTGGTCGAGGTGATACCGGAGGCGGAG
>NZ_DASYTH010000282.1:0-21552 GCF_036002505.1 Actinophytocola sp. | reverse complement strand
GCCCAGGAGCTGGGGATGGCTCAGCCGGGGGCGTCCAAGCACCTGCGGGTGCTCCGCGAGGTCGGGCTGGTGCGAGACCGCAAGGCGGGCAAGCAGCGCCTGTACGGCCTCGACGCCCGCGGGCTGCGACCGGTGCACGAGTGGACCGGTGGGTTCGAGCGGTTCTGGAACGAGAGCTTCGACCGGCTGGACGCGTACGTGCAGGACCTCGAGCAAGCACGGCGGGGGGACTGACCGATGGCAGGGGCAAGGCAAGAAACGCGGGCGGAGCCGGCGACGGCCGACCGGGAGATCGTCATCTCCCGGGTCATCGACGCCCCACGAGAGCTGGTGTTCGAGGCGTTCACCGAGGTCCGGCACCTGTCGCGGTGGTGGGGACCGGAGGGGTTCACCACCACCACGCAGTCGTTCGAGTTCCGCGTCGGCGGGGAGTGGGACTTCGTGCTGCACGGACCGGACGGGACGGACTACCAGGAGTGGATCTCCTGGACCGAGATCGCCCCGCCGGAGCGGATCGCGCTGCGCCACGGTGAGTCCCGCGGCGACCCGAACGCCTTCGAGTCGGTCCTGACCTTCGCGCCCGACGGCGCGGCGACCCGGATCGAGATGCGCACGGTGTTCCCCACCAAGGAACTGCGCGACGAGGCGGTCGAGAAGTACCACGCGATCGAGGGCGGCCAGCAGACCCTGAGCAACCTGGCTGCCTACGTCACCGAGATCGTTCGGAAGGGAGTTGAGGACTGATGGCCGGGAAGGTGTTCTTCAGCGTGACGATGTCGCTGGACGGGTTCATCGCGCCCGAGAACCTTGAGGACTTGATGGGGCAGCAGTGGATGGAACTGCAGCAGTGGATGTTCCCGCTGCGGTTCTTCCGGGAGAACCTGAAGCTCGGCGAGGGCGGCGAGGAAGGGCCGGACAACGACATCGTGCGGAAGACGTTCGAGCGCACCGGCGCGAGCGTCATGGGCAAGCGCATGTTCGACGCCGGCGAGCCGGCGTGGCCGCAGGAGGCGCCGTTCCACACGCCGGTCTTCGTCGTGACGCACGAGAAGCGTGACCCCTGGCAGCGGCCCGGTGGGACCACCTTCCACTTCGTCAACGACGGCATCGAGCCCGCGCTCGACCAGGCCCGCGAGGCCGCCGGCGACCGCGACGTCCGCATCGCGGGCGGCGGCGCAACGATCCTGGAGTACGTGAACGCCGGCCTGATCGACGAGTTCACGATCGCGCTCTCACCCGTGCTGTTCGGCTCCGGAATCCGCCTGTTCGACGGCGTGGACGCGGGCCGCGTGGCCCTGGAGCCGGGCCGCGCGGAGCCGACGCAGCGGGTGACCCACCTGGCCTACGCCGTCCGGGAGCGGTAACTGTCTCGACCTCAGCGCTCCCCCGCCGAGGTCAGCAGCGCGGTGAGATCCTCGACGCAGCGCACCAGGGCGGCCAGGGCGAGGCGGCGGGGGTCACGGGCGGCGGCGGTGAAGTCCTCGTGGGACACGCCGAGGCCGCCGCCGAGCAGCGCCGCGGCGACCGTGTAGGGGCCGCTGAACGCCGCGTGGTACCCGGAGGCCGCGGCCGTGCACCGGCGCCATTGTCACGCCGCCAACCACCGGTAGCCACCGGCGCCCGCTGACCGTCCCGCGTCGTCGACAAAGTTCGACACTGAGGTTCGCATCGCCGGGCGGCCATACCAGACCGTGCCGCCCAGCCAGGCCGCGCCGTCGGTCTTCACCCGGTCAATGACCGCTCTCGCCCTCCTCATGCATGGCGCCGGCCATCAGGCCACCAAGCTGGCGCGCGGCGCGTGAACCAGTGGGCTCGACGCCTCGGGTGGACGGTAGGTCAGTGCCATGCCGTGTGACGATGATGCACTGCTATCAGGTCTCGAACATTGCTCCCGACGGTCTGGCAGTGCGGGTGGGACAACCGCACGGGACTTTTGGGGCAACCCGTCGGGGCTGGTCATCCGCTTCCCCTGGTGAATTTCATCCAGTCCAATTGCCAGCCGAACGCATTCGGAGCGGAGGCGAGTCGCAGGGTGTGGGTGCCCGCGGACAGGGTGATTGTGGGGCCGGTGACGTCCTGGAAGCTGGTGTTGGAGATCGTCGTGTTGATCGGGCTGGCGCCGTCGATGGTTGTGCGGATCACGGCCGCGCCGCTGGTGCGCCGGTTGGCGGCTCGGTAGATCAGTTGGTAGATCCCGGTTTTGGGGATGGCGATGCGGTAGTCGGCGGTGGTCGCCGCGGTGGTTCCGGTGTTGTCGTCGCCCAGGGCGAAACCGCCGTTCACGCCGCTGACCGGGTCCGTGCAGGGCTGGAAGAACGGGCAGACGGACAGCGCGGCGTCCGAGGTCACGTCGGTGACCGCGGGTTGCCCCGGCCCCTGGGCGGTGGTGAAGGTCGAGGTCAGTTCGGCCTGGACAATGCTTGCCTGGCTTGGCTTCGCGGTCAGCTGCACCGGCTCGCGGCCCAGCAGCCTGGACAGATCGACCGAGTACATCCACTGGTCGTAGACCTTGGTCTGGTGTTCGGTGTCGTCGGGCGCGCCCGGGTTCTTGCCCTGGGACACGTGGAACCAGGTTCGGCCCGACGCGTCGACCGGCCCGAGCATGGCCGCGATCCACGGAGTGCAGCAGGGGTCCGCCCTTTCGGTCGTCACGCCCTGGGCGACGGGGGCCGCCGGATCGCTGACCCGGAAGGTCATGGTGGTCCCGCTGCCGTGCGGCTCAACCACGATGGTGTTGGCGCTGGGCCAGCTTCCGATGACAATGTTGTGGGTGGCCGGATCTTCCATGACCTTGAATACCGGGCCCACCAGGTCGGGCTGACGGATGTTGTAGTCGGCCGGGCAGACCGTGCCCCACATGGCCCGGGCACCCGGCAGGGTGGCCACGTAGTCCTGCAGCGGCTTGCCGGCCTGCAGGCAGGGGGCGCGGGAGAACGTGCGGCCGCCGGAGGTCTTCACGTACACCTTGGCGCCCAGGCCGCCCCACGGCAGCCAGAGGTTGCCGAGGGTGTCGTAATGCATGGCGCCCATGCCGGTGGTGGCCTTCAGCCCGGTCACCGGCTCGATGGTCGGGTCCACCTCGCCGCTGAGGAATGGCGCCGAGGTGGGCGTGACGTCGCCGGTGCCCGCGGTGTAGCCGAACTCGATGATGGGTCCGTTGATGACCTGGGACACCACCTGGCCGTCCTGGTTGTACCGGTCGGCGCTCATGTCCGCGCTCAGCGCGAACCGTTCGTCGCCGAGGGCACTGGTCGGGTCGGCCTGCACCTCGCGCGCGCCAATCCCGATCTTGTGGGCCGGGTCGTCCCAGCTCGGGTCGTCGATCTCCGGGATCGCGTAGACGCCGCCGATGCGGGCGGCGTACCTGCCGGACGAGTCGGGTCCGTCGACCTTCAGCACGGCCACTTTGTTGCTGTACTGGGCAATGGCGATGTCCTGTGACTGGGGCAGCACCGCCAACTCGTTCAACCAGAAGCAGTTCGGCGGCTCGCCGGCGCTCTGCGGGCAGAGCAGATCGGCAAGTTGCTGACCGCGTTGCGGGTCGGCGGCGAGGGTCGCGGCCACGAGTTCCCGTGAGGACCAGGAGTTGCGCCAGTCGGGCAGGCCGTCGCCGTTGTTGTCGGGCCCTTCGGCGACTCGCCAGGTGCCGTCACCGGCCTTGGTCAGGATGCCGAACACCGGGTAGAAGCCGTCGGTGTCGGGATTCTGCCAGGCGGGCCAGCCGAGGTTGCTCCCGGTGAAGACGATCGCGTTGCCGCCAGAATAGGAATCGATGTCGCCGATATCCCAGCCGGCGGCGTCACCGTCGGGCGCCCTGATGATTGTCTTGTTGCGGTCGGTCTTGACCTTGATGTTCGTGTAGGACCCCGAGTCCGGGTCGAAGGCGGGAATCGACATTCCCTCCCCGGCGGTGTTGAACACATTGAGGTTCGACCCCACGGTCATGCTGAAGATCGTCCCGTCATTCGCGATGGCCGAGAACCATGGCTGCTGGCCGGGCAACGGGGTCCAGCCGGTCACCGCCCGGGTGCCGTAACGCTGGCCCGAGGGCACCTGGGTCTTGCCGGCCAGCACACCCTTGTCGAGGGTTCCCTGCTTGCCCCACAACGTGACGCTGGTGGCGCAGCGCGCGGCGGCCTTGCCCAGCTCCGCCGTGTACACCAGCAGGCCCGCGCCCGCCAGGTGGACGTTGTCCGGCCCGAACCACGGCTGCGGGTCGGTGAATGTGTGACTCCCGGCCTCCGCGCCGAAATCGATCAATTCGACATTGTCATAAGGTCCACCGACGGTGGTCACGAAGCGGAACCAGTCGTTGACTGACTTGGCCGCCGCCGCGTAGTTCGGACTCAGGTTCGACGCGTTCTCCGGCGCGGTCACCACCGCCAGGCAGCCCGACCTGGCGCTGATCTCGGCGGCCTCGGTCGCCAGCTTGTCGGTCACCTCCCGCAGGCGGGCGTCCCGAGCCGCCTGGTCCACCCCGGCGGCAATGTACAAAGCGTCGTTCAGGCCCAGCGCCACCACCGTGCCGCTCAGGTCGTACTCCGCCAAGCCCCGGAACTCGTCCAGCAGATTGCTGTTGGCGCGGTCGAGCGGAGCGGAGGAGCCATCACTGGTCCAGCGGGCCCCGGTGTGGCCTTCCACCTCGGTACGGATCTGCCCGCCGTTCAACAACGCTTCGACGTAGCCCTGGAATGCGCTCTGGTTGGTGTTGAAATCCCGATCGTTCAGCTGGTGGACGAGATCGTCTCCGAGCACGGCCACCCTCGGCCACGCCGACTGGGCGGCGTTGCGAAAAAACGGCGAAAGATAAACCGTGCAAGCACCATCCGGGCTCACCAAGCGCGGTGACAGATATTCCACCACCACCCGGCCCACCCCCGACGGCGTCAGCGTGCCGCGGACCGAGGTGAACGATGTCGGGTACGAACCCGGCCACGTCGGCGGCGGGCTGGCCGGCGGGTAGTCCGCCGGCAGATGATCATAGCGGAGCTCCCAGGTCAGACCCGACCCGTCGGTCTCCGTTCCACCCTGAATCCGCTTCAGCCCCGTGACCTGCACCGCCGGCCCGAACACCGTGCTGGACTTCTCATGATCCACCCGCCAGGTGACCCCGGCCTCCGAACACGATGCCGATGCCGGGACCGCATAGGCGGGCTGAGCCCCCACCACGAAACCCGACACCACCATCGCCGCTGAAGCCACGACCGCCCAGGTACGCCACAACGCCATCGCCCACCACCCCAACAGGCGCGAACCCGGACCCACCGTCCCACAGCCCGCCAACAGCGGCAATCAGCCTTTCCGACCAACCGTGTTGACATAATGCGGCACCCAGGAGTGCCCCCGAGTTCGGGTCCCAGCAGTTGTGTGATCGGCTCCGCGTGCCCTTCACAGACCCCAAGAAGGCACGAAAGGAAAATGGCGAAAAGATGAGGGTTACACCGCCCCGGGTTCTTGGTCGTCACACTGAGCCTTTCCGCGTAACCTCGTGTTGCTGTGGGTGATCATGTGGTGCGCCGTGATCGATGTGCAGGATCACCAGCGCCGCAGCGACGATCTTGCCGATCAGCCAAGGGTTGAGGCTGATGTTCCGGAGGGCTTTGAAGGTCATCTTCAGCAGGGCGTTGCCGCGCTCACCGACGGCCCGTATCCCATTGTGGGCCTTGTTGAACATCTGCTCGGTGTCGGTGAGCTGGCCATTCTGGGGTTTCTTGGACGCTACGGTGATGGTGTCGGACTCGCCTTCGTAGCGCTGAGGTCCTAGAGATGATCAAGCCGCGTCAGGCGAGTTTTTCGACGGTAAATCGACCGTCGGGGACAAAACCGGTACGAATCGAGGACCCAAAAGGGCCTCCGACCTGCGGAAACAGTGGGCGCAGCAGGACTCGAACCTGCGACCGCTCGGGTGTAAACCGAGTGCTCTTCCGCTGAGCTATGCGCCCCCGGCGGTTAGGCCGGAATGGTTTCGATGGCTTTTTTCCAGGCGTTCTGGTCTCGGGCTTCGCCGGGGGAGTTGATTTCGACGAAGCGGACGGTACCGGTTTTGTCGACGAGGAAGGTGCCGCGGTTGGCCAGGCCGGCTTTGTCGTTGAAGACACCGTATTGTGAGGCTACGGCGCCGTGTGGCCAGAAGTCCGAGAGCAGGGGGAACTTGTAGCCTTCGTGGTCGGCCCAGGCTTTCAGGGTGAAGGGGGAGTCCACGGACACGCCGAGGATCTGGACGTTGGCGTTGGTGTAGTCGGCGAGCTCGTCACGGACCTGGCACAGCTCGCTGGTGCAGATGCCGCTGAACGCGAACGGGTAGAACACGAGCAGCACGTTCTTGTCGTTCTGGAACGACGATAGCGTCACCTGTTGCCGGTTGTAGTCGCTGAGCGTGAAATCGGGAGCCTTGGCCCCCACCTCGACCGCCATGCCCGTGAGCCCTCCTGACAACGTGTCCGGCTGGTTTGCGACCCAAGCCTAGGGCAACCGGTGGCCGAGGTGGGGTGGTGTTCAGCGCTTGGGCTTCACCGACTTCGGCGCGACCAGCCGGGTGGCGGCCCAGTCGTCGCCCACGCTGGCGTTCGACGTCTGGGCCAGGCCCGCGGTCGGCACCGCCTCGGCGATATCGGACGGCTCGACGTGCCCGGGCCGACCCGTCTTCGGGGTGAGCACCCAGATCACGCCGTTGTCCGCGAGCGGACTGATGGCGTCCATCAGGGCGTCCACCAGGTCGCCGTCGTCCTCGCGCCACCACAGCAGCACCACGTCCACGACCTCGTCGGCATCCTCGTCGAGCAGGTCACCGCCGATCTTCTCCTCGATCGCGGCACGCACGTCGTCGTCGACGTCCTCGTCCCAGCCGATCTCCTGGACCACCATGTTGGCTTCAATCCCGAGCCTTTCGGCGACGCCGACCTTCCCGGCGTCTTCCGCGGCGACCACGGCCTACTCCTCCATTTGCCCCGAGCGAACAGTCTTGCGACAGCGAACACTGGCGACACCCACCTGCGCAACCGTCGAATGCTCGACACGCCGGAACTCATGCGTCACTCGCTGCAGCCTCCACTACCGGCTGGTAAGGATGACGGCGGACCCGGACGGAGCAGTACCGTGGAACAAAGACCAGCATATGGAGAACCCTTGGCTACCCAGAGCAGTGCGAGCGGCACGAACAGGCCCGAACGGGTACGGGTCATCCGCGACGGCCTTGCGGCCTACCTGCCGGACATCGACCCGGAGGAGACCGCGGAGTGGTTGGAGTCCTTCGACCACGTCGTCCAGGGCGGCGGGCAGCAGCGCGCGCGGTACCTGATGCTGCGGCTGCTCGAGCGTGCCCGGGAGAGCGGCGTCGGCGTGCCGGCCCTGACCAGCACGGACTACGTCAACACGATTCCCACCGAGCGGGAGCCGTGGTTCCCCGGCGACGAGGAGACCGAGCGCCGCTACCGGGCGTGGATCCGGTGGAACGCGGCCATGACCGTGCACCGCGCGCAGCGCCCCGGGGTGGGCGTCGGCGGGCACATCTCCACCTACGCCTCCTCCGCCACGCTCTACGAGGTCGGCTTCAACTGGTTCTTCCGCGGCAAGGATCACCCCGGCGGCGGCGACCACGTCTACTTCCAGGGCCACGCCTCCCCCGGCATGTACGCCCGAGCGTTCCTGGAGGGGCGGCTAAGCGCCGATCAACTGGACGGGTTCCGCCAGGAGCTCTCGCACGCGGGGCCGGGCGGCGGGCTGCCGTCCTACCCGCATCCGCGCCTGATGCCGGACTTCTGGGAGTTCCCGACCGTGTCCATGGGCCTCGGCCCGATGAACGCGATCTTCCAGGCGCGGTTCAACCGGTACCTGCGCGACCGCGGCATCAAGGACACTACCGACCAGCACGTGTGGGCCTTCCTCGGCGACGGCGAGATGGACGAGCCGGAGTCCCGCGGGCTGATCCACGTCGCGGCCAACGAGGGCCTGGACAACCTCACGTTCGTGATCAACTGCAACCTGCAGCGGCTGGACGGCCCGGTGCGCGGCAACGGGAAGATCGTCCAGGAGCTGGAGGCGTTCTTCCGCGGCGCCGGCTGGAACGTGATCAAGGTGATCTGGGGCCGGGAGTGGGACGCGCTGCTGCACGCCGACCGGGACGGCGCGCTGGTGAACCTGATGAACACCACCCCGGACGGCGACTACCAGACCTACAAGGCCAACGACGGCGCGTTCGTCCGCGAGCACTTCTTCGGCCGCGACCCGCGCACCAAGGAGCTGGTGGCGCCGCTGACCGACCAGGACATCTGGAACCTCAAGCGCGGCGGCCACGACTACCGCAAGGTGTACGCGGCCTACCAGGCGGCCACCGAGCACCACGGCCAGCCGACCGTGATCCTGGCCAAGACCATCAAGGGCTACGGCCTGGGCCCGCACTTCGAGGCGCGCAACGCCACGCACCAGATGAAGAAGATGACCCTGGACGACCTGAAGCTGTTCCGGGACACGCTGCGCATCCCGATCGCCGACACCGACCTCGAGCGCGACCCGTACCTGCCGCCGTACTACCACCCGGGCCCGGACGCGCCGGAGATCCAGTACCTGCTGGAGCGGCGCCGCCAGCTCGGCGGGTTCGTGCCGGAACGGCGCGGCAAGGCCAAAGCGCTGGTGCTGCCCGGCGACCAGGTCTACGACGTGATCAAGCGCGGGTCCGGCAAGCAGGAGGTCGCCACCACGATGGCGTTCGTCCGGCTGGTCCGCGACCTGGCCAAGGACCCCGAGATCGGCCCGCGGCTCGTCCCGATCATCCCGGATGAGGCCCGCACGTTCGGCATGGACTCGATGTTCCCGACGCAGAAGATCTACAACCCGCTCGGCCAGACCTACACCTCGGTCGACGCATCGCTCATGCTGTCCTACAAGGAAAGCGAGCGAGGCCAGATCCTGCACGAGGGGATCAACGAGGCCGGCTCCACCGCGTCGTTCATCGCCGCCGGCACCTCGTACGCCACCCACGGCGAGCCGATGATCCCGATCTACATCTTCTACTCGATGTTCGGCTTCCAGCGCACCGGCGACGAGATCTGGGCGGCCGCCGACCAGATGGCCCGCGGCTTCCTGCTCGGCGCCACCGCTGGCCGCACCACGCTGACCGGCGAAGGCCTGCAGCACAACGACGGCCACTCGCTGCTGCTGGCCGCCACCAACCCCGCGGTGATCGCCTACGACCCCGCCTGGTCCTTCGAGATCGCCCACATCGTCCGGGACGGCCTGCGCCGGATGTGCGGCGAGCAGGCCGAGGACATCTTCTACTACCTCACCGTCTACAACGAGCCCTACGTCCAGCCGGCCGAACCGGAGAACCTCGACGTCGAAGGCCTGCTCCGCGGCCTCTACCGCTACCAGCCGGCCCCCTCCAGCGCCGGGCCCGCCGCCCAGATCCTGGCCTCCGGCGTCGGCATGCCGTCCGCGCTGAAGGCCCAGCAGCTCCTGGCCGACGAGTGGCAGGTCCACGCCGACGTCTGGTCCGCCACCTCCTGGTCGGAGCTCCGCCGCGAAGCCGTCGAGGTCGACCGCCACAACCTCCTGCACCCCGAGGCCGAGCCCAGAGTCCCTTACGTGACAACCACCCTCGCCGCCACCACCGGCCCGGTCGTGGCCGTCTCGGACTGGATGCGCGCCGTCCCCGACCTGATCCGGCCCTGGATTCCCACCGACATGGTCAGCCTCGGCACCGACGGCTTCGGCTTCTCCGACACCCGCCCCGCCGCCCGCCGCCACTTCCTCGTCGACGGCGAGTCGATCACGGTCGGCGTCCTCGCCGCCCTGGCCCGCCGCGGCGAAGTCGACCAGTCAACCGTCGTCGAAGCCGCCCGCCGCTACAAGATCGACGACGTATCGGCAGCCGGCCCCCAGACCTCGGACCCCGGAGTGGCCTGATGCGGTGAAAGCGTCCTTCCTCGCACTGGGCGTGAGTAAGGACGCTTTCATCGCACATTTCGGCCGGTTCGTCGCGTGAAGCCGCCTTTGGTCGCAAGGATCTTCCCGACCTGCGGGACGGCGTGTTAATCACATCCGGGAGTGCCCCCGCCGCAGCAGCCGGGAGGTCGGATGTTCACGCAGCAGCTTGCCCCGCTCGCCGGATCCCTTGGGTTATCCGCCCTGATGGCGGCGTTGCCGCTGGTCACGGTGTTGATTTTGTTGGGGGTGCTGCGGCTCAAGGCGCACGTGGCGGCCATCGCGGGCCTGGTCGTGGCTCTTCTGGTCGCGATGGCGGTATACCGCATGCCGGTCGACCAGGCGCTCTCCAGCGCTGTCCAGGGCGCGGTGTTCGGGCTGTTCCCGATCATGTGGATCGTCGTCAACGCGCTGTGGATCTACAACATGACCGTGCGCACCAGGCACTTCGACGTGCTCCGGCGCTCGTTCGGGCGGGTCAGCGACGACCCGCGGATCCAGGGGCTGATCGTCGCGTTCTGCTTCGGCGCGCTGATGGAGGCGCTGGCCGGGTTCGGCGCGCCGGTGGCGATCTCGGCGGTGATGCTGATCGCGCTGGGCTTCTCGCCGGTGCGCGCGGCGGTGGTCAGCCTGGTCGCGAACACCGCGCCGGTCGCGTTCGGCGCGCTGGCCACGCCGGTGATCACGCTGGCCCAGGTGACCGGGCGGCCGCTCGACGTCATGTCCTCCATGGTCGGCCGGCAGACCCCGGTGCTGGCCGTCTTCGTGCCGCTGGTGCTGCTCCTGCTCATCGACGGCAGGCGCGGCGTGCGCGAGCTGTGGGCGCCGGCGCTGGTCTGCGGCATCTCGTTCGGCGTGGCGCAGTTCCTGGTCTCCAACTACGTGACCGCGGAGCTGTCCGACATCGGCTCGGCGCTGGCCGGCGCGGCCGCCCTGATGCTGATGCCGCATGCCCGCCGCACCGCCAACGCCGAGGTCCGGGAGTCGGTGCTGACCGGCGGCGGCGGTACGACGGCCACCGCCGAGCTGGAGGAACGGGACTCCCGCCGGGACATCGTGCTGGCCTACGCACCGTACGGGATCATCGTGGCGATCTTCGCGATCGCCCAACTCCCCGGCATCAAGCCGCTGCTGGCGAAGGCCACGATCAGCTTCCACTGGCCGCTGCTGAACATCGTGAGCTCGGCCGGAAAAGCCGTCTCGGGCAACCGGTTCTCGCTGGCGCTGCTGGCCGCGGGCGGCACCCTGGTGCTGATCGCCGGCATCATCACCGCGATCGTCCTGCCGATCGGAGCGAAGGCCGCGGCCAAGGAGTGGGCCTCGACGGCGTTCCAGCTGCGGTTCGCCATCCTCACCGTGGCGAGCGTCCTGGCCCTGGCCTACGTGATGAACCTGTCCGGGCAGACCACCACGATCGGCAACTTCGTCGCCGGCGCGGGCGCGGGCCTGGCGTTCCTGTCGCCGATTCTCGGCTGGTTCGGCGTCGCCGTGTCCGGTTCGGACACCTCGGCGAACGCGCTGTTCGGCGCCCTGCAGTTCAGCGCCGCGTCGAAGGCGGGCCTGTCCCCCGACCTGCTGGCCGCGGCGAACAGCTCCGGCGGCGTGCTCGGCAAGATGATCTCGCCGCAGAACCTCACGATCGCCTGCGTCGCCGCGCAGCTCCCCGGCGAGGAAGGCGGCCTCCTCCGGAAGGTCCTCCCCTGGAGCCTCGGCCTGCTGCTGGTGATGTGCGTGCTGGTGACCCTGCAGAGCACCAGCGTGCTGGGCTGGATGCTGCCCTGAGCAAAGGGCCGCCTGGCGAACGGTGCGCTCGTGCCAGGCGGCCCATCTCCCCGGTCCCCACCGGTAATTCCACTATGGACGGTCAATGATCATGTGGCCAGCCACGTCCCCCTATCGTGGGACGGCGGGGTTGGGCGTGCGATTCTCTAGCCATGCGCGGCGCACCCGAGGATCCCGAGGACAGCTCGGGTCTGTCGGCCGCGACGTTCGCCGCGCTGGACAAGGCGTCGGGGAAGATCGCCTCGGCCGCGGTGGCGGCGATGGACAAGCAGTTCCCGTGGTTCGGGCGGATGCCGGCGGACCAGCGGGCGAGCGTGCTGTTCATCGCGCAGACCGGGGTGGCCGGGTTCACCGCGTGGCTGCGCGACCAGCGGCAGGCGCTGAAGCTGACCGCGGACGCCTTCCGCGGAGCGGACGCGCAGGACCTGTCCCGGTGGATCACCCTGCGGCAGACCGTCGAGCTGGTGCGGGTGGCGTTGGAGGTGTTCGAGGCCCAGGTGCCGGACCTGGCCTCGGACGACACCGAGCGGCAGGTGCTGGCCGAGGCGGTGCTGCGCTACGGGCGCGAGGTGGCGTTCACCTCGGCGATGTCGTACGCGAGCGCGGCGGAGGCCCGCGGCGCGTGGGACGCCCGGCTGGAGGCGTCGGTGGTGGACGGCATCGTGCGCGGCGACGCCGAGGAGTCGCTGCTGTCCCGGGCGGCGGCGCTGGGCTGGGACATGGAGGCACAGACCACCGTGCTGGTCGGCAACCCGCCGTCGGACGACCCGCCGACGGTGATCTACGAGGTGCGCAGCCGGGCCGCCCGGCTGGGCCGGCCCGTGCTGCTCGGCCTGCAGGGCGCCCGGCTGGTGGTGCTGCTGGCCGGGCCGACCGCCGCCCCCGCTGAGGCAACGGCGCTGGTCAAGATGGCGAGCGCGTTCGGCGACGGCCCGGTGGTCGCCGGGCCGACCGTGCCCAGCATCGCCGACGCGCACCGCAGCTCGTTCGACGCGCTGTCCGGGCTGCGTGCGGTGGTGGCCTGGCCGGCGGCGCCGCGCCCGGTACGCTCCACCGACCTGCTGCCGGAGCGGGCGCTGGCCGGCGACCCGGAGGCGGAGCGGCAGCTCATCGACCGGGTGGCCCGGCCCCTGGAGCAGGCCGGCGGCGGGCTGCTGGAGACCGTGGAGACCTACCTGGAGACCGGCGGCGTGCTGGAGTCCTGCGCCCGCCAGCTGTTCGTGCATCCGAACACGGTGCGGTACCGGCTGCGCAAGGCGGCCGAGATCACCGGGTGCAACGCGAACCTGCCGCGGGACGCGCTGGTGCTGCGGGTCGCGCTCGCGGTTGGCCGGCTCTCCCGGTCGAGGGGACTTTGGTAACGGGCCATGACCATCTAGTGTCGCGATGTGAAACCCACAACGTTTTCCGGCTAACACCGTTCATGCGGCGGTGACTTTTGTAGGACACCTACAAGACGCCTGTCCTAGATTCGTGTCTGTCGACATGGCCGCCCGCCCGCGGGAACGGGAAGGTAGGTGTCGTGCTCGCGCTACTCGCCCCTGGTCAGGGCTCGCAGACCCCCGGCATGTTCGCGCCGTGGCTCGAACTGGACGGCGCGCGGGAGACGGTCGGGCGCTGGTCCGAGCTGACCGGGCTCGACCTGGTCCGGCTCGGCACCGAGGCGGACGCCGAGGAGATCAAGGACACCGCGGTCACCCAGCCCCTGGTGGTGGCACTGGCCCTGCTCGCGTTCGGTGAGCTGGAGCGCCGGGTGACGCTGCCGGCGGGGACGGCGGTCGCCGGCCACTCGGTCGGTGAGCTGGCCGCCGCCGCGATGGCCGGGGCGCTCGACGCCGACGACGCGGTGGCCCTGGCCGCGGTCCGCGGCCGGGAGATGGCCGCCGCCTGCGCGCTGGAGCCGACCGGCATGGCCGCCGTCATGGGCGGCGACCCGGACGAGGTGGTGGCCTGGCTGGCCGGGTTCGACCTGGTCGCGGCCAACCGCAACGGGGCGGGCCAGATCGTCGCGGCCGGCCCGGCGGACGCGCTGGACAAGATGCTCGCGGCGGAGGACCGCCCGGCCAACAAGGTGATCAAGCTCAAGGTGGCCGGCGCGTTCCACACGCACTTCATGGCCCCGGCCCGGGAGGCCATGGCGGAGCGGGCGAGGGGCGTGCGGGTCGCCGACCCGACCCGCCCACTACTGTCCAATAAGGACGGTCAGATGCTGGACGGCGGCGGCGCCGAGGTGCTCGACCGGCTGGTCGCCCAGGTCACCAGCCCGGTGCGGTGGGACGCCTGCCTGGCCACGCTCGCCGGCCTGGGTGTCACCGCGCTGGCCGAGCTGCCGCCGGCCGGAACGCTGACCGGCCTGGCGAAGCGGGAGCTCACGGGGGTCACGGCGGTGGCGCTGAAGGTGCCGGCCGACCTGGCGAAGGTGGCGGAACTGATCGACGGGAGTGCACTGTGACGATGCTTCGGCTGGGGAACACCGTGAATGCCGCCCGGATCCTCGGGTTCGGCAGCACTCAGCCGGAGCAGGTGGTCACCAACGACGACCTGTCCAAGATCATGGACACCAGCGACCAGTGGATCCGGGAGCGGGTCGGCATCGTGGAGCGCCGGTTCGCCGCCAAGGACGAGTCGGCCGAGGACATGGCCGTGGTGGCGGGTTCGAACGCGCTGGCCGACGCCGGGCTCGAACCGTCCGATGTGGACACCGTGATCCTGGCCAACTGCACATCCATGGTGCCCATCCCGAACTACGCCGCCCCGGTGGCCGACCGGATCGGGATCAAGGGCGCCGCGGCGTTCGACCTCAACGCGGCCTGCGCCGGGTTCTGCTACGCGCTGGGCGTCGCCGCGGACCTCGTGCGCGGCGGGTCGTCCGGCCGGGTGCTGGTGATCGGCGCGGAGAAGCTGACCGACGTGGTGGACCCGGTCGACCGGGCCAACGCGATCATCTTCGCCGACGGGGCGGGCGCCGCCGTGGTCGGTCCGTCCGACGAGCCGGGCATCGGCCCGGTGGTCTGGGGCTCGGCCGGCGACCTGGTCGACCTGATCTACATGCGCGACGAGAAGTACATCTTCCAGGAGGGGCAGTCGGTGTTCCGCTGGGCGACCACGCAGATCGCCCCGATCGCCCTGCGCGCGCTGGACGCCGCCGGGCTCCAACCGTCCGATGTGGACGTGCTGGTTCCGCACCAGGCGAACCTGCGGATCGTCGAAGCCATCGCGAAGCGGCTGCGCAAGGCCGGCGCGCGCGAGGACATGGTGGTCGCCGACGACATCGTCCACTCCGGAAACACGTCGTCGGCGTCGATCCCGATGGCCATCGACCACATGCGTGCCGCGGGCCGGATCCGCTCCGGCGACGTGACCCTGATCGTCGGATTCGGGGCCGGGCTGTCCTACGCCGGCCAGGTCGTGATCTGCCCCTAGTTGATCGACAAGAAAGGAAGGCAATGGAGAACGAGGGCTTGAGCGAGAACGAGATTCTCGAGGGTCTCGCGGAGATCGTCGAAGAGGTCGCCGGCGTGGCGGTCGAAGACGTCACGGCCGAAAAGTCCTTCGTGGACGACCTGGACATCGACTCGCTGTCCATGGTCGAGATCGCCGTCCAGGCCGAGGACCGGTTCGGTGTCAAGATCCCGGACGACGAGCTGGCGAACCTCAAGACGGTCGGCGACGCGGTGAGCTACGTCGCCAAGAACGCCTGACTTTCTGTGCCGCACAACGGGGAGGGTCTCGTGACTACCGAGGTCGTCATCACCGGGATGGGCGCCACCACGCCGCTCGGCGGCGACGTGACGTCCACCTGGGAAGCGATGCTGGCCGGGCGCAGCGGCGTGTCCACTTTGGACAAGGACTGGCTG
The DNA here is from genome assembly GCF_036002505.1 of Actinophytocola sp. Lineage (GTDB taxonomy): Bacteria > Actinomycetota > Actinomycetes > Mycobacteriales > Pseudonocardiaceae > DASYTH01. Next base: position 5,995 of record NZ_DASYTH010000282.1, on the reverse strand, counting down.
GACCGGTTCGACCTGCCGGTGCGCATCGCCGCGACGCTGGCCGTCGAGCCGACCGAGATCCTGCCCCGGGTCGAGGCCCGGCGCCTCGACCGGTGCGAGCAGGTGGCGATGGTGGCCGCCCGGCAGGCCTGGCGGCACGCCGGGCTCGGCGAGCCGGGCGACACCGACCACGTCGACCCCGACCGGCTCGGCGTGGTGATCGGCACCGGCATCGGTGGCGTGATCACCGTGCTCGCCCAGGACGACCTGCTGGAGAACTCCGGCCTGCGCAAGGTGTCGCCGCTGACCGTGCCGATGCTGATGCCCAACGGCCCGGCCGCGCACGTCGGGCTGGACCTCAAGGCGCGCGCCGGGGTGCACGCCCCGGTGTCCGCCTGCGCGTCCGGTGCCGAGGCACTCGCCTGGGGCTTCCGGATGATCCGCGCCGGCGAGGCCGACATCGTGCTCTGCGGTGGCACGGAGGCGGCCATCACCCCCCTCACCATGGCCGGGTTCGCCCAGGCCCGCACCATGAGCACGCGCAACGACGAGCCGACCCGGGCCTCCCGCCCGTTCGACGCGCACCGGGACGGCTTCGTGCTCGGCGAGGGCGCGGGCATCGTGGTGCTCGAGCGGGCGGAGCACGCCGCCGCGCGCGGGGCCAAGGTGTACGCCCGGCTGGCCGGCATCGGCACGAGCGCCGACGCATACCACATCACCGCGCCGGACCCGGAGGGCGTCGGGCAGGCGCGGGCCATCTCGGCGGCGCTGCGCAGCGCCGGCATCGACGCGGCGGACGTCGGCCACGTGAACTGCCACGCCACGTCCACCCCGGTCGGCGACATCGCGGAGGTCGTCGCGGTGCGCAAGGCCATCGGCGACCACCCGGTGCTGACCGCACCGAAGGGCTCGTTCGGGCACCTGCTCGGGGCGGCCGGCGCGGTCGAGGCGATCGTCACGGTGCTCTCGATCCACGACGGCGTCGTGCCGGCGACGCTCAACCTGGACGACCTCGACCCCAAGGTGACGCTGGACGTGGTCGCCGGCGAGCCGCGCAAGATCGATCTCACCGCCGCGGTGAACGACTCGTTCGGCTTCGGCGGGCACAACGTCGCCCTTTTGTTCACCGCGGCCTGAGTCCGGTGGATCCCCACTTAAGCAACAAGGAGCGCCCGATGACGATGGTGGCCACCCGGCCGGGGGCCCGCGTGCTCGATCCGCGGGAGCCGGAGGTTCGGCTCGCCAAGCTGCTCGACGAGGGCTCGGTGGCGCCACTGCACCCGAGCGACTCCTCCGGCGTGTACGCCGTGCGGGGCCGGATCGACGGCACCAAGGTGATCGCCTACTGCACCGACGCCACCAAGATGGGCGGCGCCATGGGCACCGAGGGGTGCCGGCACATCGTCGAGGCCATCGACACCGCGGTACGCGAGCGCTGCCCGGTGCTCGGCGTCTGGCACTGCGGCGGGGCGCGGCTGGCCGAGGGCGTGGAGTCGCTGGACGCCGTGGGTTCGGTGTTCGCCGCCATGATCCGGGCGTCCGGCCGGGTGCCGCAGATCTCGATCGTGGTCGGGCCGGCCGCCGGCGGTGCCGCGTACGGCCCGGCGCTCACCGACATCGTGATCATGTCGCCGGACGGCCGGGTGTTCGTCACCGGCCCGGACGTGGTCCGCTCGGTCACCGGTGAGCAGATCGACCAGGAGGGGCTCGGCGGCGCGGAGGCGCACGGCCGGCGCTCCGGCGTGGTGCACGTGCTGGCCGCCGACGAGGACGACGCCTACCGCCGCGGCCGGCGGATCACCTCGCTGTTCGCCAAGCCGGGGCTCTTCGACCTGCACACGGTGCGCAAGGAGGAGGACCTGCGCCGGCTGCTGCCCGAGGCCGCCAACCGCGCCTACGACGTGAAGCCGCTGCTCCGCGAGATCCTCGACCATGACCCGGACGGCACCTCGGTCTTCGAGGAGCTGCAGGCGAAGTGGGCGCCCAACATCGTCGTCGGTCTCGGCCGCATCGGTGGCCGCACCGTGGGCGTGATCGCGAACAACCCGCTGCGCAAGGGCGGCTGCCTCGACTCGCTGGCCGCCGAGAAGGCCGCCCGCTTCGTGCGGATGTGCGACTCGTTCGGCGTGCCGCTGCTCGTGGTGGTCGACGTGCCCGGCTACCTGCCCGGTGTCGGCCAGGAATGGGAAGGCGTGGTCCGCCGCGGCGCCAAGCTGCTGCACGCCTTCGCCGAGGCCGTGGTGCCCCGGGTGACCCTGGTGACCCGCAAGTCCTACGGCGGCGCCTACATCGCCATGAACTCCCGCGCCCTGGGCGCCACGGCCGTGTTCGCCTGGCCCGAAGCCCAGGTCGCCGTCATGGGCGCCAAGGCCGCCGTCGGCATCCTGCACCGCAAGCGCCTGGCCGCCGCCCCCGAAGAGGAGCGGGAAGCCCTGCACACCCGCCTGACCGAGGAACACGAGCGCATCGCCGGCGGCGTCGACCGCGCCATGGCCATCGGCGTCGTCGACGAGGTCATCGACCCCCGCCACACCCGCCGCAAGCTCGCCGAAGCCCTCGCCGCCGCCCCCGCCGGCCGCGGCGCCCACGGCAACATCCCGTTGTAGTTGACTGCCCTGAAGGCGGCCTTCAGGGCACTTCACACGCCTCGTGCTGGGAGGCGAGGTTGGTCACGCCGGTGTCGAGCTTCCAGGTGCCGTCCTCGACGGTGAAGGGCAGGACGAGGCGCCAGTGGATGCATTTCTCCGGCAGCTCGTACGGTGCGTGCTCGAGGTCCTGGACGCTGGTGAAGCTGAGCAGCACCCGGGCCGTGTTGACGGGACCGTTCTCGATCCGGCGGACCACGATGCTGCCGTCCTTTGTGGATCCGAAGTCGGCGCGCCACTTCTCCGGGGAGATCTTGGCCAGGTTCTTGGTCACCACGGTGCGCCACTGGTCGTAGCGGCGGTTGTTGATCGCGTCGAAGTAGGTCTGCAGGAGCGCCCGGACCGTTTCGTAGAGCGGGTGCTCGGCGGCGTCGGAGGTGCCGGCGACGGTGGGGTCGCCGGGTTGCTCGCCGGGCGGCAGCGGGTGGTCGCTGGGGAGGACGACGGACGGGGACGTCTCCGGCTCGGCGTAGATCTGCCGGGCCACCAGCGCACCCACGGCGGTGGCGATCATCGCGACCAGAACGACCGGAAGCACCCAGCGTGCCATGGCGTTCAGGGTGGCACAGTGTTGCATTCAAGGTGAGGGCAGGGCTGGAAGCACTACTCGGCGTTGTCGGCCGGCGGTTGGCAGACACCGACCCCTCGGCGGGCCTACGGCCCGGCCTCGGCGCCGGTAAGCCCTCACTAGTCAGCCGACGCGGTGCAGCCAGGTCACCGGCGCGCCGTCGCCGGCCCGGCGGTAGGGCTCGAGCGCGGCGTCCCAGGAGGCGCCGAGCAGCTCGTCCACGCTGTGCGCGAACGACTCACCGGCGCGCGCGGCGGTGGCCAGCGCGCGCAGCTGGTCCTCCCCCACCACGATGTCGCCGTTGGCGCTGGTGCGGGCGCGCCACAGGCCCAGGGTCGGGGCGTAGCAGAAGCGTTCGCCGTCGACACCGGGACTCGGCTCCTCGGTGACCTCGAACCGGATCATCGGCCAGGCCTTCAGCGCGGCGGCCAGCTTCCCCGCGGTACCCGGCTCGGCTGACCAGCCGCACTCCGCGCGGAGCTGGCCGGGAGAGGCCGGCTGGGCGGTCCACTGGAGATCGGCGCGCGCACCGAGGGTGCCCGAAATAGCCCACTCGACATGCGGACATACCGCAGCCGGCGACGAGTGGACGTACACCACGCCACGGGTGTTGCCACGAGCGCTCACTGCTGACCTCCGCTACTCGACGAGGATCGTCTTCCCCTACGTCCTCACTCGAGTGGCCGAGCCGGGTGATCACTCCGCGCTACCCGTCGTTATTCTGCCCTGCCACCGTGCACTTTCGCCACAACAACGGCCGGACACACCGGTGAGCACAGTAGCCACTGCGCCCACCGGTGCCACACTGAGGGGTCAGGCCGGGGTCGCGCCGAGCGAGGTGGCCGCGGCCACGACGTCGACGAGCCCGGTGCCCTTGTCGAAACTGGACGTGTACGGGCCGACGGCCTGGTACGCGGCGCCGTTGGCGTACTTGTACGCGGTCGACTTGAGCGCGTTCTCGATCTCCGCCGGGGTGGCCGACGGCTTCGCCTGGAACAGCTGCGCGACGATGCCGGTGATCTGCGGGGCGGCCATGGAGGTCCCGCTGATCACGTTGTACGTGCCGAGGTCGAGCAGCCCCGGCCCGTTGTGCGGATCCAGCCCGGTCGAGCAGATCGGCAGGTAGAGCCGGCAGGCGGAGATGATGTTCTCGCCGGGCGCGGAGATGTCCGGCCAGGTCGACGGGCGGGTGCTGGCGCCGCGCGAGGAGAAGCTCGAGACCGTGCCGTCGCGGGTGCCGGTGCTCTGGTCGTTGAACGAGGCCACGGACAGCACGCCCGGGGTCGGGTCCTGGCCGGGCGGGTTGGACACGTTGGCGGAGCCGTTCCCGCCGTCGTTTCCGTTGGCCCACACGGTGACCACGCCCTCGGCGGCGAGCGCCTCCTGGATCAGCGCGGTCGCCGAGTTCGGGTCGAACTCGCCGCCACCGGTCGGGCCGTAGGAGTTGTTGATCACCTTGATCGGCGGGCAGGTGGACGCCGGGACGCCCGCGCCGCACGGAGCATTGTGGTTCTCCAGGATCCAGTTCAGCGCCGCGTCCGCGCCGACGATCAGGATCACCGCGCCGGTCGAGATCGACACGATCTTGGCGCCCGGGGCCGAGCCGCCGACCTTCACCCCGTCGGTCAGGGTCAGCGGGCTGCCCGCGGCGATGCCGTTGACGTGCGTGCCGTGGCCGCCGAGGGACAGCGTGTCGGTGTCCACAGTGGTCGGCAGGTCGAGGATGCAGCTAGTGTCCTGGCTGCTCTCGTCCACGCAGGCGCTCTTGAGGTTGCGCACGACCCGGGTCTGCCCGTTGGCGCCCTTGAACGCCGGGTGTGTCGGGTCGATGCCGGAGTCGACCACCGCGACCGTCACGCCGGTGCCGTCGAGCAGCGCCCCGTTCGCGCCGCGCAGCGTCTGCTGGGCGGCGAGGCTCCTGGTCGCCGTGGTGCCGGTGCTGAAGAACGGCTGGAGCTTGTCGTTGTTCTCCAGGTACCGCACGCCGGACACGCTCCGGGCGGCACGCACCTGGCCGGCCGTGCCGCTGGCCACGACGACCCCGACCCGCTTGAAGCTGGTGATCTTGGAGAGCCCCGCGGCCCGGACCGCATCGTCGGCCGCGGCAAGCGTGGTGCCGTGCACGAGCACGGTCACCGGCGCCGCGTCGGCCGCGGTGGCCAGCAGCCCGGACAGTGACGCCGACACCGGCGCCAGCACGGTGGCGGGCGCGGCGGCGGCCCGCGCCCCGGCCCCGAGCGGAAGCGCTACCAGCGCCAACGCGAACGCGGCGGCCCGGATTCGTCTCCGCGCCGGTGCGGCAAAACGATCAAACATGAGAACTCCTCGCAGCAGGGAACCATGTCCCCTCAACGAGTGACACCCGACTCGGTGACGTCCGGGGTTAGCCGGCGTTAATCCTCATCCATACAGCGGCCTTAGCGGTGCGGCGATAACGTGGAGCGGGGCGACGCGCGAGAAGCGTGTACGAGCTGGGAGGTGTGCGGTGTGGCTGATCCGGCTCGGTGACGGGGCATCCGAGGTCGGTGTGGACGTGCGCGCGGCGCTGGCGTCGTGGGGGCGCGGGGACGGCGTGGTCGGCGGGGTGGCGCTGACCGGGGCCAAACCTCCGCACTGCGCGGCGCCGGTCGACGCGATTCTGGTGCTGCCACGGGGAATTCTTGTCGTGGTCGGGGTGGACCTGCCGGATCCCGCGGTCCGGCTGGACGCCCCGCTGGCCGGCCAGTGGAAGACCGACGGCTGGCCGCTGGTGCGCGGGGACGGCGCGGTCAACCCGGGCGTGGCCGCGCTGGAGGCGGCCGGT
>NZ_DASYTH010000281.1:0-4257 GCF_036002505.1 Actinophytocola sp. | reverse complement strand
GGCGCCGACGCGGTTCATCGTAAGGTGGCTGAGCGGATCGACCAGCGTCGCCGCCGTCGCCGCCAGGGGTGATGTGCCGGCCGGAGTCCGCCTGCGCGCGGTCTGCACACCCCAGTTGAACCGCGCGCGGCCTAAGGCGTTGCTCGGATGTGCTGGGTCATCGGCGCACGGCAGGTGACCCATCACGCCGACCCCCCGCAGCACGCCCTGGCGTTCCAGCCGGCCGGCGGCGCGGTACAGCTGGGTGCTCGACGTCTTCAGTCACACCGCCGCGCTCGGCCGCGCATCGCCGGCCATCACGCCGGGAGCGCCCACCAGGTGTCCATGCGGGCGACGGCCTCAGCTTCGCGGCCCTGTTCGAGAACCCGGGCGAGACGGAACAGGTAGGCGGCGATGCCGGCCGCACCCTGCATCCAACCCGTGCCCGGCGGCAGCAGTGGATCCTCGTTGCGGTGTTCGACGAAGCGCCAGAAGGCGTGCGTGCCATCATCGAGAGCGCGACTGACGAGGGCGTCGCCGAGGGTGAGGGCGAAGGCGAGGTCAGTATCACGGCCGTGGCGTTGCCACATGTTCAGCATGACATCACCGGCGCCCGCCGTTCCACAGCAGCGGCCGTCGTTGTCCCAGAAGCCTGGATAGAGCCGCTCGGGAATCCCGGAGACCTGCAGTGAGTGCACGCACGCCACTTCGAGTTCGGCCGGCGTGCGGCTACCGACGGCCGAAACTGCGGCCCTGTCGAGGGCCGCGAACAGCAACGAGGTCCCCGTCGGTCCGTGACACCAGGAGTAGGTGTACGTGTCCAGGTCGGGGAGTCCGGGGATCCGGTGCGGCAGACGCAGCCCGCCGTCGGTGGTGTCGGCGAGGGTCAGCAGGTACTCGGCGCCCGACGTGGCCAGGGCGACCAGGTCGGGTCGGTCGAGCGTCATCCCGGCAGCCGCGAGCGCGGCAGCGGTCCCTGCTTGACCGTGCGACCAGTTCGGCATCTGGACGTCGTCGCCGAGCAGGAAGCGCAACGGTACGAACGGCCAGTACGCCCCGCCGTCGCGCGGCTCCGTCTCGGCGATCAGGATGTCGACGGCCTCCGCGGCAAGCTCTGACGCGTCCCGCACCTGGTGCCGCTGCGCCCACAGGGCGCCAAGCAGGACGCCGGCCGTGCCCAAGGTGGCGTCGTTGCAGCGTCCGTCGACGGTTGCCCGCGGCGGCTCGATCCACGACGATGGCCACCCGTCCGGCGTGGCGAGCTCGCGCAACCGGCCGACCGCCAGATCTGCACCCTCGGCATCCAGTGCGATGAGCACGCCGATCGTGCTGGTCAGCCCGTCGAAGTAGTCGTATGCCGTCTGCTGTGAGATGCGGTCGACGAGCGATTCACAGATCTCCTCACCAACGGCGAGCTCTGCGGCCGTCAAGGGCCGAGTCAACCGGATCTCCGCCATCGCGTGCGCCAACCCGCCCACACCGGAGTGCATGCCGACGGCGAACTCCCCTCGCATGGTCTGCTCCGGATGTTCGGCGAGCCACACCCCCTCAGCGTCCCGACGCACCTGGGTCAGCACCCAGGCCCATGCACGCTCGGCCAGCTCCCGGTAGGTCGGCGGATCGAACGGCACCCGACGATCGTGGCACCCTCATCGCCCCTGCGACCACTCGTGAGCCGCCCTGAGTCAATCCGGCGCGTCAGAGGTCACCTGCGCATGAGTCAGTCGGCGAACGCTTCGCTCACGGGCCGTGTTCGCGTGCAGGGTGGCCATGCCAGGAACACCGCTGTTCAGCGCTATCAACAGGTCGAGGCACTCCTCTTGGCGTACCTCGCCGACGATGATGCGGGAAGGCCGCATCCGGAGCGCCTCCTTGATCAGGCGGCGTAATCGAACCTCGCCCGTCCCTTCGAGGCTGGGCTGCCTCGTCTGCATCGCGACGACATCCGGCAGCGGGATTCGTAGCCGGAATCTCACGGCGGGTCATACGTCAAGCAGGCGGCCCCGGCCGGTGTTGAGAGCACCGAAACGGGGCCTGGGATCCAGACCCCGGAGGTCCAGACCCGTGAACACCCTTATTACCCGAAGACCCAGCCGCGGGCGCGCTTCGAAGCGCTCGTCGACGCGTTGGGCAACCCGGCACTGTCCGGGTACGAGTCCGCCGCTTTGGTGAGGATCGTTTCCTGGTCGAGCAACGAGGACGTCGCCGCGCTCGTCCGGCTCGTCAAGCAAGCGAGGGAGGAGGGCGTGTAGAGGCCTGGCGCCTAATGCCAACAGACCCCGTCGGCCTTGGCCAGCTCGAGTTCGTAGTCGCGTTCTGGCCTGCCCCCCCGGCTTGGAGGCCACCATCCCCATCTACGAATGAGCACCAAACGGCGGATTGCGCGGGGTGCAGAGGTCCGCGCACGCTACCGGGTAGCCGTCGTCTTGGCGGGTCAGGAGCGGAGCGTCCAATGCAGAAGCTCGTCGTTCGCGGTGTCGTCGCCGCGGTGCTGGCAGTCGGTATCGGTCTGGTGTCAGGTCTGGCACCCGCCGCCGCGGGGCGGACCGAGCAGGTCACGATCACGTCCCATATGACCTTCAACAACCCCAACCCGAACACCGGAGACTTCACCACATCAGGGCCAGCAACCGACAGCGGCCTGATCTGCCCGGCCGGCACGGTCCTGGACACGAGTCTCGTGTTTGGCGGTTTCCAGAGCGGCCGCGGCTTCCAAGTCCTCGTACGAAAGACCTTCACCTGCAACGACGGCAGTGGAACGTTCTTCGTCAAGCTCCAGGTCCATGCCGCCAACGACGGGACTGAGTCGTTCACTTGGGTCGTCCAAGGTGGAACAGGCGCCTACGAAGGCCTTAGGGGCAGCGGCACCGGCTTCAGTGTCCCGAATGACGATCCCTCGACTGGGAACACGAACAACTACGAGGGATTCCTCGTGGGCTGACGCACGTCGGGCACTGAGCGGTTCGACAAAGCGGGAGGAAGGCGACAACGAACCCGGCAACGCACTGCGGATATGAAGATCCCGCGAGCCCAGGGGGAGGAAGGCAAGGCTCGAGGGATCTTCTATGTGCCCCTCGTCTCAGCGGATCCGCTCCGCCCGCTCCTACCCCACGGCGATCCATTCCATGAGCCGGGTCAGGTCGGCCCCGGCGGCGATGCACAGGGCCGCCTCGAGCGCTCTGCGCGGCCTGTGGGGTGCAACTTCAGAGACGCAGCGGTGATCAGGCAGGATGCCGGGCTGGCAGGATGATCGCCCGTGGCCGCGCGCACCTTGGGGTTCTTGATCGTCCGGCGAATGCTCGGTCTGGTCGGGTTCGGTCCGGCCCCGGACGCGAAGGATGTGGAGATCGCGGTGTTGCGCCACCAGCTGCGCCGCCAGGTGGCCCGCCCTCGCCACTCCGCCGCGGACCGGCTCGTCCTCGCCACCCTGGCCACGGTCCTGCCGCGGGAGCGTTGGGGAATCTTCCTGGTCACGCCGTCGACGCTGCTGCGATGGCATCGGGAGCTGGTCCGGCGGCGCTGGACCTACCCCGCCGACCGGGCGGCGTGACCGTCGCCGTCTGCCCGAGGACGTGGTCGAGCTCGTGGTTCGGCTAGCCAGGGAGAACCCCCGCTGGGGATATCTGCGGATCGTCGGGGAGTGCCGCAAGCTCGGCGTCACGGTCTCGGCGACCTCGGTCCGCTCCATCTTGCGTACCCGCCGGCTCGGCCCGGCGCCCCGCCGCGATGGGCCGAGCTGGGCGGAGTTCCCGCGCGGGCAGGCCGCCGGGACGCTCGCCTGTGACTTCCTGACCGTCGAAACGATCCGCCTGACCCGGCTGTACGTGCTCTTCTTCATCGAGGTGGAGCACCGCCGGGTACACCTGGCCGGGATCACCGCCCATTCCACCGGCACCTGGGTCACCCAGCAGGCCCGAAACCTGCTGATGGAGCCAGACGAGCACGCCGACAGATTCCGTTTCCTCATCCGCGACCGAGACGCCAAGTTCACCACGACATTCGACGCGGTGTTCGCCGCAGCCGGCATCGAGGCACTCAAGATCCCACCGCGGGCGCCCCGGGCGAACGCCTACCGAACGCTGGGTGCGCACCGTTCGGGCCGAATGCCTGGACTGGGTCCTGATCCGCAACGACCGCCACCTGGACCGGATCCTCACCGCGTACCTGGCGCACTACAACACGGCCCGCCCCCACCGCGGCATCAACCTCGACCTGCCCACTCCGCCGGCCGGACCAACCAAGCTGGGCACCCCAGCGAGCGCGGCCGGACGGATCGAA
>NZ_DASYTH010000280.1:0-3206 GCF_036002505.1 Actinophytocola sp. | reverse complement strand
GACGCGCGGATTATTTCAGCGGTCTCCTAGTACTCCAGCCGCACTTCCTGGGTTCGGTGTCTTCGCAGGTGGTGGCTGGTTTGGCGCGGTGCTGGTGCCGGCGACGCCACCGCGACCATCGACGGATATGATCATGTGACCGGATGATCGTGATCAGGTGTGCCAGGAGACGTCGAACCTCAGCGAGGCTGAGCGGGACGAGTCTTTCTGACGTTGACGCTCCCCCTTTTCGGCGGTTGCGGCGGTGACGGCCAGGAAGGCGTGGGCCCGGCCCTTCGAGCTGGCGTAGGCGAGGAAGACGCCGAGCTGGCAGTTCTCCACCCGCCCGGCGGTGCCGGAGTATTGCCGCTGCACGCCGGCGGACTTGATGCCCTTCTTCAGGAACCCGGTCTCGTCCACGATCAGCACCCCATCGGGGCCGCCAAGGTGCTCAGCTACATAGCCACGCAGGTCGTCGCGGACCGCGTCCGCGTCCCACCTGCAGAAATTGAGCAGCCGCTGCATCCCATCGGGGGTGTCGTCGCCTGCTGCCTCCGCGATCGTCCAGCCGTTCTTATCGGCCAGCGGGGACAGCAACCCACGCAGGTATCCACGCGCGCGCCGCCGAGGCTCAACCCGCCCGAACCGATGCGCGATCAGCGCCATAAGATCATCCAGACCCGCCACCCAGCCGGTGGCCTCATCAACAGGCACGAGCACGAGAGTCTACATAGGACGACCGCCGTGGTGGCGTCGCCGGCACCAGCACCGCGCCAAACCAGCCACCACCTGCGAAGACACCGAACCCAGGAAGTGCGGCTGGAGTACTAGGAGACCGCTGAAATAATCCGCGCGTCGGTCGACCTGTTGATCTTGCGGGTTCGAGATGGTCTTGTGGTGCAGGGTCGATCTGAGTCTCAGCGGGAACTGTTGGACGTGGAGTCGGTGGCGGGGCATCTGCTCAAGCCTGGCAGTGTGTTCGCGTTCTTGGCCGAGCATCGTCGGGCGCTGTTCCCGGATGAGATGTTCGCCGACTTGTTCCCGTCGGGTCGGGGCCGGCCCAGCGTCCCGGCGGATGTGATGGCGGCGGTGATCACGCTGCAGGCGCTGTACGGCCTGTCCGATGCTGAGACGGCGGAGGCGGCGACGTTCGATCTGCGGTGGAAGGCCGCGTGCGGGCTGGCGGTCACGGCGGGGGCGTTTCACCCGACGACGCTGACTTACTGGCGGCGCCGGTTGGCGGGCTCGGATCGGCCGGACCGGATCTTCGAGGCGGTCAAGCAGGTGGTGGCCGAGACCGGAGCGCTGCGTGGGAGGACCAGGCGGGCGTTGGACTCGGCGGTGCTCGATGACGCGGTGGCCACGCAGGACACGGTGACGCAGTTGATCGCCGCGATCCGCCGGGTTCGCCGTGAGGTGCCGGGTGCGGCCGAGGTGATCGCGGCGGTGTGCCGGGCGCATGACTACGACGATGCGGGCAAGCCGGCGATCGCCTGGGACGATCAGCAGGCCCGCGCGGAGTTGGTCGACGCGCTGGTCGGCGACGCGCACCGGCTGCTCGGCCGTCTGCCGGACCAGGAGTTGGGCCCCCGGGCCGCAGAGGCGGTGGCGTTGCTAGCGCTGGTCGCTGGGCAGGATGTGGAACCGGTCGAGGGCTCCAACGGCGCTGACGGGCGGTGGCGCATCGCCCGGCGGGTCGTCCCCGACCGGGTCATCTCCACCGTGGACCCAGACGCCCGGCACGCGCACAAGACTGTGTCACGGCGTCAGGACGGGTTCAAGGCCCATCTCGCGGTCGAGCCGGACACCGGGCTGATCACCGACTGCGTGTTGACCAAAGCCAGCGGCGCGAACAACCACGAAGCCGTCATCGGTCTGCAGCTGCTGGATGCCGAGGACGAGCCGGTGACCGTGTTGGCCGATTCCGCCTACGGAACCGGCGAGGCGCGGGCCGCGCTCGCCGCCGCAAGTCACCGCGCGGTCATCAAGCCGATCCCGCTGCGCCGGCCCGTGCCCGGCGGGTTCACCACCGATGACTTCGCCATCGACCTCGACGCCAACACCGTGACCTGTCCGGCCGGACACACCGTTGCCATCCGGCCCAGCGGTGGCGCCGCCTTCCAGCGGCACTGCCGCGGCTGCCCCCTGGCCTCGCGCTGCACCACCGCCAAACGTGGCCGCAAACTCACCATCCACACCCACGAACGCCTGCTGCGCGCCGCCCGCGCGACGGCCCGTGAACCCGCGTGGCAGGCCGAATACCGCAAGCACCGGCCCATGGTCGAACGCAGCATCGCCTGGCTCGTCCGAGGCAACCGACGCGTCCGCTACCGAGGCGTCGCGAACAACGATCACTGGCTGCACCACCGCGCCGCCGGACTCAACCTCCGCCGACTCATCAACCTAGGCCTGACCAGACTCGACGGAACATGGGCGCTCGCCTAGCGAGGCCTCCTTGACCCCCCGCCACCAACAGCGACCACCCCTGATCACCGCGCGAGGGCGACCACTCATGTCGACCCTCGAGGCCCGACTTCACACCGCCGCAAAGACGGCCGGTCGGCGTCCTCCCGCGCCCAACCCGCCTTATTTCAGGGGTCTCCTAGTAGGGCTTTGTTAGGTCGTCATGGTGGTCGCTGGTGGCAGGTGGGGCATCGGCCTGTCCAGGTGGCGAGCAGCGCCTGGAGCTCTTTGAGGATCTTGTAGAGGGTCAGGCCGCCCCAGCTGCTTTTGGGCTGGTCAGCCGGAGTTCGGTGCAGAACAGGTGGGCGGCGGTGACCAAGGTGACGTGGCGGTGCCAGCCGGTGAAGGAGCGGCCTTCGAAGTGGGTCAGGCCGAGGCCGGTTTCAGTTCGCGGTAGTCGTGTTCGATGCGCCAGCGGATCTTCGCCAGCCGCACCAGGGTCTTGATTGGGGTGTCGGCGGGCAGGGTGGACAGCCAGTAGTCGGTGGGTTCGGGCTCGCCGGGCGGCCATTCGGCCAGCAGCCAGCACTCGGGCAGGCTGCCGTCGTCGTGGCGGCCGATGTCGCGGTTGGCCGGCCGGACCCGGATCGCGGTGAACCTTGATCGCATCTTCGCGGTGGGGTTGCCTTTGGTCTTCTTGGAGCCTTGGCGCCAGGTCACCTGCCGGGCGGCGCCGCGTCCGGCGTCCATCGCCAGGTCCTGCAGGGTCGAGGCTGCCCCGTCATAGCGTGGTCGGGGCGGGCGGCCCCGCCCCCGGTATGGCG
>NZ_DASYTH010000279.1:0-21637 GCF_036002505.1 Actinophytocola sp. | reverse complement strand
GGCAACCTGGTCGCGACCTGGGTCGGCGTCCGGTACACCGGCGGGTTCGACTGGTGGCGGCACATCTTCCAGGTCATCGCCGCCGTGCTGGCGGTGATGGTGGCCGCGGCCGTCTACCCGAAGGCGCGCACCAGCGCCTAGGCCGGTGGCGGGCAGAGGATCTTCGGCTGCGCGTTGTAGTGCACGGTGCGGGTGCTGCGCCGGATCTCCTTGCCGGACAGGTCCTTGATCACCCGGGTGTCCGTGGTGGTGAAGCCCGGGATTCCGTTGGTGGGCTTGCAGTTCTGTGCCGGTCCGGGCTTCTCCACCGGGTTGACCGGGTCGGTCCGCGGCCCGGTGATCGACTCGACGACGTAGCGCTTGGTGCCCCAGATCTTCACGGTGATGCTCGAGGCCGTCCAGATCGTCTGGATGGCCACGCCGGTCGGCGCGTCGTTGGTGAACTTGATGTCGATCACACTGCTGCCGTCGGGGTTCTGGAACACGGTCGCCTCGCGGGCGGCCGGGTAGCGGCTGATGTAGTAGCTGTGCTCCTTGTGCCCGGCGTCCTTCATGCCGGCGAAGTACGAGGCGTTGTAGAGCGTGGTGGCGAACTGGGAGATGCCGCCGCCGACCTCGCGGGAGGGCGCGCCGTCCTTGATGATGCCGGCCTCGACGTAGCCCTGCGCGGCCGTGCGCGGGCCGGTGAAACCGTTGAGGCTGAACGTTTCCCCGGGTTTGACGATGGCGCCGTTCACCTTCTTGGCCACGGTCCGGATGTTCTGCCCGGAGTCGACGGCGAACCCGCCGGTGGTGAACTCGCCGATCACCTCGTTGATGCCGAGCCCCTTGGCCGCTTCCGTGGTCACCTTGGCCGGCTTGGTGGTGTACTGCGCCTTCACCTCCCGGCCGGTGGACTGCTTGAGCACGTCCAGCAGCCCGCCGAAGCTGGCGTCCCAGTTGACCGCCCTGCCGTCCTGGGACGGCTGCACGGTCGGCTTGCCGCCGTCGAACACGACGGCCGCGTCCTTGCCCTCCTTCTCCGTGCTGGCCAGCTGCGGCTGCACGGCGCCGACCACCTTGGCCTGGTCCAGCTTGGCGGTCAGGCTGCCGTGGCCGTCCGGTTCGAAGATCAGCGACGCGGCGATGGCGGCCGGCTCGAGCGTGGCGTCCTTGCCCTCGCCGTGCACGGTCACCGGACCGGACACGGCGGGTCTCGCGATCTGCTCGACCGCGGCGCGCACCGCGTCGGCGGTGGTCGGCACCGGGGTGTCGCGGACCGGCAGCTCGAGGGTCCCGCCGTCGGCCCAGCGGTCCACGATCAGCCGGCGGGCCGCGTCGACGTCCAGCGCTCGGCCGCTCTTTGGCTCAACCACAACGGGATTGGTGCCGTCGAAGCGGATGCCGCCGGCCACCGGCTCGCGGTTGGTCTTGACCCGGAGCGCCTCGACGGCCGCGACGAGCGCGGAGTTGTCGGGGCTCGTCACCACGCCCAGCTCACGCGTGCCGAAGAACGAGGTCAGCCGGGTGAACGGGTTCAGCGGCTGGGCGCCGGCGCGGTCCAGCGTCGCGGTCCAGTCCAGCCGGAGCCCGGCCCGCGCCGGGTCCAGCGTCTCGGTGGCGTCGCCGACCCGCAGCTGGACCGGTTGGCGCAGGCGCGGTTCGAGCTCGCGGCGCAGTGCCTGTTCGGCCTCGGTCCGGGACATCCCGCCCACCTCGACCCCGGCCACGGTCACCCCGCGCGGCAGGTTGCCGCTGCTGATCAGCAGGTCCACCACGTACAGCAGGACCAGCACGCCGAGGAGGGCACCGCCGATGAACCCCGCGCGGCGCAGCGACCGGCGCGACCCCGGCTCAGGTTCCTCCGGTGGTTCGGGGGCGCCGGGACCGTCCGCCGGGTAGCCGTAGAGGGTCCCCGCCGGGTAGCCGTAAGGATCGGCCGGCGCGGAGCGGGGTGGCACCAGGATCGGGGGGAGTACGTCGGTCTGCTCGGCGTGCGTCTCGGGCCACTGGTGTTGCCCCACAACAGTCTCCCTAGAGGTATAAACCGGTTCCGTGCTCGGTGCGCTCGCTGGCCAGGGCGTGCAGGTCGCGTTCGCGCATCACCAGGTAGGCGCTGCCCTGGACCTCGACTTCGAGCTGGTCCTCGGGGTTGAACAGCACCCGGTCGCCCACCTTGACATGGCGTACGTTGATGCCGACGCCGAGCACGTCACCCCAGGCCAGGCGCCGGGCCACCTGCGCCGTCGCGGGGATGACGATGCCGCCGGTACTGCGCCGTTCCCCCTCCTCCGGGGTGAGCCGCACCAACACACGGTCGTGCAGCATCGTGATCTCGAGCTTCAGTTCCGGCACCGAGGCATGGTATCGGGCTTCGATCCCGGTGCTGCGACGTGTGTGTTAGATCCCCGGGATCGCGCGGGCGGCGAACGCGGACCGCACGGTGTTCGCCGCGGCGGTGCCGGCCAGCTGCTGCGCGGTCGCGATCGTGGCCACCGCGGCGTCGTGGAACGAGGTGTCCGGCGCGAACCGGAACTGCGCGTCGACGATGATCCGGTCCGCGGTGGCGGCGCCCAGGGCGGTGCGGATGTCCCACAGTGCCCGCGACCAGATCTCGCCGTCCGCGTGCACCTCGCCGACCCGGTCGGCGTAGGTCTTGTTCGTGTCCACCCGGCGCAGGCAGTGCGGCGTGGTCGAGGTGTAGCTCACCGAGTCCCAGTCCGCCACGCACGCCGCGGGCGTGCGCACCGGCCAGCCGTACTGCGCGGCCGCGGCCAGGCCGACGGTCACCGCCAGGTAGTCGCCCCACGCCTCACCGATCGAGCCGGCCTCCAGCGACGAGCCGAACCCGGGCACCTGCGCGTCGTGCACCGCGTGGCCGTACTCGTGCACGATCACCTCGCCGTCCTCGGCGTCGTCCACCCCGCCCTTGCCGAGCCTGATCAGGTCGTGCTTGTCCCAGGAGAACGAGTTGTCCAGGCCCCACTGGTTGGTCCGCACGTCCTGCGACTCGGCGTTCACCGCGGGCAGCGCGCTGCCGAAACCCAGCGACTGCAGGTACTCCTGCGCCTGGTTGACCCAGAAGTACGCCATCACCTGCTCGAACTGGTCGGAGTGCCGGTCGTAGACGAACCGCCCGTCCGGCGCCCGGGCCGGCGTGCCGGTCTCGGCGACGACGTTGACCCAGCGCCCGGTGAGCGTGCCGGACCCGTCCAGGTTCCGCAGCGGCACGAGGACGTACTGCGACGCCGGCACCGCGGTCGCCGAGTCCTTGTCATCCACCAGGTTCTGGTTCCCCGAGGACTGCACCGGGTTGACCATGAACACCTGCCCCATCCCGGTGGCCGGCGCCGCGGACACCGCCGGCACGCTCACCCCCCCGCCGGCGAGGGCGAGCAGGCCGGACAGGACAAGGGCTCTGGTCACGTAC
Source organism: Actinophytocola sp. (assembly GCF_036002505.1). Lineage (GTDB taxonomy): Bacteria > Actinomycetota > Actinomycetes > Mycobacteriales > Pseudonocardiaceae > DASYTH01. Next base: position 18,228 of record NZ_DASYTH010000279.1, on the reverse strand, counting down.
CGCATGAAACGGCATCCTCGTTCGCCGGCCCCACAAAGGGAAGCGCCACGGGACCGCTAATTACCTGCGCAAATTAATCGACAACCGGCGTCATAATCCGCCCGCTCGCAGGCGAGGCTGTCGCCGCACCAGCAGTCACGCCAGCTTGGCGGCCGCTGACTTCAACCCGAGTTCGAGATCGGTCACGAAGCACCGCCAGGAGGTGACGAGCTCGACCCGGCCCCTGGGGTCGAGGCGCTCCAGCAACTGCCTCCGATGCTGGCTGAATCGATCATGAAACTTGTCGAGCTTACGTCCGGACAGACCAGAGGCTATGCCAAGCGTTTCCTTGAGCACTCGCTTCGGGTCCGGTATCGACTCAACTCTGGCCGGTTCGGGCAAGTTGAGACAAATCGTTCCACGCGGGTTACCGGCTACCTGGCGGAGTTCGCGCTCATCGGTGAGTAGCCAAGCTTCGGTCATTCGAACCGGAATCACGGCTGTGTAGTCGGTGTCTGGCGTGACCTTCCGGACTGCATTTGTGATCTCGAGCAGCCTGGCGTCTCGTCCGTCGCGATCGGCGTCGCGGTGCACGATAATCAGGTCGTAGCGACCCCCCTTTTCCACTGCCGCTCGTAGCTTGTCCTCGATCGCTCGGCCTGGAGGCTTGAGCAGCCGGCTAAGATCGGGGCTCGTGACCGCGATCTCAATGCTGAGGCTTGCCGCCAAATTCTCGATCTGCGGAACGATACCGTTGTCGCTGGTGCCCTCACCGAGGAACAAGGCGCGAACGATCACGCGGACTCCAAGCTCGTTTGAGCGTTTGGAGGTGTCGTCAGATACGGCAAAATATCGAGTTTCGTGACCGGCACCTCGCCTGGCTGCTTGGCGCGCCAAGTGCCAGCCATTGGCCTGAGCCGTAGGGTGTGAGCCATTGTGCCGTCTGGTGCTTCTCGGAACGCGGTGTCCGCGAACAGCAGATCATCCGGATCGACCAGCCGTACGATGCCCGGTGAGTGGGTGTTAATGATCACCTGGCGGAACGGGTTGTCCTGATCGGGTTCATATTGCGGGTCAACGGCGAGATCCTCCACCAGCCGAACCATCGCTTCGAGGTTCGCTGGATGTATTCCATTTTCCGGCTCCTCCATGCAGATCAAGCCGGTCACCGTCGGGTCCTCGAGCAGCACGCACAGCGCAAGGAACCGCAGAGTGCCTTCCGACAGGCTTCGAGCCGGGAGTTCGAGGCCGCTGGCCTCCTGGAGCTGGATGGTCAGCAGCTCTCTGGTGTCGTCCTCCTGAACGCGGAGGCTCCGCACCCGGACGCCGGCGAGGTCGGCCAGCCGCCCGGTCACCCTGGCGTAGACCCCCTCGGGGTCCGGCGACCCCTCCGGTCCGGTGCGCAAGGCCACGCGGAACAACGTCGCCGGGAGATGCCGGCCGTTGACGTCCATCACGCGCGGGTCAACGTAACGATCGGAGGTCCGAAGCGCCGATGGTTCGAGTGCGAGCCGCCGCCACGACTGCATCTCACGCCGTGCGGCCAATATTGTCGGGTCGTCGGCTCCGGTCACGGTGCTGACGACCGTCGCCGGTGCGCGGAACGCAGCGGACGGCTTCGGTTGGCCGCGACTCCCACCGTCCTGGTGGATACGGATGATCGGTTGCCCATCCTCGACGGTCGTTGAAATGAAGGCCCTACCGCTTCGGTGTCCTTTGAGGACCGTCTTGCGGAATTTGCTCACACTGTGCGGGAATCGAATGCGCCGAGGTGCGTCCCCGAGATTTATGTGATGGAGGCTCTCCTCGAGCAGCATGAGCCGACCGATTTTCTCCGAGCCGCCAGGAGGTTGGTAGCCCAGCGCGAGCTCATATCGAAGGAACGTGATCGTCGGAACGGCTGGCCGCCCGAAATCGTCTTCGACCTCACTCGGAACTATCATCTCCGCTACAAATCGAACTCGCGGCTGTTCGACTGCATAGCCGTTCCAGAACAAGTCGCGAGGATCACCGGTCCGCTCACCATGAATTCCTCGCACTTCTTGCGCGGCGTCGAGCAGCGAGCGATCGGCAAGCAGGCTCAAGAACTGGATGGCGTCGAAGACGTTCGACTTCCCGGTTCCGTTCTCACCGGCGATACAGGTGAAGGCGCCAAAGTCGATCTTCACGCCGACCAGGTTCTTGAACCCATCGACCTCGAGTCTGGTCAGCATCGCGTTCCTCCTGGCCCCAGCTTGTCACATGGTCCCTCAGCTGGTCCGACCTGGAGTGTCAGGAGGCCTCGGCGGTGGTTTTGAGGCGTTCGAGGGTGCGTTGGATGTGGCGTTGGTTGCGGTGGGCGCGGTTGGTGGTGCCGGTGCGGAACTCGCTGATGGGGCGGAACCAGTGGGGGCGGCGGTCCCAGGTGCTTTCGGTGACGCGGCAGCCGGTGCCGTTCTGCTCGATGGTGTATTCCCAGCGGGCGATGGGGATGACGCCGCGCATGACCGTGACGTCGAAGCCGAAGCGGTGGCCGGGGTCCAGGTCGGTGACCCGGGCGGTGGTGCACCAGGTGCGCGAGCCGTTTCGGTTGGTGCCGCGGAACTTCGCGCCGACGGCCGGCCCGGTGGCGCCGCGGAGCCAGCGGCCGCCGCGGTTCTCCTCGGCCAGCTTGTCCATCCGGGGCAGATCGGTGACCAGCGCGTAGATCTTCTCGGCCGGCGCGGCGATCTCGATGGTGGCCGTGGCGCTGGGATCGGTCATGCCGGACACGGTAGCCGGCGGTGCTCAGCGCTAGCTTGACGTGCGCCGAAGCATCCGGGTGACGCCGGCGGCGACGGTGGTGGCGAGGATCCAGCCGGCGGCGACCAGCGCGGCGGAGATCCACTGGGAGGCGCCGGTGAACGACCACCGGTGGCTGTAGCCGAAGTCCACGATCGGGACCATCAGGTCCAGGGTGTAGAGCGGCGCGTTCCAGACCAGGTGCTGGTCGTCGACGGAGACCGGGATCGGCGCGGGATGCGCCAGGAACCACACGGTGCCCAGGGTGAAGCAGGTGATCAGCCAGGACAGCGCGCGCATCGGGCGGTACCCGTAGCCGACGATCAAGAGCTGCGACCAGCTCCACAGCCGCACCACCGGGCCGAGCACCCGGTAGCCCTCGGCCAGCGCGACGTAACGCCAGCGCTGCTTCTCCAGCAGCACCGTCGAGGCGTGCTCGTCGTTTCCGCTGGCCCGGAGCATCGTGGCGAACAGGTCGTACGGGCCGGGCCGGTACTCGTCGCGCATGCCGTGCCGCAGCCACCGCAGCCGCACCTTGACCTGCGCGTCGTCTTCGAGGTCGATCGGCACGGCCAGCGCGTCGTAGCGGAAGTCGTCGAGGTCGATGCGGCCCTCGGAGTCCCAGAACTTCTCGTTGTCGGCCAGGGAGTAGCACCGGGCATGCCGCAGGTTGATCCGGCCGCGGGGCGGGACGCCGACCTCCAGCCGTAGGTCCTGGGTGGTCAGCCGGAACAGGTTGAGCACGGTCTTGCTCGGTCCGGAACCCAGCTCGGCGCCGGTGAAGTTGGTCTCCCGCCCGATCTCGGCCCGCATGATCCGGATCTCACCGTGCGCCGAGAACGACCGGCCCTGCCGGGTCGCGCAGATGAGGTCGCGGCCGATCGCGGCGTCCCGGAGGTTGACCGACGGCTTGCGGTTGCCGTCCCGGTAGTGGCCCGGGCTCACCAGCCGGCTGCCGCCGAGATCCACGTTGGCCCCGATTTTCGCGCTGGCCAGCAGGATCGAGCCGAACACGACGACCTTCCGGGCGTCGAGGTTGCCGCCGGTGCTGAACCGCCGGCCCTCGACGGCGTCCCCGTTGGGGTGGCTGATGATCGCGTCATCGAAGATCACGCTGCCCTTCGCGGTGACGTCCACCATCCGGACCTGGCCGGCGAACCGCGCCTCCCGGGCGTCGATCCCGCCGCCGATCTCGGTGCCGTCCAGGTGCAGCGAACGGTGCGGGTACGGCGGCGTGCTGTGCCGGCTGACCAGCTCGTCGAACGGGTCGGTGCCGCCGGACAGGTCGATCCGCGCCGCGGTCAGCCGCACCGAGCCGCCCACGTAGGCGTTGACGATGCGCAGCGTCCCGGTGCTGGTGAAGTTGCGGTCCGCGTCCAGGTTGCCGGACACCCGGATCTGGTCGGCGATCAGCGTGGCCTCCGGGTCGAAGAACCGCTCGTTCACCGGGGCGGGCAGCGGGGGCTCGTCCCGCGGCGGCGTCAACTCCGCCCCGCGCAGGGAGAAGTCGCCGTCCACCCGGGCGCCGCGCAGGAACAACCGGCCGACCGAGCGGAAGCGGGTGGCCGAGTCACCGGTGAGGTGCATGTTCCCGCCGATGTGCAGGGCCGGGCCGTTGATCGAGAAACCCCGGGGGTTGTTCAGCACGGCACCGGTCAGGTTCACGTTGCCGCCGGTGGTCAGGCCGGGGACGCGCAGCTCGCCGTTGGACACCATCCGGCCGCCGAGCAGCGCGCCGGCGAGGTGCAGCCGGTCGGCGTGCAGGGTGCGCCCGCCGGGGTTGTTCAGCGTGGCGTCGAGCAGCACCAGGGAGCCGTCGATGTCGCCGTCGGTCAGGTCCACCGTGCCGTCCACCACGGTGCCGGCCACCAGGCTCAGATCGTTGGCACAGTTGAGGTTCCGGCCCTGGAGCCCGGGCAGCCAGCACGCGCTGAACTCGCAGCCGCCGAGCTTGGCCTGGCGCAGGTCCGGAGGCTGCTCGAACCGGCAGCGGACGAACTCCAGCAGGTACGGATACTCCACCGCGCGGAGGTCCAGCGGGCCGATCAGGTAGCGGTCGGACACCGTGAGCACCGGCCCCACGCTCGGCCGCCGCCACAGCCGCTGCATCGCACCGGACTCCCGGTCGAGCACCTGCTTCAGCACCTCGGCGGCGTCCAGGTAGGCCCAGGTCGGCGGGTACTCCTCGAGCGGGTCGAGCGCCCGCTCGGTCAGCTCCGGTTCCATCACGACCTCTTCCCACACACCCCGGCGACGAGCCCAGATAATCTCACCCGTGTCGACTACGCAAGGTTCCATCTGAGTTGCTCGCAGTGCGCGTGATCGCAGCCGGTTGCCGTTGTGTTTCGGTCATTCAACGGCCCGGCACACCCCCGCCCACACGGGTTGACCAGTGAAGTGGCAGCCTGAATGATCTGCACGGCTGTCCTGGGGCCGAAATGCCCGAATGGTAAGGAGTACACCGTGAGTCACAGCCCGCTCCACCGCATCGCCGTGGCCGCCGTCACCGTTGGCCTGGTGCTCACCGCGTGCGGCAAGAGCGACAGCGGATCGTCCAACCCACCGTCCGCCCAGCCCGGCGTGCCGAACATCAAGACGGTCAAGGCCGGCAAGCTCACCACCTGCACGAGCCTGGAGTACCCGCCGTTCCAGTTCAACGAGGGCGGCAAGGTGGTGGGCTTCGACGTCGACATGATCGACCTCGTGGCCAAGAAGATGGGGGTCGAGCAGAGCATCCTCGACGTCAAGTTCGACCTGATCAAGAGCGGTGCCTCGCTCAACTCGGGCAGCTGCGACGTCGCCGCCGCCGGCATGACGATCACCGACGAGCGCAAGGCGAACCTGGACTTCTCCAACCCGTACTTCCCCGAGATCCTGGTGCTGATCTCTAAGAAGGGCTCCGGGCTGAAGACCGTCGAGGACGTCAAGTCGAAGAACCTCAAGCTGGGCGTGCAGACCGGCACCACCAGCCTGGACTACGCCAAGGCCAAGGGGCTGAGCGCCACCGAGTACGACGACGCCGGCAAGCAGCTGCTGGCGCTGCAGTCCAACCAGGTGGACGCCGCGTTCCAGGACCTGCCCACGGTCAACTCGTGGCTCAAGAAGGCCGAGATCTCCGCCGCCTTCGAGAAGGGTGACGAGATCACCAACGGCGACCAGTACGGCTTCGCGGTGAAGAAGGGCGGCAACCCCGAGCTGCTCAAGCTGATCAACGACACGCTCACCGCGGCGATCAAGGACGGCACCTGGGCCAAGATCTACAAGCAGTGGATCGGCTCCGACCCGAAGCAACTCCCGCCCGTCCAGTAACCCGTCATGGCAACCACGACCACCGGGCCGTCGGGCCCCGCCGAAGCCACCTCCGGCTCCGGCGGGACCCGGCGGCTCAGCCCGCGCAAGCGACGCCGGATCACTCTGGGCATCCAGTATGTGATCTTCGTCGCGGTGATCGTCGTCGTGGCGGTCAGCATCAACTGGGGGGACATCCAGGAGCATTTCTTCGACCCGGGCGGGGCCGAGGAGATGCTGCCCGAGGTGTTCACGATCGCGTTGAAGAACACGATCATCTACGCGCTCACCGGGTACGCGTTCGGGTTCGTGCTCGGCATGATCCTGGCGCTGATGCGGCTCTCCTCGGTGGCGCCGTACCGCTGGGCCGCGCTCATCTACATCGAGATCTTCCGCGGCCTGCCGCTGCTGCTGGTGCTGCTGCTGATCGCGTTCGGCCTGCCGGTCGCCTTTCCCGGCCTGGAGTTCCCGTTCGGGCACTACGGCCAGGGCGCGGTCGGGCTCGGGCTGGTGGCGGCCGCGTACCTCGCGGAGACGCTGCGCGCCGGCATCCAGGCCATCCCGCGCGGGCAGATGGAGGCGGCCCGGTCGCTGGGCATGTCCCGGCCCCGGGCGATGATCAGCATCGTCATCCCGCAGGCGGTCCGGGTGGTCATCCCGCCGCTGACCAACGAGCTGATCGTGCTGTTCAAGGACTCCTCGCTGGTCTCCGCGATCGGCGTGGTGGCCGAGGAGGTCGAGGTGACCAAGCTCGGCTCGGACGTGGCGATCCGGACCGCGGACTCCACCCCGTTCATCGTCGCCGGCGCGGCGTACCTGCTGATCACCGTGCCGCTCGGCATCCTCGTGCGCCGGCTCGAGGCGCGCCAGGCGAAGGGACGGTGACCATGACGTCCGCCGTGGTGATCAGCGAGCTGCACAAGTCGTTCGGGCCGCTGGAAGTGTTGCGCGGCATCGACTTCACCGTGGAGACCGGGCAGGTGGTGTGCGTCATCGGGCCGTCCGGCTCGGGCAAGTCGACGCTGCTGCGGTGCGTGAACCTGCTCGAGGAGCCCACCAGTGGGCAGGTGATCGTGAACGGGGTGGAGGTCACCGACCCGGACGTGGACATCGACGCCGTGCGCCGCCGGATCGGCATGGTGTTCCAGCAGTTCAACCTGTTCCCGCACCTGACCGCGCTGGAGAACGTCACGATCGCGCAGCGCCGGGTGCTCAAGCGCGGCCGGACCCGGGCCAACCAGCTCGCCATGCAGAACCTGGAGAAGGTGGGCATCGCGGAGAAGGCGTCGGCGTACCCGGCGCAGCTCTCCGGCGGGCAGCAGCAGCGGGTGGCGATCGCCCGGTCGCTGTCCATGGACCCCGACCTGATGCTGTTCGACGAGCCGACCTCGGCCCTGGACCCCGAGCTGGTCGGGGACGTGCTGGCGGTGATGCGCTCGCTGGCCGAGGACGGCATGACCATGCTCGTGGTCACGCACGAGATGAGCTTCGCCCGCGAGGTGGCCGACCACGTGGTGTTCATGGACGGCGGCGTGATCGTCGAGCAGGGCCTGCCGGACAAGGTGATCGGCTCGCCCGAGCATCCGCGCACCCAGACGTTCCTGCGCCGCGTCCTCGACCCCACGCACGCGGAGGTCGGCGAGGTGCCGGACGTGGACGAGTACGTGGCGCACCGGGCCGAGGGCGGCGCACACCTGCCGTCCGGCTGGGACGCCGGCAGCGGCCACGGGGTCGGCTAATGCGATGAATGCGTCTTTCCTCACGTCCAGTGCGAGGAAGGACGCTTTCATCGCATCCCAGGCCAGCCCGTGAGGAGGACCGCGACCAGCGCGGTCCAGCCGGTCTGGTGCGCGGCGCCGAGGCCCTCGCCGGTGTCCCCGTCGAAGTACTCGTTGAACGTGATGTGCTCCGACCACAGGGGGTTCTCGCTGGCCTCGACGCGTTTGCCGTCGGCGGGGCGGTGGCCGTCCGGGCCGGGCAGGAACAGCGAGGCGAGCCGGCGGGACAGGTCCGCGGCCACCGCCCCGAGCGGAACGTGCCGGCCGGAGCCGGTGGGCAGCTCCACCTCGAACTCGCCGCCGTGGAAGCCGTCGAGCCCGTGGAGCGCCTCAACGAGCAGTGCGTTGGTGGGGAACCAGATCGGGCCGCGCCAGTTTGAGTTGCCGCCGAACATCGGGGTGCGCGACTCGCCCGGTTCGTAGCCGACGCCGTGGTGCTCGCCGGCGATCTCCACCGCCAGGCCGTCCCGGTGCGCCGCCGACATCGACCGGATCCCGTACGGGGACAGGAACTCCGACTCGTCGAGCATGCACGCGAGCACCCGGCGCACCTTGTCTTCGTCCAAAAGAGACAGTAGAGCGCGGCGCTTGCCTTTGATACCGGTCTGCCAGGTGATGAACTGGCCGAATTCCGGTTGGTGGCGCAGCAGGTAGTTGAGCCGCTCGGCGAAGTGCGGCAGCTCGTCGAACACCCACGGCTCCAGCGTGGCCGCGGCGAGCACCGGGATCAGGCCGACCATGGACCGCACCCGCACCGGCTGCGACTCCACTCCGCCGTCGGGGGTGTGCCGGGACACCAGGTCGTAGCAGAACCCGTCGCGCTCGTCCCAGATCCCGCGCGACGCCGACCCGAACCGCGCGGAGGCCTGGGCGATGCCGAGGAAGTGCTCGACGAACTTCGTCGCCACGTCCTCGTACGCCTCGTCCTCCCGGGCCAGCTCCAGCGCGATCTGCATGAGGTGCAACGCGTACGTGGCCATCCACGAGGTGGCGTCGGACTGCTCGAACCACCACCCCTCGGGCAGCCGCGCGGACCGGTTCACCGGCCCGATGTTGTCCATGCCGAGGAAGCCACCCTCGAACAGGTAGTTGCCGTCGGCGTCCTTGTTGTTCACCCACCAGGAGAAGTTGAGCAGGAGCTTGTGGAACACGCGGGCCAGGAACACCCGGTCGCCGAACCCGGTGCGCTGCTCCTCCGCCCGGTACACCTGCAGGCTCGCCCAGGCGTGCACCGGCGGGTTCACGTCCCCGAACGACCACTCGTACGCCGGCAGCTGGCCGTTCGGGTGCATCATCCATTCGCGGCACAGCAACAGCAGTTGCTCCTTGGCGAACGCCGGATCGACGAGCGCGAACGGCAGCATGTGGAAGGCCACGTCCCAGGCGGCGAACCACGGGTACTCCCACTCGTCCGGCATCGACAGCACGTCGGCGACGTCGAGGTGCCGCCAGTGCACGTTGCGCCCCTGCGGCCCGCGGCGCTCCGGGGGCACCGGCGGGCTGGCCGGGTCGCCGTCCAGCCAGTGCCGGACCCGGAACCGGTACAACTGCTTCGTCCACATCAGGCCGGCCAGGGCCCGGCGGACCACCCGGTTCTCCTCCGGGTTCGCCGGCATGGGCAGGTCCTGGTAGAACTCCTCGGCTTCCTTGCGCCGGTCCTTCATCGTCGACTTGAACGTGCGGCCGAACGCCCGCCCGTGCCCCGACCCGGCGATCAGCCGCAGCTGCACGGTCACCTCGCCGCCCGGCGGCACCGCGTCGAACCGGTACCACGCCGCGGCCTTCGTCCCCGGCTGCGACGCCGTCCCGGGCGTCACCACCTGGCACGCGGCCGCCACCCCGTTCACCACGTGGTTGTCGATCCCCGACTTGGTGTACCGGCTCGCGTTCGCCGCCCGCCCGAAGAGCACCATCTCGTCGCTCTCGTTGTCGGTGACGAGCATCGTCGGGTCCCCGCTGACATGCAGCGTGTACCGCCCGAGCCGGGAGTGCTCGGCCAGCACCCGGGTCCAGCGGTCCGCCGTCGACGCGATCAGCGCCGGCCGCCGCGCGTCCCGGCCCCACGACCAGGTGTTCCGGAACCACAACTGCGGCAGCAGGTGCAGCGGCGCGGGGTCCGGCCCCTGGTTCACCGCGCTGATCTCCACGCAGATGTCGTCCGGCGCCGCCTTCGCGTACGTCACCGTGACGTCGAAGAACCGGTTCTCACCGAGCACCCCGCTGTCCGCCAGCTTCGGCTCGCGCTCGTCCCGCCGCGCCTCGGCCGCCAGCGCGCGCAGCTCCCGGTACGGAAACGCCGCCTGCGGATACCGGTACAGCACCCGCATCCAGGAATGCGTCGGCGTCCCGTCCAGCACCCACCAGTGCTCCTTGACGTCCTCCCCGTGGTTCCCCTCGCCGTTCGTCACCCCGAACAGCCGCTCCTTGAGGATCTCGTCCTTTCCGTTCCACAGCGCCACCGCCAGGTTCAGGAACCCGTGCCGGTCACAGATCCCGGCGATCCCGTCTTCTCCCCACCGGTACGCGCGCGATCGTGCCTGGTCAAACGAGAAGTACCCCCAGGCGTCTCCGTTCCCCGAGTAGTCCTCACGCACCGTCCCCCATTGGCGCCCCGCCAAGTACGGCCCCCACAACCGCCACGAGGACTCCGCCGTCCCCGACTCCGCCAGCCGACCCAGCTCCGCCTGCTCACTCACCCCCCCAGTCTGGTGGCGCCTACCCCACTCACCCAACCCCACCCCGGCCCGTGCGGGACTGGTATACCCGGTTGCCGGAACCCCGCGCGAGGGGCGAGCATGGATCATGACCTCCATCGGGCGGATGCGTTCGGTCGTGCTGGACTGCCCCGACACCCAGGTGCTCGCCGAGTTCTACCGCGACCTGCTGGGCTGGGAGATCATCTACGCCGGGTACGACGAGGAGGACGGCTGGACGGTGCTGTCGGACGGCGGGCCGATCCGGATCGGCTTCCAGCGAGCCGCCGACTACCGCCCGCCGCGCTGGCCGGATCCCGAGCACCCGCAACAGTTTCATCTCGACCTGATGGTCGACGACCTGGACGTCGCCGAGAACCAGGCGCTCGAGCTGGGCGCGCGCAAGGCCGACGTGCAGCCAAGCCCGGACAGCTTCCGGGTGTTCCTCGACCCGGCGGATCACCCGTTCTGCCTCTGCGTCGACTAGGGCAAATCGGGCCTGCCAACAGAACCTCAGGGGACCGTGACGGCAGCCAGCCACAATCGACCCGATAACCGCACTGTCAGCTGGAACGTAACGACAGCAGTCAAATCCGGAGTGGCGGACTGCTAGCTCCGGGCGTGCGCGTCCAGGATGTGGGCGACCGACTCGGTGATCCGGACCGCGTGGTTGATGTTGAGCCACTCGTCGGGGACGTGCGCGTTGCTGTCCGGGCCGGCGGCGCCGGTGACGACGAACTGCGCGGCCGGGTAGGTCTCGGCGAGCATGGCCATGAACGGGATCGAGCCGCCGATCCCGATCGAGCGCCAGGGCGCGCCGAACACCGACTCGCTCAGTGAGTCCATAGTGGACTGAAGCCAGGGGGCCAGGGCAGGGGCGTTCCACCCGTCGGCGGCTTCGAACAGCCCGAAGGAGACCCGGGCGCCGTGCGGCACGTCCGTGGTGACGGCGGTGCGCAGCGCCTCCAGCGCCCGCCCGGAGTCCGCGGTCGGCGGCAGCCGGAAGCTGAGCTTCAGCGTGGTGTACGGCCGCAGCACGTTGCCCGCGTCGGCGAGCGCGGGGAAGCCGTCCGCGCCGATCACCGAGAGCGTCGGCCGCCACGAGGCGTTGAGCAGCAGCTCGGCCTCGTCGTCGTGCATCAGCCCGACGCCGTCCGGCGTGCTGAACGTGTTCCGCACCATGCCCGGCACGGACACCGCCACCGCGCGCGCCTCGGCCTCGCGTTCGGCCGGGATCGCCACGTTCATCTCCGGCAGCAGCACCTGTCCGGTCGCCGCGTCCTCCAGCCGGTCCAGCAACGCCCGGAACACCCGGAACGAGCTCGGCACCACCCCGCTGGCCATCCCGGAGTGCAGCCCGCTCTCCAGCACCCGCACGGTCACGTCGGCCGATACCAGCCCGCGCAGCGACGTCGTCAGCCAGAGGCGCTCGTAGTCGTCGCCGCCGGAGTCCAGGCACACCACCAGGGACACCTCGCCCAGCCGCGCCTTCAGGTGCGTCAGGTACGCCGGCAGGTCCGGGCTCCCCGATTCCTCCGACGTCTCCAGCACCACGACGCACCGCGCGTGCGCCCCGCCTCCGGCCCGCACCGCTTCGATCGCCGCCGTGGCCATGTACCCCGAGTAACCGTCGTCGACCGTGCCCCGGCCGTACAGCCGGCCGTCCCGCAGCACCGGCGTCCACGGCCCCAACCCGTCGGACCATTCGCCGAACGGCGGCTGCTTGTCCAGATGCCCGTACAGCAGCACGGTCCCCGCTTCGGCCGGCACGCCGTCGCTGGCCGGCACGTCCATGACCAGCAACGGGGTCAGCCCGGGCAGCCGGATGATCTCGATCTCGGCTCCCGGGATCTCCCGCGACGCCAGCCAGGCACGCAGGTGCTCGACGGCCCGGTCGAGGTGCCCGGAGCTCGCCCAGTTGGCGTCGAAGGCCGGCGAGAGAGCGGGAATGGTGACGTAGTCGGCGAGGTTCGGCAGGATCTCCGCGTCCCAGGCCCGCGTCACGTCCTTGTGCAACGTCGTGGTGTCCACCCGACGATCCTCCCATGCTTTGGATGCCCGGCTCCGGGCCTGCTGAGCAGCCCTGTTCACGCCCCGTTGTCGATCACTCACGCATCCCCTCCAGTGCCTCTCTAGGAGAACCGACCGTCTGTTGTCCTACTGTTTTCCCAGTTCAGCGCGCTACGACAGGGAAACAATCTCACCAGGCGGACTCACAAGAGGGGGTGCGCTCGTGTCAGGATGGACGGTGAGAACCGTCAGCGTCGACGGCTGACCGACCGCCTACCACCCGAGGCGGTGGCATCCGGCGGCGCGGCCGTGACAGTCGCCACAAGTGACCGAAGCGGCACCGACACCAAGGAGAAACGCGCATGTCGTCCCCAGAACAGTGGACGCACCCGGAACCCGGGGAAGCACCCGCCGCCACCGCTGCCACCCCTACGGCAGAGCAGGTGATCGCGGGTTTGCGTGCCACGAGCGAGGGCGGCGCGGAGCTGGTACAGCTCCTCACGCCCGAAGGTGAACGGGTCGAGAACCCGGAGTTCGACCGGTATGTCGCCGACGTCACCGCCGAGGACCTGCGCGGGCTCTACCGCGACATGGTGCTGGTGCGCCGGGCCGACCGGGAGTGCAACGCATTGCAGCGCCAGGGCCAGCTCGGCATCTGGGTGCCGCTGCTCGGTCAGGAGGCCGCCCAGATCGGCGCCGGCAGAGCGCTGAAGCCGCAGGACATGGCGTTCCCCAGCTACCGCGAGCACGGCGTGGCCTGGTGCCGCGGGGTCCGGCCGGAGGAGCTGCTGGGGATCTTCCGCGGCACCGACAACGGATCCTGGGATCCGATCGGGAAACGCTTCCACCTGTACGTGATCGTGATCGGCAACCAGGTGCTCAACGCGGCCGGATACGCGATGGGCCAACGGTTCGACGGAAAGGTGGGCGACGACGACGGGGAAGCCACGATGGTCTTCTTCGGCGACGGCGCGACCTCGCAGGGCGACGTGCACGAGGGTTTCGTCTGGGCCTCGGTGTACGACGCGCCGCTGGTGTTCTTCTGCCAGAACAACCAGTGGGCCATCTCCGAGCCGACCGAGCGGCAGAGCCGGCTGCCGTTGTACCAGCGGGCCCGCGGCTACGGCTTCCCCGGCGTGCGGGTGGACGGCAACGACGTGCTGGCCTCGCTCGCGGTGTCCCGGTGGGCGCTGGACGAGTGCCGGCACGGCAACGGGCCGGTGCTGATCGAGGCGTACACGTACCGGATGGACGCGCACACCACGACCGACGACCCGACCCGGTACCGGCTGTCCGACGAGTTGGAGGCGTGGAAGCTCAAGGACCCGATCGAGCGGGTCCGGGTGCACCTGGTCCGGCACGGCGACGCCGACCAGGACTTCCTCGACTCGGTGCAGGCCGACGCCGACCAGCTCGCCGCGGAACTGCGCGAGTTCTGCGTGAACATGCCGGATCCGCCGCTGGAACGGATGTTCCGCAACGTCTACGCCGAGCCGAGCCCGCAGCTGGACGCCCAGCGCGACGCGTTCCTGGAGTACGCCGCGGGTTTCGCGGGAGGTGAGCACTGATGGCCACTCCGGTCATGAACAAGACCGCCGGCGCGGCGTCGGCGACGCAGACCGTGACCCTGGGCAAGGGGCTCAACCTGGGCCTGCGGGCGGCGATGGAGGCCGACCCCAAGGTGATCATCATGGGCGAGGACGTCGGCAAGCTCGGCGGCGTCTTCCGGATCACCGACGGGCTGCAGAAGGACTTCGGCGAGCACCGGGTGCTGGACACGCCGCTGGCCGAGTCCGGCATCGTCGGCACCGCGGTGGGGTTGGCCATCCGCGGCTACCGGCCGGTGTGCGAGATCCAGTTCGAGGGCTTCATCTTCCCGGCGTTCGACCAGATCACCTCGCAGGTGGCGAAGATGCACTTCCGCAGCCAGGGCAGGATCAAGCTGCCGATGGTGATCCGGGTGCCGTTCGGCGGCGGGATCGGCGCGGTGGAGCACCATTCCGAGTCGCCGGAGTCGTACTTCTCGCACACCGCGGGGCTGAAGGTGGTCTCCTGCTCCAACGCGGTCGACGCGTACTGGATGATCCAGCAGGCGATCCGCTGCGACGACCCGGTGCTGTTCTTCGAGCCGAAGCGGCGCTACTACGAGAAGGGGCAGCTCGACGTCGACGCCGAGCCGCCGCCGCTGTTCGCCTCGCGGGTGTTACGGACCGGCGACGCGGCAACGCTTGTGGCGTATGGACCGATGGTGAAGACCTGCCTGGACGCCGCCGCGGCGGCGGCCGAGGAGGGGCGCTCCCTGGAGGTGATCGACCTCCGCGCACTGTCTCCTTTGGACCTGGCGCCGGTGTTCGAGTCGGTGCGCCGGACCGGGCATCTGGTGGTGGTGAGCGAGGCGCCGGGTGAGACGTCGCTGTCCTCGGAGATCGCCGCGCGGGTGCAGCAGGAGTGCTTCTACTCGCTGGAGGCGCCGGTGCTGCGGGTGACCGGGTTCGACACCCCGTACCCGCCGTCGAAGCTGGAGGAGGACTTCCTGCCGGATCTCGACCGGGTACTGCACGCCGTCGACCGTTCGCTTGCCTGGTAAGGGGAACTCACTGATGCCTGACTACAAGGTGTTCCCCTTGCCGGACACCGCCGAGGGGCTGGTCGACGCCGAGATCCTGGCCTGGCACGTGGCGCCGGGCGACGAGGTCAAGGTCAACCAGATCATCGTGGAGATCGAGACCGCCAAGGCCGCCGTCGAGCTGCCGTGCCCCTGGGCCGGCGTGGTCACCGAGCTGCACGCCGCCACCGGCGACACGGTCGAGGTCGGCTCGCCGATCCTGACCATCGACGTCGACCCGCAGGGCGCCGCCCCCACCGCCGCGGTCGAGGAACCGAGCGAGAACGGCCGAACCGCGACGCTGGTGGGCTACGGCCCGAAGTCCGGCGCCGCGAAACGCCGCCCTCGCAAGGACTCCACGGTTCCGGCGGCGACATTGCAGAACGCGTTCGCCCGCACGCCGGCGCCGCCTCCGGTCGAGGAGGTGCCGGTCGTCCCGGACACCCCGGCCGAGCTAGTGGAGCCCGCGGGCAGCTACTACGTGCCGCTGGCCAAGCCGCCGGTCCGCAAGCTCGCCCGGGACCTCGGGGTGGACCTGCGCTCGCTGTCCGGCTCGGGCAGCTCCGGCGTGATCACCCGCGAGGACGTCGAACGCGCCGCTCAACCGGCCCCGGTATCCATTGTGGAGGGTTATGACCCGGCCACCCGCGAGCGCCGCGTCCCGATCAAGGGCGTGCGCAGGGCGACCGCGGCGGCCATGGTGCAGAGCGCCTTCACCGCACCGCACGTCACCGAGTTCCTCACCGTCGACGTCACCCCGATGCTGGAGCTCCGCGCGCGGCTACGCGAGCACCCCCGGTTCCGCGGTGTCAAACTGACCCCGCTGACGTTCGCCGCCAAGGCCGTATGCCTTGCGGTCCAACGAACCCCGGACGTCAACGCGGTGTTCGACGCGGCGGCCGGTGAGATCATCTACAAGGACTACGTCCACCTCGGCATCGCCGCCGCCACCCCCCGCGGCCTGGTGGTACCCAAAATCCGCGACGCCGACCGGATGTCCCTGGGCGAGCTGGCCGCGGCCCTCGAGACGCTCACCGAAACCGCCCGCGAAGGTAAAACCACCCCCGCCGACATGCTCCACGGCACCTTCACCATCACCAACGTCGGAGTGTTCGGTGTGGACACCGGCACACCGATCATCAACCCCGGCGAGTCGGCCATCCTCGCGCTGGGAGCGATCCGTGACATGCCGTGGGTGGTCGACGGCCAGCTCGCCGTCCGCAAGGTCTGCCAGCTCTCGCTGAGCTTCGACCACCGCCTGGTTGACGGTCAGCAGGGCTCCCAGTTCCTCGCCGACGTCGGCGCGCTCCTCGCCGACCCGGCGGTGGCCATCACCTATTGAGGGTTAAGTGCGATGAATGACGCATTCGGTGCGACAGCCGCACTGAATGCGTCATTCATCGCACCCCTCGTCCGGCCAGCGGTCGGGCTCCGGGTCGACCCAGATGATGCGGGCGTCCATGGTGAGGCGGAGCAACGTGAGCACGTTGCCGGCGGTCTCGAAGCGGCCTTGGAGGCCGACCTCGGGGAGGTGGACGAACACGTGGTCGGGGTGGGCGAGGCCCCAGCCGAGCACCTCGCCGTCGGTGCCGTCCGGCGCCAGCACGACCACCGCGAACCGTGCGCACGGGTGGTCGTTGGCCCAGGTGGTGAAGATGGTCATGCACTGGTCCGCGGTGAGCGG
Source organism: Actinophytocola sp. (assembly GCF_036002505.1). Classification (GTDB taxonomy): domain Bacteria; phylum Actinomycetota; class Actinomycetes; order Mycobacteriales; family Pseudonocardiaceae; genus DASYTH01. Next base: position 1,431 of record NZ_DASYTH010000279.1, on the reverse strand, counting down.
TTTCAGCTTGCCGCGCTCATCCAGTTCCAGCAGTGACAGTGAATCGTAGGTAACGGTTGCCATGCCGGCAACATTCACAGTGCTGGAAGATATCTCCTAGCCTGTAATCAGCACCCGATCGTGTAATGGCACGACCACTGTGCGTGCTGCTGAGATTCAATCATGACCGACAAACCCAGCGCCTCCCGGGCCCGCGCCCTCGCCGCCGAGCTCAAAGAACTGCGCCGCCAAGCCAAGTTGAACACCAAGGAGGCCGCCGAGCAGGTCAACATTTCCTCAGCCAGCCTCAACCGCACCGAACTCGGCACCCGCATGCCCAGCATCGAAGAGGTGTCGGCGCTCCTCGTCGTCTACGGTGTCACCGGCGTAGCCCGCGAACGCGTCCTCGAGATGGTCCGCATGGCCAAACCCTCCGGCTGGTGGGAAATCGGCGGCAGCGCCCTCCCCAAGCAGCTGCCTACCCTGATGGCCTTCGAGTCACAGGCCACCCAGATCACCCACTTCCAGCCCTTGGTCGTGCCCGGCCTCCTGCAGACCCATGCGTATATGCGTGCGGTCATGGACAGGGGCGGAATCCCCTATGATGAAGCCGAACCGCGAGTCAGGGCTCGCGCTGGCCGGCAGATCGTACTGACCGGCGAGAAGGCGCCACGGTACTTCGCGATCATGGATGAGTCGGTGCTGCGTCGCCCTTTCGGTGGTCGTAAGGTTATGGCCGATCAGATCCGCAAGATCATCAAGTTGTCTGACCTATCCAATGTGACCGTGCAAGTGATTCCCTTCGAGCGCGGCGGCTACCCGCTTTATGGCCCGTACGTGCTGCTCGAGTTCGGCAAGGCGCGGGACATCGTGTACCTCGAGCACAAGCAGGCGTCCGGATTCCTAGACCAGCCGGAGGACACCGACCCGTTTCAGCCTCTGACCGATACGCTGAAGACCGCAGCGCTTGGATCTGCCGAGACCAGCGAATTCCTGGCAGGAATCGCGGCCGAGTACGACAAGGAGTGAGACGCCACATGGAGTTTGGTCACGCACAGTGGCGCAAGTCCAGTCACAGCACGGAAGGGGAGGCGTGTGTCGAGATCGCCCACGCCTACGGTTCGCCCGTGGTTGGCATCCGCGACTCCAAGAACCCCACCGCCGGCCACCTCACCCTCCTCGCCCCCGCGCTGCACCACCTCACCCGCGCACTTCTGGGATCGTGGCGCCATGCGGATTCGGCCTGACCTGAGCGTGGACGACGAGGCGCTGGCCACCTTCTGCCGCCGCCACGGCGTCCGAAGGCTGGCGTTGTTCGGCTCGGTGCTGCGCGACGACTTCACTGACGACAGCGACATCGACGTGCTCGTCGAGTTCCTGCCCGGCGCGACCCCAGGGTAGCTGCTGCTCGCCCAACTCGAACTCGAGCTCGGCGCACTGATCGGCGGACGT
>NZ_DASYTH010000278.1:0-3448 GCF_036002505.1 Actinophytocola sp. | reverse complement strand
ACGACCGGTCGGGACGGCTCGTCGCTCTCGGCGGCCTCGTGTGGCTCGTCGGCCTCGTGCTCGCCTTCACGGGACTGTGGACCGCTGCCGGTGGCGGGGGTGCGGGCGCCGCCCAGGGTGCGGTCGAGCTGTTCGACACCGTCATCCGGGTCGGGTCCAACCTCGCCTCGTTCGCCCGGCTCGCCGCATTCGGCCTCACGCACGCCGCGCTCGGCACGGTTATCTGGCAAGGAACGGTTGCCCTGTGGAGCCTCGGCGGAGCCGCCTGGTTCGCTGCCGTCCTGCTGTTCGCCGTCGGCAACGCGCTGGAGTTCTCGCTCGAAGCGCTGGTCGCGGGAGTGCAGGCTTTTCAGCTCGCCAAATGGTGCGACGCGGACGTCATCGTCTACGTCGGGTGCGGTGAGCGCGGCAACGAGATGGCCGATGTGATGACCGACCTGGCCGGACTCGAGGATTCCCGCACCGGTGCGGCGGCTCGCACAGCGCACGGTGGTGATCGCCAACACCTCGAACATGCCGATGATGGCGCGTGAGGTGAGCATCTACACCGGCGTCACTGTCGCGGAGTTCTTCCGGGACATGGGCTACCACGCCGTCGTCATCGCCGACTCGACGTCGCGGTGGGCCGAGGCGCTTCGGGAGTTCGCCTCCCGGACAGGCCAGGGCTGCGGCAAAGTTAGTTGATCATGATGGTGATCTGCGGCTGAGGGCGGGGGCTGGCTTTTCGCCGCGGATCCTGGTAGAGCTTCTCCGGTGGCTGGGACCGGTGTCGCGGATGTTGTGGTACGGCCGATCTTCGTTGAGGAGGTCGGCCGGTTCAACGCTGAGCTGGATGCGCATCACTGGCTGGGGCATCGGCTGACCGGGCAGGTGCTGCGGTACGTCGCTGAGCTGGATGGGCGGTGGGTCGCAGTGGTCGGGTTCGGGTCTGCCGCGCTCAGCTGCGCGGCGCGGGACCGGTTCATCGGGTGGAGCCGGGAGCAGCAGTACGCGCGGCTGATTCACGTTGCGAACAACCAGCGGTTCTGTGTGCTGCCCGGTGGGCGGATCCCCAATCTCGCCTCTGCGGTGCTCGCCCGGGTGCTGCGCCGGGTGTCCGCGGACTACCTGAGCGTGTACGGGCACCGGGTGCTCGCGGTGGAGACGTTCACCGACCCCAGCCGCCATGCCGGTGCTTGCTATGCGGCCGCGAACTTCCAGCAGGTCGGGTCGACGCTGGGCTACGCGCGCAGCGCCGGCCGCTACCACCATCACGGCAACCTCAAGCGGGTGTGGATGTACCCGCTGCACCGCGCCGCGCCCGCGATCTTGTCGGCCGCGTTCGACCATCCGCTGCTGACCCGCGAGGACACCCACGTGATCGACCTGAACGCGCTGCCGATGAGTGGACCGGGCGGCCTGCGCGCGGCGCTGGACGGCCTGACCGACCCGCGGGCCAGACGCGGGATCCGCCACTCGGTCGCCGCGACGTTGACGATGGTGGTCGCGGCCGGATTGTCCGGGTGCGGCCGCAGCTTCCGGTCGGTCGGCGACTTCGTCGCCGACCTGCCCCAGGACGCGCTGGAGCGGCTGGGCGCGCGGTGGCATCCGGTCCGGCGCCGCTACATCGCGCCGAACGAGGCGACGGTCCGCCGCCACGTGAAGATGATCGACGCGGACGAGGCAGACGCGTTGGTCGGCGCCTGGCTGCTGGGCCTGGTGCACACCGGGCGGCTGGCCGCCGACCAGGCCGGCGCTGTGCTCGCGATCGCACTGGACGGGAAGACCCTCAAAGGCTCCTGGGAAGAACTGCGCACCGGCCAGGTGAAGCTGTTCTCCGCGCTGGTCCACGGGGAAGGCGTCATCGTCGGCCAGCGGAAGGTCCCCCAGGGCACCACCGAGGTCACCCAGGTGCTGCCGCTGCTCGACGACATCGGCGCCGCCCGGGCAGCCGCCGGCACCGGCACCGCCGGTGACCTGTCGCACATCGTGTTCACCGCGGACGCGCTGCACGTCCACCGGGACAACATTCAGCAGCTCACCGACCAGGGCAGCGAGTACGTCCTGACCGTGAAGGGCAACCAGCCAACCCTGGAACGCGACATCGCGGCACTGTTCCCCAGCGCTGTCGGCGCCGGGGACTTCCCCGCTCACCACACCACGTTCGACCGCGGCCACGGCCGCATCGAGATCCGCTCCATCTGGTGCACCTCAAACGTGGCCGGCCTCGACTTCCCGGGCGTGTTCCAGGCGTTCCGCATCCACCGGCAGACCTTCGACCTGTGCTTCAACCCGATCCGCAAACCCGAGACCGTCCACGGCATCACCAGCCTCACCGCCTGGCAAGCCAACCCGGCCGACATCCTCGCCCACAACCGCGGCCACTGGGAAGTGGAGAACCGCGAACACTACGTGCGGGACCGCACATTCGACGAAGACCGGTCCCAGGTCAGAACAGGCGCCTCGCCACAGTTCATGGCCACCGCCCGAAACATCGCGATCAGTCTGCTCCGCCTGGCCGGCTGCACCAACATCGCACGCGGCCTGGAGCATCTGTCCCGTCGCCTCGACCACGTTCTCGCTCTCCTCGGCGCCTGAACCAAGCGATCAAGAAAGGTGGTGATCTCTAAGGTGATCCCTACGCCACGACTTTGCCGATGACCCTGCCTTGGGGGGTGAGCGGTGCGCAGTACGATGAGGGCGTGATCACTGCAGTGCACACGCTGGTCTACGCCGAGGACCCGGACACGGCCCGAGCCTTCTTCCGTGACGTCCTTGAGTTCCCGGGCAGCGACACCGGCGGCGGGTGGCTGATCTTCAAGAGCGGCCCTAGCGAGCTGGGAGTGCATCCGAGCTCCTGGGAGCACGAGGGCAGCACCGGATCCACCGATCAGCGGTTCGACGTGTCCCTGATGTGCGACGACCTCGACAAGACGATGGCGGAGCTGACCGCGAAGGGCGCCGAGTTCGCCGGCGACGTGCGAGACGAAGGCTGGGGCATCACGGCACGGCTGAAGGTGCCGGGAGCCGGCGAGATGACGCTCTACCAGCCGAACTACGACCCGCCCGCGACGTCGCGGTAGCTCAGCCGCGGTCATGCCGCGCAGCGTGCGCTCCCGTCGAAGCGCGCCTGCTTTCTGTAGGCGGGCCCGTAGAAGGGGTCGAAGCAGGGTGGGCCTCAGGGACCTCCAGACCCCAGCCTTGCCACAGACCGCCTTGCTGTACGTAGGCATCGCGCCGCGTCACATCGCGACAAGGATCAGCCGACAGAATGTCCGCTCGCGCGTTCGCTGCCACTTCCAGGGGAATGCCGAAGGGTCAACACTGCGGCTTACGCTCGGCTGCCTTCTCGGCCTCGAGCTTCGGCGAGTGGGCAGCGGCAACGCCTCAGAAACCCGAGGAGAACCCAGAATTGGAGGGCCGATCCCGCGCGCCAGAGCCGCGATGATCAGGCCGATGGTAGCGATCA
>NZ_DASYTH010000277.1:0-22012 GCF_036002505.1 Actinophytocola sp. | reverse complement strand
CGTGAGGCGACGCGTCGCACCGTCACCGTCGTCTCCTGCCAGCCGCATACCTGGGCAGGCATCGTCGACCGCGCCACGGCTTCGATAGCCCAACGGTTCCGCCAAGAATCGCGGCTGAACCAGGTGCCATCGGCAGCGGTGGGCCGCGCGCTGGTGGAAGCGCGATTCGGGCAACGGTTCGCCGGCGTCGGTTTCGTTCCGCCATATCCCACCTGGCCGGTCCTACCGGATGCGTTCGCCGACGCAGTGTTGTTCTCGCCGCGCCGATTGTTCCTGCGCATCGACGCGCACATCAGGTCCTGCCTCGACAGCGGCACGGTCGTACCACTGGCGACACTCGACGACCACGCGGAGACCCGCACGCCGGTCCGAGTCACGGAACAGCCCGTGCCGGCGCGGCAGTTCGTCCCGCTCGACGACCGGTTCGCCGAGCTCGTCGAGCAGGCCGACCCCAGCGCCGCGGTGAACCCCGCCACCGAGGACATCGTGATGCCCACGCTGCTGCGGGCCGGCCTGAGCTGCTGGATCGAGGAGCAGGGACGCGACCGCGAGCGGTACTCCCTCGACCCGCCTCCCGGAGCGAAACCGGCGTTGCACGTCCGGCTGTACCGGATGCTCGATGAGCGGACCGAAGACGAGATCCACTGGTCCTTCCGTTCGACGGCCCACACCAACGACAGAGCGCTGCAGACCCGCATCGTGCGGGCCCAGTCCGTCGCGGGACTGGATCCCGAAGTGACCAAACGAAAGTTGTTCCTGCTGCGCACCGGCGAATGGGGCCGGGGGCCGAAGACGCGTCGCCTGCTCGCGGAGTTCATCCAGGCCGGGGGCGTCGTGCTCGTGGTTGAGCCCGAGGACCTGAGGACCTTTGCCGCCCTGGACAGAATGTTGGCAGAGGGCAGCCCTGAGTTGGCGGCCTGGTTGGGACAGCGCCGGCCGGCGGGCCGAACCGCTCTGTTCCGCGCGGTTTTCGGTGAGCCGGAACCCGACTCGGGGGAGCCTGCACCTCTGGAAGGTCCGGAACCGCCGGTGAGAGATGACACCCTCCGCCATGAGCCGACGGCGACACACACGCTGGCCCTCGGCAATCGGCTCGACGACGGCTCGGCGGTGCAGGTGGCATTTCAGTCGTTGCGGAAACACATCGCGATCTTCGCCGGGTCGGGTTCGGGCAAGACGGTGCTCATTCGCCGGCTGATCGAGGAATGCGCGCTGCAAGGCGTCTCCGCAATCGTGCTCGATCCCAACAACGACCTCGCGCGGTTGGGCGACGCCTGGCCGGAACCGCCCGCGACCTGGGGCAGCGGCGATGCGACCAAGGCCGCGGACTATCTGGCGAACACCGACGTCGTGATCTGGACGCCGCGCCGCGAGGCTGGCCGGCCGCTGAGCTTCCAGCCGCTGCCGGACTTCGCCGCGGTGCGGGACGATCCGGACGAGTTCGCGCTCGCCCTGGACACCGCGGTCGCCGCGCTCGCCCCCCGGGCCCGCACGGAAGGCGCGACGGCCAAGGCGGAGCGGGGGCGCGCGGTGCTGCGGGAGGCACTGGCCTACTACGCCCGGCACGGCGGGACCGGGTTGAACGGCTACCTGGATCTGCTCGCCGAGCTCCCCGACGACGTCACGCCCCTCGCCAAGGCGGCGGCGATGGCGGCCGACCTGGCACAGACCCTGACCGCGGCCATGATCAACGATCCGCTGTTCGGCGGCTCCGGCGTATCGCTCGACCCCGGCGTCCTGCTGACTCCGGACTCCGGCAAACGTGCGCGGATCTCGGTCATCAGCTTCATCGGCCTACCGACGAACCAGCAGCGGCAGAGCTTCGTCAACCAGTTGCAGATGGCGCTGTTCGCGTGGATCAAGCAACATCCGGCCGGCGATCGGCCGCTCGGCGGCCTGTTCGTGATGGACGAGGCGCAGACACTGGCACCCTCGGGCGCGATGACCGCCTGCACCGAGAGCACCCTGGCGCTGGCGTCGCAGGCGCGGAAGTACGGGCTCGGTCTGGTCTTCGCCACCCAGGCGCCGCGGGGCATCCACAACCGGATCGTCGGCAACGCCGCCATGCAGTTCTACGGTTTTCTCAACAGCCCGACCCAGATCGCGGCGGCCAAGGAGATGGCGGCCGCCAAGGCAAGCGGCGTCGTCGACATCTCCCGCCTGACCGCGGGCCAGTTCTATGCGGTCGGCGAGGGAATGCCATTCCAGAAGGTGGCAACACCGATGTGCCTGAGCCACCACCCACCCAGCGCCCTGACCGCCGAGGAAGTCCTGGCTCGCGCGCGTGGTGGGGCCTGACCGATCGGAGCCTGCGTGGATCTCGTCATCAAGAGCAAGCTGGAGCAGTTCCGGAAGGACTGGGACCTGACCGCGCTCAGCGAGGACCAGGCGTTCGAGGCGTTCGCCGGATTCTCTGTGCTGAGCTCGTTCTACGAGGACAAGTTCAGCCCGGACGCGTTCCGCACCGGCGGCGGCAACGACCTCGGCATCGACGTGTTCGGAATGCTGGTCAACGGCGAGTTGCTGCACGACGCCGCGGATGTCCGAGAGGTCGCCGAGCGGGCGAAGAAACTGGATGTGCGGGTCGTCGTCATCCAGGCGAAGACCAGCGCCAGCTTCGAGACCAAGGTCGTCTCCGACCTGGCCGAGAACCTGCGGCACATCCTCGGGCCGGAGGACGTCCGCTACCCGAGCTCGTCCGGCATCACCAATATCCGGGAATGCCTGCAGGCGGTCTACGGCGACATCGGCAAGCTGTCCGACCGGCCCCCGCGGCTGCATGTCCGGTATATCTCGACGGGCGAGCAGGTCGCCGAGATGATCGACCAGAAAGCCCGCTCCGCCGAAGATCAGCTAACGAGCCTGAACCGGTTCGAGAAGGTCGACTTTCGCTGCGTGACCCGGCACGAGTTGCGGGAGCTGTATCAGCGGGCGACAACGGCGCTGTCGGCCACCTTCACCATGCCCAAGAAAATCACCCTGCCGAGAATACCGGGCGTTGAACAGTCGTTCCAGGGCCTGCTCGCCGCCACCGAACTGGTCGATAACGTGCTCACCGACCCCGGTGGGGGTGTGCACCGGACCCTGTTCCTGGAAAATGTCCGAGACTTCCTGGGCTACGACAAGAACGACGTCAACCAGAAGATCCGGGAAACGCTACGGGACCCGGAACGAAGGCAGCGCTTCGCCGTGCTCAACAATGGCGTCACCATCGTGGCCAGGGAGCTGACGACCCTCGGCGACGAGATCCGGGTCCGGGACTTCCAGATCGTCAACGGCTGCCAGACCTGCCATGTGCTCTTCGATCAGCGCAGCCAGCTCACCGACGCCGTGCAGGTGAGTGTCCGGCTCGTGCACTCGTCAGATGAGGACGTCATCCGTGGGATCGTCGCCGCGACCAACCGGCAGACCGCAATCAGCGAGGAAGATCTCTCCGCCCGTGAGGAGTTCCACCAGCGCCTCGAAGAGTACTTCGCCGCACACGACCGGTCCCAGATCCTCTACTACGAGCGCCGAGCCAAGCAGTACAACGCTCGCACTGACGTCGAGAAGACCCGAATCATCAGCCGAGGACAGCTGACTCGCGCCTACCTTGCGATGTTCCTCAACGAGCCGTCCCGAGTAGGACACTACAAGGCGCTGGTGGCCGAACGCGGGAAGGAGCTCTTCAAGGAAGGCCAGCAAGCCGCTTACTATTACACCGCGGCCGCGACGTCCTATCGCTTGGAATGGTTGCTCCGCAATCGTCGGATTCAGAACTCTTACGCGCCGGCTCGATATCACCTGCTGGCCGCGATCAAGATGCGGATACTGGGTCCGGGTGCGCCGTCACCCAACTCCAGGACCGCGATCAAAGAATGTGACAAAATACTGAAGGTTGTCTGGAAAGCGACAACCGCGGAGCAGCTCGTGCTCGACCTGCTACGCCCGCTGCAGCGGGCCGTTGACGCCGAACGGGCGCTCGGTGTTCCACTCGGTGAGATGGTGCGAACCCAGCGGTTCGCCGAGCGCGTACGAGTTGAGGTCCTCGGGCCCACAAACTCAAGCGCCCGCGAAGCCGGCAACGGAACGGCACGTTGAGCGGCGTGTCACGAAGGCCCTTCAGAACGTTCAACGTCTCCAAGGCGTCCTTCAGGACACGCCACACCCCTGAGCGATGCTGATGACATGAGCGCCACGAGCAATTTCCGCGCAGACCATCACGACCAGAGGTGGGTGCGGCTGGCCGCTGCGCATGACGCATACGAGCGGCAGGTGTCTCCCGCCTACGACGAGGCGCTGGTCGAGGTCGCCGCGCGCCCCAGAAGCGCAGCCTCCGGGGCCGAGGCGCTTGGGTCACGGACACGTCCCCGGGCGATCCAGGTGTGGTCGTGGTGGTGGGCCAGATCGACCTCGAACCGCGGCGGGCTGCGGGGAGCGCGGTAGTAGGCGCGACTCTGGTCGTCGTCGCGGTGGTTAGTTGGCTTGGGTGAATCGGGTGCCCCAGGTGTGGATCTGGGTGAGTAGTTCGGGTGGGTGGATGATGTGGAAGGTGCTGTCGAGGGTGCCGAGTGCGAGGGTGGGCCAGTCCAGCGAGTCGGTGGTCATGTGGATGCGGCAGCGTTGCGGGTCGATTTCTTCGATGGTGGCCCACCGGCCGATCCGGTCGCGCACGGTCGCGGCTGGCGCGTCGATGAGCACTTCCACCCGGTAGGGGCGGGGCAGGTTGGTCAGGCCGGTGCGGACGAACTCGGCGGCGTCGGTGGCGGGTAGGTCGCGGGGCCGAAACCGGGTGCCGGTCGGCTGCGGGTCGGTGAGCCGGTCGAGGCGGAAGCTGCGCCAGTCGTGGCGGGTGAGGTCGTAGGCGACCAGGTACCAGCGGCGGCCGAGGCAGACCAGCCGGTGTGGCTCGACCTGCCGGTCGGTGCGTGCCTTGTCGGCGGCGGTGTAGGAGAATCGGAGCCGTTCGCTGTCCCGGCAGGTGAGTGCGACCGTGGTGAGCACGTCGGGCTCGATGCCGGTCCGGGGTGGTGTGCCCCACCCGGCGGGCACGGTCATCGTGCGCAGCGCCTCGACCCGGCGGCGTAGCCGGGCCGGCATGACCTGGACGATCTTGGCCAATGCTCGCACCGACGATTCGGCTATTCCGTCGATCGCGCCCTGCGCGGCCGTGTGCAGTCCGATGGCCAGGGCGACCGCTTCCTCGTCGTCGACCACCAGTGGGGGCAGCGCCGCGCCCGCGGCGAGCTGGTAGCCGCCGTCGACGCCGCGCTGCGCCGCGACCGGGTAGCCCAACTCACGCAGCCGGTCGATGTCGCGGCGCAGGGTGCGCACCGACACGCCCAGCCGGTCGGCCAGCTCGCCGCCCGGCCAGTACCGGTGGGTCTGCAGCAGCGACAGCAGCCGCAGGGTCCGAGTGCTCGTGTTCGCCATGAAGTCGATTCTCGCGCCATTGAGGTCAAGAAGTGACCGCTATGGCTCCTATCGTGGGTTTGTAGCCAACGACGGCCAACGACAAGGAGAGGCAGACCATGACCGTGCCCGAGTTGACCGAAGCCCCGACCGTCACCGGCGAGCGCGCCGACCTGCTGGACCTGCTGACCAAGCATCGGCACTTCCTGCGCTTCACCACCCGAGACCTGACCGACGAGGCGGCCAGGCAGCGCACCACCGCCAGCGAACTGACCCTGGGTGGGCTGATCAAGCACGTGACCGCGGTCGAACGGAACTGGGCGGACTTCATCGTCAACGGGCCGGCGCCGGCGGCCGACTTCGCGAACCTGACCGAGCAGGACCTGACCGAGTGGACCAACGGGTTCCGGCTGCTCCCCGACGAAACCCTGGCCGGCGTGCTCGCCGACTACGCCCAGACCGCCCGCCGCACCGACGAACTCCTCGCCACCCTGCCCGACCTGAACACCACCCAGCCACTGCCCGAAGCCCCCTGGTTCCAACCCGGCGCACGCTGGTCGGCCCGCCGGGTCCTGCTGCACATCGCCGCCGAAACCGCCCAACACGCCGGCCACGCCGACATCATCCGCGAATCCCTCGACGGCGCGAAATCCATGGGCTGAGACCCGTCGCGGGCGCGGTCGAGATGTTCGTGCCCCACTGCTGGACAGCAGGTGTTGAAGTGTGGACGTGACCGAGGTCAACTGAACAGGCAATGGCCACACCAGGATCGACCCGGCTGACAACACCGTCCGGCCAACGGGCCAAGGTCAGGTCGGCGCCTTGTCGTCGTGGCCATCACGATCTGACGATCGTCGCCCAGTCGTGGTGACCGAGCAGTTCCAGGGTGCTGGCAAGCCAGAGCCGGGCGTCGTCGGTGAGTGCGGCGGCGGTCAGGTCGGCGCGGTCCTGGGGGCGGTCGAGGTGCGCCTTGTGCAGCAGGGCGACCTCCGGACGCAGGTACCACAGGTCATCCACTTCGTGCAGCACACGATCCCAGGACAACCGGATCCGGGGGTCCCTCTTGAAGATCCACTCCTGGGTGCTTCGGTCCACCTGGAAGTCGGCGACCCACGGATGGTTGGCATCCCGGCGCAGCCAGATCTGTTCGCACTCGGGGTGCAGGTCATCGCCGGGGAGCAGGGGATGCAGCCAGCCGGAGTTGTTCTGCCACAGATGCCAGTCACGCAGGTGGGCGCGCAGCGCGGGCAGGTCGGCCCGGCGGAAGGCAATGTCGGTGTCCTCGTGGCGGCGGGCTGCTGCGCCGACCCGGGCGGCGCGACCGCCGACGATCCACCACCGAATATCACAGCCGCGCAACAGGGAAGCGACCTCGGGCGGCGCCAGCGGCGCCCATCGGCCGTACCAGAGCTGGAAAGTCGCCTCGTCCCACGCTTCCACCCCGACATCATCACCGCCGCGTCAACCGAGATGACACAGTCCAGCACGCCTCCTGACATAGCAAATACCTGCGCCAGCTCCGCGGCATGAGAGTGCGTCTCAGGCGAATCGGGTCTTGCATTGTTTGGACAGGCTTGCGTTATCAACTACTGGACTGGTGGCGCGATTCGTACAGCATCCGCGCGAACCGCATCCGCCGTGAGCTGCTGGTTTCCGCCACCGTCAAGATCGGCGCCGCCGCGGCAAGGGCAGTGACGCGTGATGACCGCAACCGCCGAGCCGACCCGGCCGATCTGGAAGTGTGGGGTTCAGGTCGCGGTGTGGTCGTTGTTCCCGCTGGTCATCGCGGTCTCGCTAGCAGCGAATATATCGCTGCCGCTCCGACGGTAGCGTGGTAGTCCGTACTGGTGGCGGACTTGCCCTCGGTGGCGCTGCTGCTGGCGGTCGAGTAGTCGACCCAGCCGCCGCTGGCCAGAACTGCGACGCGTGTGCTGGGTCTCGCCACTCGGTCGGGTGATTGCCCGCGCGTGAAACATTTCGCTGGTCGCAGCGATACCCATCGAACTGAGGGACTTCGCTGAGGTCGGAGGCACATCGATGGGTCGTCGCCGAGGTTTCTTTGCCGAGCTGCAGTATCAGGCGGCCAAGGCGCAGAAGGAGAGAGTACGACAAGCCGCAACCGCCGAACGCGAACGGCTACGCCTCGAAAAGGAAATGCATCGAGCTCAGGCCGCCGCTGTCGTGGCACGCGAGCGCATGGCGCGCGCGAACGCGCAAGCCGCGGCACAAGCGGAACGTGAGGCCAAGCGCCTCCACATCGAAGCCCAGCAAACAAAGGTCGAGTCTCTCAACGCGGACCTGCGGGAAGAGCTTGCCGCCATCGACAGCATTCTCGAGTCGACACTGGCCGTCGACGACTACGTCGACCTGGAAAAACTTCGGCGTGTGGCCGAGCATCCGCGGTTTCAGTCGGCGCACCTAACGGCATTGCCTCCGCCTGCGTCGATCGCCGCGCCTCCGGAGCCATACTTCCAGCCACCGGCGCCTCCGACTGGTATCTCGGCGCTCTTCGCGAAGAAAAAGCACGCCGCCGCGACTGCCGCCGCCGAGGCCCAGTTCGACCATGCGCACGCAGCCTGGCGAGCGATGGTCGCAGAGATTCCACGGCGACAACTGGCCGCGGCGGAGCAGCACCAAGTTGCGGAAGGCGAGCGGCTACGGAGACTCGCCAGTGATCGAAGGCGGTATGAAGCCGAGTGCGAGGAACGCCAGCGGGTCGCCGACGCGGAGAACGCACGCCTTGATGATTTGATCAACAGGCTTGCGATCAGCGAACCTGAGGCGATCGATGAGTACGTCGGCATCGTGTTCGGTAACTCGATCTACCCGGACGTAATCGCCGCCAACAGTGATATCGACTTCTCGTACAGCTCGGATTTGCGTGAACTGTCCATCACGCTCCTGTTCCCGCCGCCCGAGGTGATCCCGACGACCAAGTCGTTCCGGTATGTACGCGCCGGCGACGAGATCGCAGAAACCAAGCTGACGCAGAAAGATTTCTCGACGAGGTACGCCAACTTGATCAACAACATGACGTTGCGGACCGTCCACGAGGTGTGGGAGTCGGACCGTACGGGGAAGATCGACAGCATCTCGTTGGTCGGCGGTGTCAATCATGTCGATCCTGCCGTTGGCAAGGACGTGTTCGTTCGGCTCATCGCGCTGGCGGTGAGTCGTGAGGACTTCCTGCAGATCGATCTGACTCGGATTACTCCGTTCGAAACGTTGAAGCACCTTTGCGCTGTCATGTCGAAGGCACCGCATCGCCTGACCCCGATCGACGACAAGAAGGGTGTTCGTGGATGAGCTCGTTCGCCACCGGAGTAACGCGGTGAACGGGCTCCGATTCGTTCCGCCGCCGGGTTGGCCGCCACCGGAGCCTGGATGGGTGCCGCCAGCAGGTTGGCAACCGCATCCGTCGTGGCCTCCCGCACCTCCGGACTGGGAGTTCTGGGTTGCCGACGCGCCGACCGGTCATGGGAAGCACGCCGCTGCGGACTCACAAGTGGACGACCTTCCGGCTATTGCGGCACCTGCGCCCGATGTCGGCGACACACCGCGAGACCTCGACCCGCAAACGGAACATAGTGCTTCAGCCCAACGGGAACTGGAGACCGTCCGCGAACAGATCGACCAGGCGAGACGGGAGTTCGTCGAGCTCAACGACGCGATCCTGCTCCAACAGGTCGGGATCTACGAGTACCACCACCCTCTCGAGAACGCTGAGCAGTACAAGGAGGCACTGGCCGCGATCCGTCAGGAGGTGAAGGACTTCGTCAAGAATGGCACCGCGATCCTCGCCTCGGACCGGTTCGCCTACAACAACTCACTGGCACAGGGCCGGAAGATGACCGCCGACTTCTCGAAGCTGATGCTGCGGGCATACAACGCCGAGGCCGACAACTGTGTCCGATCGGTTCGCGCTGGTACGGTGGCGTCCGCCAAGCAGCGTCTCGATAGATCCGTCGAGTCGATCGCGAAGCTCGGCAAGATGATGGACATGCGCGTCGCTCCCGAGTATCACCTGATCCGTCTGCGTGAGATCGAGCTGACAGGAGACTATCAGTTCAAGGTGCAGGAGGAACGCGAAGCGACAAGGGCCGAACGTGAACGCCTACGTGAAGAGAGACGTGCGGAAGCGGAACTGCAGGTCGAACGCGAACGGTTGGAGAAGGAACGCGACCACTACACCAACGCCCTGGCGAAACTCGCGGAGCAAGGCAAGCAGGAGCAGGCCGACGGACTGCGTGAACGGCTGTCTGCCATCGACGACGCGATAGCGCAGAACGACTACCGCATCGCCAACATCCGAGCGGGGTACGTGTACGTCATCAGCAACATCGGCGCCTTCGGCGAGAACGTTGTGAAGATCGGGATGACCCGCCGTCTCGAACCTCGGGACCGAATTCTGGAACTCGGTGACGCATCGGTTCCTTTCCCGTTCGACACTCACCTGTTGCACTTCTCAGAGGACGCGGTTGCGCTCGAGAGCGAGCTACACACGATGTTCGCCGACCGTCGACTGAACCTTGTGAACCTTCGTCGAGAGTTCTTCTTCATCACGCCACAGGAGATTCGCGCGACCCTGGCGGACAAGCTCGGAAACATACTTGAGTTCAACGAGACACCCGAGGCGACGCAGTACTTCCAGAGCCGCTCGGCTTGGCCTGAACCAACTCAGAGATAGGTCGAGCACCAGATCTCAGCCAGCAGCCAGCGCGGCAGAGTGCGCCGGGTTGCCGCATGTCGGGTGTTGGCCCACCGTCGAGAGCTGCTCGCCGCCGAAATCACGACGAGATCTGGGACCTCGTCGGCGGGCGGTCAGGCACTGATCATCACGTCATCGAGATCGCACGCGCAGCAGAGATCACCGATCCGATACGGCCTCATACAACAACGGCATCGGTTCATGCATCGCCCGAACATCCAGCGCGCACTCCACCAGCCACCGAAGGTCCGCGGGCGTCAGGTTCTCCCTCGTGATCTCGAGGCCGGTATCCCGAGCGTGGAGCCGCGCAAGCTCCACCGCCTGGGGCAGTCCGGCCGCGTCGAGCAGCGTGATGTCGGTGGCCGCACCACAGTCGGTGTGTGGTCGACGCTGACCATGGCGGCATGCGCACGGCCGGCACGACAGCGCTGTGTTGGCTTCTCACGTTGGTGTGTTGGCTTCGTGCGCGGTCGGGAAATCGTGAGATGCCAACACATCGACGCCACGCGCCAACATGGCGACGTGAGCGGCCAACACACCCGACGAGCCAGCGGAGCCGTCCTGCTGGCACGCCCCTGCCGGCAGGACGGCTCGCGGGGCGCATCGGCCGGCTGTCGCACGGTTGCGCTCGGCCGCCCGGTGGCCGCGGGGAGCCTCGAGGTGGCTGGGATCGAGGCTGGCACCGGGTGGCGGCGCGGGGTCCGGCCGGGCCCCTGGCGGTGCCGAGTGGCTCTTGTGGAGGCTCGGCACCCAGGACCATCATGGCGCACGAGCGGGTATTGGTCTAGACCTTGTCTTGGTGAATTGGTTCAGTCCAATTGTGGAGGGCGGCCTGGAGGTCGGTGCGGGCGGGGACGAGGGAGGGGCCGCACCAGGTGAGTTGGCGGCCGTTGACCAGGGCGTAGCGGGTGTTGGGGAAGGACTCCGGGCCGTCGGTGGCGGTGAACTCGTAGGGCTCGTCGGGGAGGACGACCAGGTCGGCGCGGTTGGCGGCGAGCAGGCCGGTGAGCTCGTCGAGGGGTGGGCGGGGGTAGCGGTCGGGGTGTGTGGCGTAGGCGTTGGCGACGCCGAGGCGGTGGAGGACGTCGCCGGCGAAGGTGTCGCGCCCGAGGACGATCCAGGGGCGGCGCCAGACGGGGATGATGGCGGTGGCCCAGAGAGGTTCCGTGGTGCGCCAGGCTTCTTCGGCCTGGATCAGCCAGTCGGGTTCGGTCAGGGCTAGGGCTTGGGTGAGGAGGCGGCGGACGGAGCCGAGGCCGGCGGGGACGGTGGGGGCGGCCGCGGTGACCCAGACGGGGATGCCGTCGGCGCGGATGCGTTGGACGTCTTCGGGGCGGTTCTCTTCGGCGTTGGCGAGGACCAGGTCAGGGCGGAGGTCGAGGACGGAATCAACGTCGGGGTATTTGGAGCCGCCTACCCGGGGCACGTCCAGGGTCGGCGGGTGGGTGCAGTAGTCGGTGGCGCCGATGAGCAGGCCGGGGGCGGTGGTTTCGACGGCGTCGGTCAGGGAGGGGACCAGGCTGACGATGCGGGTTGGTGGGGCGCGGAGGAGGACCGGTTCACCCAGGTCGTCGTTGAGCACGGTTCACCTCCCCGGCGAGGACGTCGGCGTGGCAGGCGTGCGGGGCGCACCAGCAGCCGAGGGCGCGGCCGGTCAGCTCGCCGTCGCGGATCCGTTGCAGCAGAACGGGTTGCTCCAGCAGCCAAGCGCGGTAGCGGCGGACCATGCCGGGCCGGTCGGTGGTGGCCAGGTGCAGGAAGGGATTGGCGAAGTCGGACTCCGGCCAGGAGTGGCGTGGGCCGGCGTGGCCTACGTAGGTGAGGCGGTTGGCGCTGTGCAGCCAGGGGGCGAGGTTCTTGTGGGGACCGGATTTTCTGACGTTGACCACGACCGCCCAGCCGTCGAGGAGCGCGGTGGCGAGGGAGCGCTCGGATCGGGTCCAGCCGGCGGCGTCCGGGGGCAGCGCGGTCATGGCTCCAGGTCGGTGATGCGCACGCCGGCGTGGGCGGAGTAGCGGCGGTTGATCGCGATGAGGTTGGCGGTGAGCGCCTCGACCTGGTGGGCGTTGCGGAGGCGGCCGGCGTAGATGCCGCGCACGCCGGGGATGGTGCCGGCCAGGGCGCGGACGGTGTCGGTGGCCTCGCGGTCGTCGCCGAGGACCAGGACGTCGATGTCCACTTCGGACACGTCGAGGTCTTCGAGGAGGACCGCGGAGACGTGGTGGAAGGCGGCGGTCACGCGAGAATCCGGGAGGAGTTTCTCGGCCTGCTGGGCGGCGCTGCCTTCCGGTACGGGCAGTGCGAACGGGCCTTGCTTGTCGAAGCCGAGCGGGTTCACACAGTCGATGACGATCTTGCCGGCGAGCGGTCCGCGGAGGGATTCGAGCAGCTCGCGGTGGCCTTCCCAGGGGACGGCGACCAGGACGAGGGACGCCTCGGCGGCGCAGCCGGCGTTGTCCCGCCCGGTCACGTGCTCGACGCCGGCTTTGGTCCGCAACTCCTCGGCGGTCGCTTCGGCGCGCTCGGCCTTGCGTGAGCCGATGATCACCGGGAGGCCCGCCTTGGCCCAGCGCAGCGCCAAACCCTTGCCCTGCGGCCCGGTGCCGCCCAGCACCCCGACCGTCAGGCCCGTCACGTCGGTCATTCCCCTGCCCTTTCAAACGTCACCTTGCGCGCGGTCGCGTCCGCGTGGACCAGGCGGACCCGGATGCGGCCGCCTTCCGGCAACCCGTCGCCTTCGCAGCGGGCGATGACCGGCGGGTCGGGGAGGAACACCTCGGCGCTGCCCTGTTCGGAGCGCAGCACCATGGCGTCGAACTCGCGGCCGATCTGGTCGCCGAGTACCCAGGCCTCCACCAGGTCCAGGCATGCTCTGTCCACTTTGGACGCGAGCACGTCGGACATCTCCATCAACCGCGGCAGGTCCGGCAGGGCTTCCCGAACCCAGTTCGGCACGTCGCGCTCGGCGCAGAGGGCGAGGCAGATCTCCGCGCCGTACCGGTCGACCAGCCGGCGCAGCGGCGCGGTCACGTGGGCGTACGGTGCGCCGAGCCCGGCGTGGGTGCGCTGCTCCGGTGCGACACCGTCGAACACCGTGTAGCCGGCGCCGCGCAGCAGCCGGGTGGCGTCCATGAACAGCGCCAGCGCCTCCGGCCGATTGGGGTCCATGCCGGCGAGCAGTTCGGAAGCCTCCATCTCGCGCGGCCAGTCGATGCCCAGGGACTTGGCCGAGCGGCGCAGCCACTGCACCGCGCCGTTCTCCGGATCGGGCAGCGTACGCAGCACGCCGATGCCCGCCTCCAGCATCATGCCGGCCGCCGACATGCCGGTGAGCAGCGAGATCTCCGCGTTCCAGGCGTCCACCTCGGTGCGCGACCGCAGCACCAGCTGCCAGCCGCCGCGCCCGTCCGGCGCCACATCCTGCTCCGGCAGTTGCAGCTCGACCGCGCCGCGCCGCACGGCCCGCTCCCGGCGCAGCCGGCCCAGCGCGGGCAGCGCGGCCACCGAAGGATGCGGGTTGCCGGCGGCCACCGCGGCGCGCACCGTCTCGTAGTCGAACTGCTGGATCGAGCGGACCATCGCGCGGCGCACCCGGGCGTGCTCCGGCGAGCCGTCCGCGTCGCAGTCGATGGTCCACAGTGCGGCCGGCCGGACCTCACCGGGCAGCAGGCTCGCCGCACCCTCGCTGAGCACGGTCGGGTGTAGCGGCACGTTGCCGTCCGGCAGGTACATGGTCTGCCCGCGCCGGCGCACCTCGGCGTCCAGCGGCCCGCCCGGCGTGACGAACCCGCCGAGGTCGGCGATCGCGTAGTGCACCCGGAAACCGCCGCCCGGCCGGGTCTCCACCAGCATCGCCTGGTCCAGGTCCCGGGAGCCCGGCGGGTCGATGGTGACCAGCGGCAGACCGGTGGCGTCCTCGCGCTCGCCGGCACCGTCCCGCATCCATTCCGCGACGGCACGCTCGGCCTCGGCCTGGACCGGCTCCGGGAACTGCGACGGAAGACCGAACTCGGCGCGGATGCCGGCGAACCCCTCACCGCCCACGCCCGTCACGGAAGCCACGTCACGCACCCTATCGGCCGCCGGGCCGGAATTGCCGCAGGAACTACCCGCGACAAGTCAGTTATGGCGTGCCCGATGGATCATCGCGGAAAGCCGCGCCCCAACCAACCGCACCTCAGGGGACCGTGCCGGCACCCAGCCACAATCAACCCGACAACCGCACCGTTCCCTGGAACGCAACCACCATAAAATTCCCGGAGAGGCGGGCTAGAGGCGGACTAGCTCCAGTTGGTTCGCTGCTGGATGGGTGGGGCCGGGAAACCGCGCGGCGGGGTGTCCTGGTCGGCCGTGACCTGCTCGGTCGGGATCGGGTCGAGGCAGGAGACCAGCACCTCGGTGGACTCCGGGTCGTCGATGCGCTTGCCGTTGCGCTCCCGGTAGACCACCTCGCCGTCGGCGTCGATCTCGACCAGGCAGCCGACTTCGGCCAGCTGGTCCTCGTCCAGGTTGACCAGGCGTTCGCGGCGCGACGGCGTGACCCGGTACTCGGGCCAGCTCAGGTGGCCGTAGGTCTGCTGGAACTCGGCCATGATCTGCACCATGGCGTGCTGCCAGGGCAGCGGCATGGCCTCGATGAGCGATCTCGGCAGCACCGCGTATCTCTCCTGCACGCCCGGCCCGCCGCGGGCGAGGAAGTCGCCGAGCGGGGTGCTTGAGGCCGGCGGCCCGGCCGGGCGCGGGATCGGGTCGGAGGTGTACATGCTCACTCGCTTCGAAACCCCCTTCTACACACCAGGCCGCACGGCCTGCGGGACCAGTTCCGGCTCGTTCCACCGCACGGGTCGGACGTGCACGGGGACGCCGGTCTGCTGTGCTTCAACGATCTGGAGATCACCCAGATACATGGCGACGTGGTGGATCGTCGCCGGGTTGCTCGGGTCGTACGCCCAGAACAGCAGGTCTCCCGGCTGCGCCTGGGTGACCGGCAGCAACGCCCCGGCGCGGAACTGGTCACGGGAGACCCGCGGCAGGATGATCCCGGCCGACCGGTAGGCCTGCAGCATCAGGCTGGAGCAGTCGAAGTTGTCCTGATGGTTGGTGGCCGCGCCCCACAGGTACGGCTTTCCCTTCTGGGACAACGCGAACTGGATGGCCGAGCCGGCCGCCGCGGTGGGCGCCGGGAGCAGCAGGCCGACGCCCTGGCCGCAGCCGGTCGGGTCCTGCACCGCGCCGACGTTCCCGATCAGGTGCGCGGCCATCGCCTCCCAGCGGTGGTACCGGTCCGGGAAGGCGGACCGCTCGACGTCCTGGGCGGAGTCGCCGGGCCGCTGCTCCTTCCAGTTCGGGACCCCCGTGAGGCGTTCGAAGAACAGGTTGATGGCGTAGACCGGGTCGAGGATCTGCGCCGGCGTGCCCCAGCCCATCGACGGGCGCATCTGGAAGATGCCCAGCGAGTCCCGGTCGCCGTAGTTGAGGCTGCGCAGCCCGGACTCGGTCATGCCGGCCTGGATCGCCACCTGCCAGGCCAGCGGCGGGAGCTGCCGCTGCTTGCCGATCGAGATGATCAACGCCACGATGCCGCGCTGCTCACCGCTGAGCCTGGCCGCGTCCAGCGCGCCGCTGCCCGCCGGCCCGCTGGAGACCGGCCCGAGCGAGGCGATGCAGGACGCGTTCAGCGCCCGCGCCGCCTCGGCCTGGCGCCCACTGTCCACCGCCGTGTTGATCGCCCCGGTGCTCAGCACCACGGTGAAGATCGCCACCAGCAGGGCGCCGAAAGCCAGGGCCACCTTCATCTCACGCCGCCTGTTCGTAGTGGGCGACGCGCCAGCCGTCGGGCCGCTCGATCACGGTGATCGAGAGCGGGCCACCGTTGGTGGGGACGGTGACCTCGACGGACTTCTCGTAGGAGGTCTTGACGACCGGGTTGCCGGTGACCGCGGTGGCCGGGATGTTGGCCGGATCCACCGTGGTCATGACCGCGAGCTGCTCCTCGGTGGTGAGCGGGCGCAGGCCCTCGAGCCACTGCTCGTTGGTCATGCCCTGCGGGTGGTTCACCCAGGCCCTGGCCCACTGCGTGGCCACGTCCAGAGCCTTGGCCGCCGGCGGGGCCGAGCTCGGTGTCTGGGTGGGCGAGGGCAACCGGGTCGGCAGCGAGGAGGACGTCGCGGGTGCGGTGGTCTGGCCGCCGGGCGCGGCACCGCCGCTCTGCCCGGGAGGTGTGCCGGGCTGGGACAGGTTCGCCGCCGAGCCCGGGTCGGTGCTGGCCGAAGCGCCGGCCGAGCCGGTACCCGAGCCGGTCAGCCGCGGCACGATCAACCCCACGGTGAGCACCACCGCGATGATCACCAGCGCGGTGGCGACGAGGTGCCGGGGTGAGCGCATGGGCCAACCCCATAACCGGCGGTAGACCGCGACGCGCCCGCGGTTGGTCCGAATCGGCACGGCGTCACCTCACTCGGCCTTCTCGCGACCTTGCGCGCGACGCAATCGCTCCGGCAGGGCTCGAACTGTTGCGTGCCCTCGCGTCGGGCGGCAACGACGCCCTGCCACCGCGATCGCGTGCCTTCGGCCCGGGCGCGCGTGGTGGTCGCCTTGATAGCTGCCCGATCATCTGGCAGCACCTTCCACTACCGAGTCGGTGTATCTGGGACCGTCGTTCAGCGGCATCCGGCGTGGCTGTCGGGTGTCGGCGACCTCCAGGCCGCGGGACGGCCGGAAGATCACGTGCACCGGCCGGCCGGCCACCTCCTCGACGTCGGCCACCCGCGGACCCTCGAACGCCTCGGACCGCCGGCTGACCCGGGACGGCACCACCACGGCGTCCTCGCCCCGGTCCCAGCCGCGGTCGGTGACCGGAGCCGTGTCCACCACCCGGCTCGCCGGCACCAGCACGTTCCGCCGGGGCGGCCCGCCGGGCGTGATCATCGGGCCGGTCACCATCACCTGGCCGGCATCCGAGCCACCGCTGATCAACGCCCGCGGCTCCCGCACCGCCGACGCGGCACCGTTACCGACCACCGGGCGGCTGTCGAGCCGCTCGGCGGTCGCGGTGACCGGGTTGCCCGCCTCCGGGCGTGGCCGGCGGCCCGACGGCGCCGTCGCGGCCAGCGCGTTCTCCTCGGCCTGCTCGCCGTCGCGCAGGTTCTCCCAGAACGCGTCCTGCGGAGTGGACTGGTTGGCCTTGCGGCCACGGAACCGGGAGAACAACCCGCCGCGTGCGGAGGGCATGCTGGCGCCGGCCGCGCTGACCGACATCTCGATCATCTGCCACATCCGCCGGATCGGCCGGCCGACCAGCAGGAAGACCAACGTCACGATGCCGGCCAGGAGCATCTGGGTGAGCAGCGAAAGCTTGGTGTCCGGGTTGAAGATTATCTGCAGGAACCTGTAGTGCACACCGGCCAGCGCCGCCAGGATCAGCACGTTGAGCACGATCGCGCCAACCGCTTTGCCCACCCGGCGCAGGACGTCGTGATGGATCAAGGCGACCAGCCCGATAATGGGCGCGGTCAGCGTGAGAACGCGCAGCAGCAGTTGGGCCAGCAGCACCGCAAGCTTGGCGAACAACGGGAACAACGAGTACATGACGGCCTGCAGGAACGCCAAAAAACCGGTGCCGATCCGGCTGCCGTCGGAGCCTTTGAAATACCCGGATGACGACCCGAGCTCAGCGGCGATCTTCTTGTAGTCCTCCTTTTTTGCGTTCTCGGCGACGTCGTCGTTGTCCTTTTTGCTGCGCAGATCGTCCCAGTTCCACGCCTGGGCGCTGAGCAGCCGCCGGCCGAACTGGTCCGCCTGCGGCGAACCCGGACTGCCGAACTCGCCACGCAGCCAGTTCTCGTAGACCACCTTGTTGTGCAGTTCCGTGGGCAGTATCTCCCGCTGGATCCGACCCTCGTCCGGATTCACGAAGCCCGCCTGGATGCCCGTGGTGGTGTCGACGATCGCGTCGTCGATCCGGTTGTAGTTGCCCACCAGCACGAAGGTCGAGGCCGCCAGCCAGATCCCGCCCAGCGCGAACAGGGCGCGCCGGCTCACCGCGGCCAGGTCGCCCCGCCAGATCTGCCGGAACATCAGCACCGCGAGAAGTAGCGCGAAAAGGCTGAACAACTGCATGTAGATGTTGTTGAACACGGTGTCCGCAGCCTTGCTGAACTGATCGTTCAGACCGCCGAGCACGCCACCCTCAAGCAGGGTGTAGTGCAGCGAGTTGGTCGCACCGACGATGTTCTTGCCAATGTTGAACAACTCATTGCCGGCCCACGTGTCAATGGTCGTAGCCGGGTCCGTGATCGACTTCGACAGCGGTCCGCAGTCGTCGTCGTAGACATACCAGACCATACCGGCGTAGCCGTACAGGAGGTACGTGCTGGCCGGTCTGGTGGGCTGGCCGGGGACATCGACCTGGCCCTCGCCGTGGCCACTGGACGGGTCGAGGGCGCCGACCATCCCGTCGCCCGGCCGTTCCGGGTTCGGTACCTGCATGCAGCCACCCGGCTGCGCCAGGGCCGGACCGCCCAGGGCCAGGTTGAGCCCGAGAATCGCCGTGACCAGGACCAGCGCGCGGGCCCGGCCCCGCGACACGGCCCCACGTCTGCGCCGCAACCGGGCCGCGATGAGCAGCCCGGCTGCGAGCACCACCAGTAAGAGCGTCACGCGGCACTCTCCCCCGGCTTGCCGCGCTTGCTCGGCACCTCCTTGCCGGCAGGGTCGACCGGGACGGCGTCCAGGTCCTCGTCGCTGAGGCCCAACTCGAAGTCGGCGGCCATCTCGAACTCGAGGTCGCCGTGCCCGGAGCCGTCGACCCCCGGCTCGATCACATACTCGTCGGGCGGTTCGGGAGCGTGCTGGTCGGCCGGGATGGCCGCGCTGTCCCGCATGGCGTCGGGGGTGGTGTCCAGGGCCAGGCGGAGGTGGTCGAGGTGCGGGCCGGAGAGGTCGATCCGGATCCGCTCCACGCCGCCGGCACCGTCGCCGAAGACGAACTGGCGCGGCGCCAGGTCGCGCTCGACGCTGCGGTCCTGGCCGGGGCGGCGGCCGAGGCTGGCGATCACCTGCTCGTAGCCGGCCCCGAGAGGCACCTTGAGCAGGCGCAGCGCGTCGGTCTGGGCCTCGTCGTCGTCCAGGCGGCCGACGAACACCGAGTCCAGCAGCGTCACGAAGCCCTGGATCTTCAGGAAGTCGGCCGGGATCTGGGAGGACAGCAGCACCCGGACGTTCCACTTGCGGGAGTCGCGGGCGAAGCGGTTCATCAGCACCCGGCCGGTGGGCACCTCGGAGAGGAAGAACGCCTCGTCGATCCAGACGCCCTTGCGGGTGTCCCTGGGGCGCTCGTAGATGGAGCGCTGGGTGAGCCAGGCGGCCAGGTTGAGCATCTCCACGCCGAGCGCCTCGGCGTCGGTCCAGTGCTCGCGGGCCACCCCGTCCTTGGGCAGGGTCAGCCCGGCCATGGTGAGCACCGTCATCCGGTCGTCCCGGACGTCGCGGTACGGGTCGGCATCCGCCTCGGGGATGAGCAGCGACATGCGCTCCTTCATCTCGTCGAGGAAGTCGGCCACCACCACCGCGTGCTCGTGGTGCTCGCTGGCGTCGCGGCGCAGCGCCTCGAACACCAGGCTCGGGTCGGCGTCGGCCCGGCCGCCGACCGTGCGCACCGCGCGCAGCAGCACGATCCGGGTCTGCGGCATCCGCGCCACGTCGTAGGGCAGCAGCCCGGTCAGCACGTCCAGCACGAGCCGGCGGCGGGTGGCCGCAGCCAGGGCCTTCTCCCTGCGCCACGCCCGTTCCGGGTCCTCCTCGTCGAGGAAGTGCTCGTACTCCGGCTCGGCCACCACCCGGTACGGGTTGAGGATCCCGGGCTGGGCGTTGAGCAGGTTGATCGGCCGGGCGTACGGCCGCAGCTCCGGCAGGTCGCACAGCTTCGCCAGCGGGCCGGACGGGTCCAGGATCGTCCAGTACGCCCCGGAGCGCAGCGTCTTGTACACGATGCCGCCGCCGAGAAAGCTTTTGCCACCGCCCAAACCGGCCACCAGCGCGGTCAGGCCGGAGCCGTCGCGGATCTCCTGGGCCATCCACGGGTCCCAGGCCACCGGGCGGCGGGTGGCCGTGCAGGTCTCGCCGAGCAGGATGCCGCGCCGGTCGCCCACCTCCGCGGTGGCGGTCGGCACCGCCGAGGCCGCCCAGATCACCGAGCCGCGGCGCAGGTAGGCGGCCGAGGACAGCGGCTCGCCCGGGATGAACTCGCGGGCCAGCGCGTACTGCGCCTCCGGGTGCTCGATCGCGACCTTCGGCTTGTACAGGTCGAGCAGCTGCTGGGCCAGCCGCAGCGCGTCCCGCTCGGTCGGCCCGGACACCGCCAGCCGCCACCAGGACCGCACCCGGGTGGCCAGCTGGGTGAAGCCGGAGGTCATCTCGTCGTCGATCTCCAGCACCCGGGACGCCTGCCGGGCCAGCGACTGCGGCGGCTCCAGCTCGTGCTCGTCGGTGTAGTGCTTGACCTGCGAGCGGACCTTGTTCATCTGCCGGGACAGCTCCCCGGAGACCTCCTCCGGGCGGCGCACGTAGATCCGCGCCGACCACTCCACGCTCGCCGGCAGCCGGTCGGAACGCTGCACCCACGGGTCGTCCACCTCGGGGATGTGCAGGCCGTGCATGAGACCGACGGTGAGCACCGCGACGTGCCGGTGCACCCCGGCGTTGGAGCCGGTCCGGCCGCGCACGGTCAGCGTCGGCGAGTAGGGCTCCTGGTGGAAGTCCGCGGCGTCGGTGAAACTGGCCAGGTCCTCCGGCTCCCACGCCGCACCGGGCACCGCGGGCAGGTTGCGCGGCGCCGGCAGCCCCAGCGAGCAGGAGCGGTGCATCAGCCAGGACATCTCCTCGGCCGTCGCCGGGCGGCCCTCCAGCCCGGCCGAGCCGATCACCTGGTCGAGGTGCTCCACCTCGCTGTCCATCGCCACCAGCTCGGCGTCCACCGCGGCCGGGAACACCCGGCGCAGCAGCGGGGCGGCCCGCTCGACGGCCCGGTCGACCATGTTGCGGGTCTGCACCTGGACGCCGAGGTAGACCTCCTTCTCGGCCATCGACCGACCCATCAGCTGCTGCTGCTCGCCCACCAGGTAGTCGTCGAAGGACAGCGCGCCCGGGGTGTCCGGCAGCCGGTTCACCGCGTTGTGCACGTGCGCCTCGGCCCACATCCGGATCGGGTACGGCCGGTTGGTCACCCGCAGGTGCATCCACCGGCCGTGCAGCTCGGCGTACTGGCCGGCGATCGCGGCGATGAGGTCCTGGCGCTGCGAGTCGGAGCGGAACGACCAGCGCTGCGGGGCCAGCCGGTACCAGGCGAACACGTCATGGCCGGTCCTGAGCAGGTGCCCGTCGATGCTGCGGGCGCTGATCGACGGGATGTAGGCCGGAATGGACTGCTCGCCGGGCAGCCGGCGGTTGCGCTTGCCGTTGCGCGCCGGCTCGGGCACCGGCCGGTAGGCCTGGCGCGGCAGCGCGCCGTTGCCGGCCGGTTCACCCCGGTCCGGCGCGGCGTGCCGGCCGTAGTTGTGGGCCGGCGGAACGACCTCCGGGTAGTGGGTGAGCAGCTTCGGTTGCCGCTTACGTCGGTGTCCAAACACCGGCGACCTCCGTGGGACGAGCCGGCCGGGGTGGATGAAGTCCCGGCGGCGGGGCGGCGACGGCGCGGGTGAGGCGGCCGCGTTGCCGAGGACGGCGGCGGGGACGCTCGACCCGCACCCGGATCGCGGAAGCGCTCACCGCGCCGCCGCGACCGGTCATGGTCTCTCGTGGTGCAGTGAGCTCGCGCAGCCACATGGTCAGCACCGCGCCCAGCGGCCGCTCGTGGCTGATCCGCGCACAGATGATCATAGTGAGGCCGATCGTGACCACGAGCCCCCAGGCAATGGC
>NZ_DASYTH010000276.1:0-12195 GCF_036002505.1 Actinophytocola sp. | reverse complement strand
GACGACGCGCCGGTGGAGCTCTCGGTGTCCGCCCGGGAGTCCACCCGCCTGGCCGAACGGCTCGTGCCGGTGCTCCTTGGTTGATCGTTTGCGGGTGGGAACCCGAGCGGGCCAACTTTCGTCACAACGGGACAACGCGCGCCCGCCCATTGGTACCGTGCGTCTGTGGTGTGAGCCGCCTGAGGGACAACGAGGTGCGACATGTCCATAGCTGCTGGTGCCATCGGTGGCGCCGTCGCCGGTGCGGCCGCGGCGATTGGCGAAAGCTTTGCGGTGTTCGCCAAGGGCGCCGCCTCGGGTTCCTTCGCTATCAGCGAAACCGGCGGAAAGGCCCTGCTCCAAGCCATTCGGAACCTGAAGGACTGGGTCGACGAGAACCAGCACGATGTCCAGCGGCTCGGCATGGAGCCCCAGTTGGGTACCAGCCATGGAGCGAACGTCATGAAGCCGCACGTGGCCAATGTCGCCACGGACGGCCAGGGGTTCATGCCCATGCTGACGAAGTTGCGAGAATCGCTCGAGGACGCCGAGCAGGGCATCAAGGACGCGATGGCCAACTACCAGGCAATGGATCAGCGCGGAGCCGGCCGGCAGCAATCGGCCTGACCGACAACCGAGGAAGGCAGTTGGTATCACCGTGAGGCGCTTGGCTCTGCTGGTATCGGTGCTGGCGGCGCTCCTGGCCGGCCTGACCGCCTGCTCGAGCAAGACCGACGGTTCGGCGGTCGTCGGCGATGAGCCGACCGGAAACCCGACGACCACAAGCCGGACCACCCGGCCAAGCAGACCGCCCACGACGAGCAACACCAACGCGGGCGCACTGCCGAGCGATCCCTGTTCTCTGCTCACCGCGCAGGCTCAGACCCAGCTCGGAATCAGTGGCGGTGAACGGGGCGATGTCGGATCGGCCCGGGGTTGCAAGTGGCGTCTCCGCGGTCCGGAGGAAACGTATTTCTTCTCGGTCGATATCCGTGACTCCGTCGGAATCAAGGACATCCCGGCCAGCAGCAATCCGAAACCACTGCCGGATATCGGTGGCCACAAGGCGGTCCAGTTGTCCGGCTTCGGTGGTCCAGGATCGTGCTCGGTCGCCCTCGGGGTCGGCGATTCCTCGACGGTGACTCACTCGGTGACCGCGGGTACCAACCTACAGAAGGCGTGTGAGCTGGCGCTGCAGATGGCGCGGCTCGTGGAACCGGAACTGCCCTGAGAACCAGGGAGGAGAGGGACGATGGCGCCACCTGGGAGGCCGCAGACGGCGGTTCGGCCGCCGAACACGGACCCGCGATCGGCTTCGGTGTCGAATCCGGACAGCCCGGATTACAACCGGCACAGCCGGCACTACGACGGGACCCTGGATCCGACCAGCCCGACCTACATTCACCGGCAGGGCACGGTCGACACCGGGCAGCAGGTGCGCGACCAGTCGGAGCAGCAGGTTGATCAGGAGATCGACGACGCCGACTGGCTGACCCAGCTGATGGCGCTCTTCACCCGGAACGGGCAGTACCGGGACCGGTACAACGAGAACATGAACGCCCAGGCGGACCAGCTCGCGGCGGGCGTGGAGACCCGGCCGTCGCCGGCCATCGACGCCGCCAACTACCGCAGCTACGAGCACAACGAGCTCAAGTCGATGGTGACCGAGGGCGCCGACCCGGGCGCGGTGGGGGCGACCGGGGACGACTGGATCCAGACCGGCAACGCGATGGTCCGGTTCCAGGAAGAGGTGGCCACGGCGATCAACAGCAGCCAGACGGACTGGCAGGGGGCGGCGGCGAACCGGGCCCGCTCGTTCATGGCCGACGTGGGGAACTGGGTGGGCACCGCCGGGCAGAGCGCGGCGCTGGCCGGGACGCAGATGAACGTCCAGTCCGAGGCGCTGTCCACGGCGTCGTCCTCGATGCCGGAGGAGGTGCCGTGGAACCGGGACGAGTGGGTGGACCGGATCCAGTCCTCCGCCGATCCGTGGGCGACCTACGCCGAGGCGATGGACCAGTACGACGCGCACAACGAGGCGCGCGACCGGGCCGCGCAGGTGGTCAGCACCTACGACAGCGGCCTGTCCGGCGCGAGCACCATGCCGGCCTTCACCGCGCCGCCGACGATGAGCGGCGACGGAACCGGGGGCACCGGCGGCGATGACGGCGGTGGTGGGGTCGGCAAGCTCCCCGGCGGCTACGACGGAGGAAGCGGCAGCGGCGGTGGCGGCGGCACGGGTGGTTCCGGCGGCGGCAGCGGCGGTGGTGGTGGCGTCGGCCAGCTGCCCCTGCCCGGCGGAGGCTCGGGCGGCGGTGGCGGTTCGGGCGGATCCGGTGGTTCCGGCTCGGGTGGCGGTTCCGGCACTCCGGGGTTCCCGTTGCCGGGCGGTGGCGGTTCGGGCGGGTCCGGCGGTGGCTCCGGCTCCGGTGGCGGCTCGATCCCGGGCGGTGGTGGCACCAACCCGGGCGGCACGCCCGGCCTGCCCGGCGGTGGCGGTCCGGGCACACCGGGGTTGCCCGGCGGCATTCCCGGTCCCGGCGGCGGTGGCGGCGGTGTGCCGCCCGGCGGGATCCCCATCGGCGGCGGCCCGATCGGCGGGCTGCCCGGTGGCGGCGACAGCCTGCGTTCCGGCCGGGTGCCGGGGCCGGGGAGCACCGGGTTCGGCCCCGGCGGCTCCGGCGGGCGTGGTTTCGGACCGGGCGGCGGCGGTGGCGTTCCCGGCACGGGCTCGGGGTTCGGCTCCGAGCCGGGCGGGGCGCGGTCCGGCGGCGGCGCGTTCGGCCGGGGTGGCTCGGGTGGGGCCGGCGGCGCCGGCGCGGGGGCGCTGGCCGCGGAGCACGCGGCGACCGGCGGGCGGGGCGGCGGCCTCGGCGCGGGTGGTCGCGGCGGCGCCGGCGGGATGCCCATGGGCGGCATGGGCGGTGCTCGCGGTGAGGGCGACGAGGACGGCGAGCACCAGCGCCCGTCCTACCTGGTCGAGGCGGACCCGGACTCGCTGTTCGGCACCGACGAGATGACCGCGCCCCCGGTCATCGGCGAGTGATGGCCGGCCCGTACCTGCTGTCGCCGGCGGCGGTGGACGTGCTGTCCCAGACGCTGAACGTGAACCTCCGGCTGTTCCCGTTCGAGATCCCGAGCTTCGGCCGGATGCAGGCCGACCGGGTGGGGATCGCCCGGGCGGTGTTCGCCGACCTCGCCGGGCGCGGGTTGATCACCGACGGGGACCTCGAGCCGGACCTGGTCCGCGCGCTGCGCACGCTGGCGCACTTCCAGGTCGCCGTGGTCGCCATGGGCCTGCTCGAGAAGGACCGGAAGCTGTTCGCCCGGGTGTCCGCGGCGGGGGAGACCGGGGTGCTGGCGGAGCAGGAGGGGGAGCGCCTGCGGGTGGAGCTCATCCGGCCGACCGCGCTCGCGGTGACCCTGGTCGCGCTGCTGCCCAAGGTGGAGGCCGGGCCGGGGCAGTCGGTCACGCTGAGCAAGCCGGCGCCGGTCGCCGTGGGTGCCTCCGACGAGTACCTGACCGAGGTGCACGGCAGACCCGCGGACATCACCCTGCGGATCGCCGAGGGTTACCTGAACCGCCCACGCACCGGCTCCGGCTTCTTCGCCGTGCTCGGCAAGGACCGGTACGGCCGCGAGTTCCGGGCCGGCGAGGTCGGCTGGTTCGACACCGACGCCGGCCGCTACCTCAACCTGTCCCGCCCACCCGGCGACGACGGCCAGGTCCACGGCACCTTCTCACCCGCCGACCAACCCAGGCTAACCCGCGCACTCAGCGAGCTGATCGACGCGGCGGCGCCCCGGAGCTAGCGCAGTCTCAGATGTGGTGGGTTGGGTTTGGTGGGTGAGTGCGCGGGGCGCGCCGGGGTGGTCCGGTTCCGTTGGCGGGCAGCGGTTTTGGTTGTGGCTGGGTTTAGGGAAGGCTGGGGAAGTGGGGGTGGGGCCGGGGTTGGTCTTCCCGGTCACGGTCGCGGGTCGGTTGGGAGCCCGGGGGTCCCGTTGGTCTTCTCGGGTGTGGGGCCGTGGTGAGCGAACCCCGAAACGCCGATCGCGCCGCCAAGGTCACCGTTTGGGGTCGGAAATGCTAGAAAACGAGCACTTCCGTCCCCAAACATTGATCATGAACCCTGTCACCCACTCGTGCCACATCCACCGGGTATCCGCAACCGTCCGCCGGAACGCAACCACCGCATTGAGTCCCGGAGAGGCGGACCAGCTATAGATCGTCGTGGCTGGAGCCGGGCATGCGGCCGGTGACCACGAAGACGACGCGTTTGGCCACGGAGACGGCGTGGTCGGCGAAGCGTTCGTAGAAGCGGCCGAGGAGGGTGACGTCGACGGCGGCGGCGACGCCGTGCGGCCAGTCCCGGTCCATGATCACGGTGAACAGATGGCGGTGCAGGTCGTCCATCTCGTCGTCGGCGTCCTCGAGGGCGCGCGCCTGGTCGACGTCCTTGCTCACGATGACCTGTTCGGCTTGGCGGGCAAGGGAAACCGCGATCCGGCCCATCTCCGAGAAGTAGGGGCGGACCTGCTCGGGGAGCACCGGCTGGGGGTGCCGGCGGCGGGCGGCCTTGGCCACGTGCAGGGCCAGATCTCCCATCCGCTCAAGGCTTTCCGCGGCGTGGATGGCGGCGAGCACGGTGCGCAGATCGGTGGCCACCGGCGCCTGCAGGGCGATCAGCGCGTAGGCGTGCTCCTCGCAGGACGAGCGCGCTTCGTCCACTTTGGAGTCATCGCCGATCACCTGCTCGGCGAGGGCGAGATCCGCCTCGAGCAGGGCGCGGGTGGCGCGCTCCATGGCGTCGCCGACCATCGAGCACATGCCCGCCAACTCGTCCGCGAGCTGTTCGAGCTCGACATGGTAGGCCTCACGCATGGCGACAGCCTACGGCCAGCGGCGCACCCGCACCGCATTCCTGGATGAACCGAACGTGAACCCCGGGCAACGAATCACGGTTGCTCAGGCGCACGAGACGTCGCCGCCGTTGACCGTGGCCAGGTCCTTGGGCAGGTCCGCCGGCGGGCTGTTGACCACGCCGGTCGGGGCCACCACGTCGCCCTTGTACTCCGGCCCGATGATCAGCATGAGGGCACCGGTGGCGGACGGGTCGGCGAGCATCTGCGCGCCCGGGACGGCCGAGGCCAGCACCCGGGCCGCGGCCTCCTTGTCCTTGCCGTACTTGACCACCGTCTGCTTGACCTTCTCCAGCGCGTTGTCGATGGTCACGATCTGGAAGCCGAGCGCCTTCAGCTTGTCCGCGGTGCGCGTGGCGATCTTCTGCGTGGTGTTGCCGCCGTTCAGCACCTGGATCTTGATGGTCTTCGGGTCGACCTGCTGGGTGGGCGGCGCGGCGCTGGTGGGGGACTGACCGGTCGCGGGTGCCGGTGACTCGCCCGGCAGCGGCGTGTCCTTCCGGACCGCCGCGAACAGGTTGTCCTTGTCGTTGGTGCGGAGGACCTCGTTGCCGCGGGTGTTCGCCTCGCCGACCGTGGGCACGGTGATGAACGTGACCCGGCCCGCCTCGATCCCCTGCATCGACTGGCCGAGCAACATCAGCTGCTCGACGCCGATGTTGTCGCCGAACGTGGACTTGGCGAACGCCTGCACGAACGAGGTCAGCTTGCCCGGGTCGAGCAGCACCTGGTTGGACATCGCCTTGCGCAGCAACGAGGACAGGAACCGCTGCTGGCGCTTGATCCGGCCGTAGTCGGAGGTCGGGTCGTTGATCACGTGCCGGGCCCGGACGAAGTTGAGCGCCTGGTCACCGGTGAGGGTGACGGCCTTGCCGGCCTCCTTCACCACCGTGCCGAGGATGGTGTCCTTGAGCGGGCGCTCCACGCAGACCTGGACGCCGTCCACGGCGTCCACCATCTCCTTGAAGCCGTTGAAGTCGATGCCCACGAAGTGGTTGATGTTCAGGCCGGACAGCTGCTGCACCATCTTGGTGACGCACTTCGGCCCGCCGACCTGGAACGCGGTGTTGATCTTGACGTTGGTCGCCGCCGGGATCTGCTTGCCGGTGTACTTGGTGGTCTTGGGGTCCCAGGCCTCGCACTGCGGCCGGTTCACCTCGAGGTCGCGCGGGAACGAGACCACGACGGCCCGTTTCCGGTCGGCCGGCACGTGCGCGATCATGATCGTGTCCGACCGGGCCCCGGGGACGTCGGCGGAGTTGCCCACCTTGTCCTCGGCCGCCGCGCCGTCGCGGCTGTCCGAGCCGACCATCAGGAAGTTCTCGTCACCGTTCTGCGCGATCCGGTCCAGGATCGCCGAGGAGTTCTGGTCGAGCGCGTCCACCTGGTTCGTCTTGGCGTCCACCCAGCTCTTGAACCCCCACGCGACCCCGGTCGCGACCAGCACCAGGATGGCCAGCACCCCGGCGAAAACCTTGCCCACCAGGGCGGACCGGTTCCGGCGGCGGCTCTTCTTGCGCTGCAGGCGGGTTTCCTCGGCTGGAATTTCCGCCGGGAACGGTTCCTCGACCGGCAGTTGCGGGCTCTGCAGGGCGACCATCTCATCGAGATGATCGAGCTCGTCGTCGGTCGACCACGGGATCAGCTTGCGGCGCTTGGCTTTTTTCTCGCGCTCCTCGGCCCGCAACTCGTCGTGCACCTTGGAGAACCGGGCCAGCGTGTGGTCGACCCGGCGGCGCTTCTGGATCTCCTCGCCGATCGGCTCCATCTCGCTGGTGAGGCAGAGCGGGTCCATGTCCTCAGCGGCCGGCCGGCGCGGCGGGGCGACCGGGGGGACCGCCGTCATGCTCGGCGACTCGGTCGGCCAGGCCGGGGGCGGTGCGGCGGCTGCGGGCGGCTGCGCGTTCAGCCGGCTCGGTGCGGGGGGCATCGAGGTCTGGTGGCCGGGGATCTGGTTGGGGATCCGCGGCATCGGCGGGGCGGACTGGGTGGCGGTGCGCTGCCGCATCGGCGCGGACTGGCCGCCCGGCCGGCCGCCGGTGGCGAACTGGTTGCCGGTGGGCGCCGCGCCGTTGGCGAACTGGCCGCCGTTGGGGGCCGCGCCGTTGCCGCCGTTCGGTCCCTGGCCTGGCCGGGGCCAAGCCCCCGAGGGCTCGCTCGGGCCCGGGGGCATTCGTCGTGGTCCGGGCGGGCCGTCAGCCGGCCGGGCGGGCGGGCGGTGCTGCGCCGGGGGCGGGACGGGCTGCATCCGCGACTGGGACGGCGGGAACGCCGTCGCCGCGGGTGGCGGGATCGGCTGCATCCGGGGCTGGGACGGCGGCGCCGGCTGCCGGCGTGGTTGCGGCGGGGCCGCGGGTTGCCGGTGGGCCTCCGCCGGCGGCGGCACGGGTCGCATCCGGGGCTGGGACGGCGGTGGGGCGGCCGGCTGCATCCGGGGCTGGGACGGGGCCGCGTGCGGGCGCGGGGGCTCCGCCTGCGGCGGGTAGGGCAGGTCGGGCCGGGAGCCGGTGTGCCGCTGGACCAGGTCGGCCACGCTCAGGCCGCCGGTGCCCTCCATCGAACGGCGGCGCCGCCGGGGCTGCTCATCCGGGTCACCCGCGTAGGAGTGGCGACCCTGGCGTCCGTTACCTGGCGAGGGAGAGGTGCCGCCTGAGCGATGATGGTCGTCCGGCACCCCTGCTCCTTTCCACTCCAAACCTCGGCGCGGCGATCTGATACATACTGCCGCCAACTAGTTATGAAGACGTTGCACACTAGCGCATCGTTGCCGACTCAGTGTGGCTTTCCGCGTCGAGATACTACGGATGGATGCCATCCATGACGATTGCGCTCGGGGATTTTCTTACCGTCGGTACGCAGTTGCGCCCACTCAACTACTCCGATCGGGCTATCGGCCGGGTCAGCTCGTGAGCCCGTTCGAGACCGTGACCGACCGCCGCCGGGACGCCTCGCCGGCCAGCCGGGTCTCGCCGCCGAGGAGGTAGGCGACGGCGTTGCGGCCGGACCGCTTGGCCGCGTACAGCAACCCGTCGGCCTGCCTGAGCTGGGCTTCCGGGCTGGCGGCCCGGTGCCCGGTGGCGAGATCCGCCGGCGGCTCGGCGGCCAGCCCGACGCTCACCGTCACCCGCAGCCCCGGCACGATCGTGCTCCACGTGTGCCGTTCGACCCGGGCCCGCGCGGCCTCGGCGACCGCCACCGCGGTGGCGCCGTCGACCCCCGGCAGCACCAGCACGAACTCCTCGCCGCCGTAGCGGGCGCAGAACGCGGTCTCCGGCAGGCCGTCCTGCAGCAGCTCCACCACGCGCTGCAGCACCCGGTCGCCGACCTGGTGCCCGAACGTGTCGTTGACATTCTTGAACCAGTCGAGGTCGACCAGGGCGACGGCCAGCCCGTCGGCGCCCGCGCCCTGCTGTTCCACCAGCGCGACCAGGCGTTGGTCCAGGTAGCGGCGGTTGTAGCTGGCCGTCAGCGCGTCCCGGATGGCCTGCTCCCGGACCTCGGCGTGCTCGCGCCGCAGCCGGTCGACCACCTCCCGCAGCTGCTCAGCGGGGATCCGCTGGTGCGGCGGCGCCGTGGTCAGCGCCGCACGCTCCGTGAAGATCAGGTCGAGGGCGTGCCGGACGTGCTCGTACGCCTGGCGCCACTCCCCACGGTCGGCCAGGAAGCCGGCGATCGACTCGTGCAGCGCGATGAGGCCCGCGGTGTCCTCGGGCGCCTCGACCTTGGCCGGATACGGCATGGGCACGGTCGGCTCGGCCACGCCTTGGTCCAGCAAGGCCACGGCGCTCACCTCCCTACGTATGGAGTGTTTCGACTCAGCAGACACATCTCTTGAGGCGTTGGGACGCGTGGATGCAGAAGTTCGCTCGACCGGTGTATTCCGGCGTTGCCCCGACTAGGGGTGGCAAACCGTGCCGGTGGCTACTGCGTCGGGCAGGGAGTGAACCCGTACACCTTCCCGTCCAGCACGACCACCCGCTCGGAGCCGATCTGCTCGGCGATCACCGCGCCGGCCCGCCGGATGCTCACCGACACGCCCAGCACGTAGACCAGGCCACGGGGGCGCTTCGCCGAGTCCGGCGGCGACCACTTGGAGTCCACCCGGAACGTGGACATCGCCGGCTCGATCTTGAGGACCAGGTCGCCGAGGTCGCACAGCCGGTCGGTGAAGTCCGGGTGCTGGGTGCGGCGCAGGAAGTCCCGCTGCGTGGCCGTGCCGTCCTTCCCGGCGTCGTTGAGCTCGGTGAAGTAGTCGACGACCAGCTTGCGGTCACCCTCCGGAGTGCTCAGCGCCACCGGCTGACCCGGGATCGCGGTGACGCGATTGAGGGACAGCAGGACGAACGCCGCGGCGACGAGCGTGAGCACGGTCGTGACCACGGTGGCACGCACGATCAACCCCCGGAGTGCATCAGCTCGGCGCCGGCCGGCACCGCGGCGTCATCAGGATCGTCCAGCCAACCGTCCGGCAGGGCAACCCTGGCCGGCGAGCCCTGCCGGCCGCGCGGACCCTCGGCGGCGGCCGGGAACGGGGCGCCATGGTCGAGTTCGGCCAGCAGGTCGGCCAGCTCCGCCAGCCCGCTGACCAGGCCGAGCCGCTGCCGCAGCGTCGAGCCGACCGGGAAGCCGCGCAGGTACCAGGCCACGTGTTTGCGCAGGTCCCGCACGCCCTTGTGCTCGCCCAGGTGGTCGGCCAGCAGCGTGCCGTGCCGGTACATCACCTCGGCCACCTCGCCCAGGTTCGGGCCCGCCGGCAGCGCCCGCCCGGCGAAGGCCGCCTGCAGGTCGCCGAACAGCCACGGCCGGCCCAGGCAGCCGCGACCGATCACCACCCCGTCGCAGCTGGTCTCCGCCATCATCGCCAGGGCGTCCCCCGCGCTGAAGATGTCCCCGTTACCCAGCACCGGAATCGTCCGCACCGCGTCCTTCAGCGCCGCGATCGCCGACCAGTCCGCCTGCCCCGAGTACCGCTGCGCCGCGGTCCGCGCATGCAGCGCCACCGCGGCCGCCCCCTCCGCCTCGGCGATCCGCCCCGCGTCCAGGAACGTGGTGTGGTCGTCGTCGATCCCGATCCGGAACTTGACCGTCACCGGCACCCCCGCCGGCTCCGCCTCCCGCACTGCGGCCGCCACGATGTCCCCGAACAGCCGCCGCTTGTACGGCAACGCAGCCCCGCCGCCCTTCCGCGTCACCTTCGGCACCGGGCAGCCAAAGTTCAACCAGGTGTGGTCAGCGAGATTTTCACTTGCGATGATGTTGACTGCTTCCCGCATGGTGGTCGGGTCGACGCTGTAGAGCTGCAGCGCACGGGGGTGCTCGTCGGCGCCGAAGGTGATCATCTGCATGGTCGTTGGGTCGCGTTCGACGATGGCGCGGGCGGTGATCATTTCGCAGACGTAGAGGGCGGTGGGGCTGCCGAATTCCCTGCATACGCGGCGGTAGGCCACGTTGGTGATCCCGGCCATCGGAGCCAGTACGACCGGCGGGTCGATGGTGTACTGGCCGATGGTGACCGGCGGGGTTGGAGCTGTCACCTGCTCAGGCTAGCTGCCGCCACCATCACCGCGACGTCATCGGATGCCCTGGCCGGATCGGGGTTCGTTTTGACACATGTTGCCGCGCGCCAAAATCGGGATGCGCCGATGTGCGGGGTGTCTCGACATGTGGTCGCTGCGGCCGCAAGCGAACGACGAGCCGACCCCCGGTGCACCTCCACCAGCCCTGGCATCCCGCTTGTCATCAACTGCGCCGTGGCGCATGCGAAGCTAGCTTCGCATGGTAGCGTGCTCGCTGTAAGAGGACCGAACGCGTGGATGACGCAGCGGGGCGGATGGCGCGCCGGGCATTACCCGCATGGCGTGCGGTCATTGATCGCCGCGTCGCCCTGCGTGGCTTGACGACCGACAGGGCGGCGCGGCGCAACTACCTCGCGTGTGCGAGGAGATGGGACGGCCCATGAGAACCGTCGGTTTTAATTGTGCCTGGTACTGGCCCCCGATGGCCAAACGAGTTGTCATACTCGCCACGCTGATCATCGTGGTGGTCACGCTGGGTGCCGTCGCGACGGGGCACGGCGGCACGATGCTGATCATGCTCCTCGCGTCCCTAGTGACCGCTACGGTCGGCGAAGCTGTGCGCGCTGGCCTTCGGTGTCGACGACGCACTGCTTGATCGAGGATCGGTGGGGGCCGGTTCCCGCGGCCCCCGCCGCTCTCGACGAGGAAAGGTTAGGTATGACCGGCGAGAAGCCCATCCCACTCGCTGAGCTGGGTGAGATCACCGCTGGGCCATCGGGTTCGCTACTCGAGGGGCTGCACGACGGGCCTGACGGGATCCCTGTTGTCACGCCGCCGAGCATCACGAGCCGTCATACGGTGGATACCCGGAAATTGAGGCGCGTACCGGTGGGGGACGCCGAGAAGCTTGCCCGTTTCGCCGTGCAGGAGGGGGACATCCTTGTCGTGCGGCAAGGATCGCTCGGGCGCCTTGCACTGATTGGGGCGCAGCACGACCTGTGGTTCTACGGTTCGTCATGTGTGCGGATCAGGCCTCGGCCAGAGCTTATCTTTCCGGCGTACCTCGCCTCATATCTGTCCTCTTCTCCGGCGCAGGCGGAGCTCGTTGGTCAGGCCCTACGGGGCACGGTGCCCTCGCTGAACTCCGCGATGCTGAGGGAGTTGGTGGTCATCGTCCCGTCCATGGACCGGCAGCTGGCCATTGTCGACGTACTTGCGGACATTGATGAGGAGGTCAGGATTCTCCACGAGATGTCGGACCGCTTGCAAGCGTTGCGACCGGCCATCTTCGCGGAGATGCTTAAGGGGGTGATGCCCGCATGAGCAAGCTGAGCGTCGCTCGCCTCACGCGGGAACTTCTCGACGCAGCGCACATTCTCCGCAACAGTGCTATGGACCCGTTGGCATCCTCGGTCATCGTCTCTGGAGTCCTGCTGCTCAAGTGGGCGTCGGACCAGCGGGGGCCCCTTCAGGTGCCGGACCGCGCGCGCTGGCGTCACATCGTCCAGAATGGTGGTGGAACTCTCGGGGAACTCCTCGACGAAGCACTACACACTCTGCTGTGGAGCAACCCGGACGTACTGGGCGGCACACTAGAGGACGTCGATTTCAACAAGAAGATGGGCAACCATGAACTGCAGAGGCTAGTTCATCATTTCGATCGGCTATCACTGAGCAAGGATAATCTCGAGTTCAATGATGTGGTCGGCCGGGCTTATGACCGCCTCATGGGCGAGTTCGCTGATGTGGGTGGCAAAATGGGAGGGGTATTCTATACTCC
>NZ_DASYTH010000275.1:0-24741 GCF_036002505.1 Actinophytocola sp. | reverse complement strand
CCACCCCCCGTCCCCTCTTCACCCACGCCGCCCACGTCGAACTCCCCGCCACCGACACCGGCTCGTCGCTCCATCTGCTCGGCAGCTACCACGTCAGCCAGCAGAACACCTTCACCGGCAAGCTCACCCCGGCCATGCTGCGTGAGGTCCTGCTGCGAGCGAAGGAGTACGCGGGGCTGTAGCTGGGGCGTTGACCAATGTCCTGAAGGCGGCCTTCGGGACGTTCAGCGTCCTGAAAGCCGCCTTCAGGGCATGTGTCGACTCTCAACCGCGTCGCACTCAGCGACTTCCCGTATCGGCCGCGTCCATCAAGGACGGATCGTATTTCCGGTACGTCTCGAAGCTGTACCGGGCCACCTTGATCGACCAGTTCCGGTAACGCTCGGCGCAGCGGAGAGAGTCGTGGTTCTCGTCGGTGTGCCGGGCAATTCGTTCGCTGAGTGTGGTGGCGAGCGGCTGGCATGAATCGTCGGCGGCGTCGAGGAAATCCACGATGTCCTGGTGCATTTCCTCCTCGTGCTCGCACTTCACGTTCCTGAGGTAGTCGATCAGGCGTGCGAAGGCGACCGGCGCGGATACCAGACCGGCGGCCATGATCGCGGCGGCTTGGTATTCCCCGTTGAGATAGCGTGAACGATCGGGTTCGTGCACCTCGGCGAGGATGAGCCGGTAGATGTTCATGAGTTTCTTCGCCGCGCGCGGGCCGGGCAGCAGGTCGGCGAGCGACACGAGGAGATCGAACTCCTTCCGGTGCATGCGGAGCGCACGGCTCGGCGGGTCCCAGGCCTGCGGTGGCGGGTGGGAGAACCGGATGTGCGTCGGCTTCACCGGGTCGGGTGAGCCGCTCGGATGCGGTTCCGTGCCGGGCTGCGGCCCGCCGGACGTGGGCACCGGGATCGCGGGGACGGCGTCCGTGTGGTCCAGCGCGATGTCGCTCACCAGGCTGCGCAGGTAGTTGGCGCGGCGATCGCCCAGCGGACGCATGGCGTAGACCACGTTGAACACCTTGTCGAGCAGGCTGAGCACCTGCCAGTGCTCCCGCTCGCCGTCGATGGCGCGACCGGGCACGTTCTCCAGTCGCTGGAACAGCACCTGCGGGTCGATGGCGACCACCACGATGAAGATCGGCATCGAGGTCAGCAGGTTCACCGCCTCGATGACCTTCATCATCCGAGCCGGCGAGCACCGGTCGAGGTCGTCGATGTACAGCACGATGCGTTCCACGACCGGCAGCGTTTCCGGTTCCTGGTCCTCGTTCGCCCGGGTCAGCGCTTCGGCCAGCTTCCGCAGATCGCGATGGACGTCGCCGACGACGCCGCGGTGCCGGGCAATGGTGTCCGACTCCTTCAGGTCAGCCATGATCTGGCGCAGCCGGAAGTCCGGATCGACCGCGCTGCGCCGCGTGGCCGTCCGATCCAGCTCGGCCTCGACCGCACGAGCTTCCTCAGCCCATCGATTCTTCTGGTCGTCGATGAACCTCCGGAGCGCGGCGCCCCCGGATGCGAGCACGGTCGAGGTTCCGGCGACCACCGACCACAACACGCGGTAGGTCTCGGGTATCAGGGCCCATCCGATGATCCCCACCGGGATCACGAGCGCGAGGATGCCCAGGAACCACCAGATCGCCCGGGTGCGGGGCGAGCCGGCGATCTCGGAAACCTGTTGCTTGATCTCGTCGATTTCGGAACGTCCGATGGCCGCGGCTTCGCGGTGCAGTCGCCGGGCATGGCGCAGCAGGGTGACCGGGTGAGTCAGGGACATCCTCGCCGACTTCGCGGCGTCGACCCGGGATGCCAGCTGCTTCTTCCGTTGGATCAGCCGTTGGTGCCGACGCCGCACGGCGTCCCGCTCCTCGTTCGGCGGCAGCGCTGATTGGTCCAGATCGGGATCGTTGAAGGGGTTCTGGTCCAGGCTGTCGCGGATCTGCTCGTACAGCCCGGTCAACACGTGGGTGTCGCTGTAGTGCCAGGCGTTGAACCGGATCTGACGCACGTTGGAGATCCAGAACGACCTGGCCGGGTCCCCGCGGGTGCTCTCGGCCAGGTCACGGACCCGGTCCTGCACCTGCAGCACGGTGCTCGACTTGCCGGAGCCCCAATCACCCAGCAACGCCAAGGAAAGCGGGACCGACGTCTGCCGGGCGGCGATCAGCTCGGCGAGCGCACGCACGTCCTTCGTGTTGCCGATGGTGTCGTGCGGGGTCGGCTCGTCGCTGGTCGGGTTCGGATGCGGCGGGTCGACGGAGACGGAGCCCGTGCCCGGCGGTACCCGGCGCGGCACCTCCGGCGTGCCGGTGGTCCGGACGAGGGCGATGTCTCCTTCGCTGCCGCCGGCCACGATCAGCTCACCGTCCGGCATGAGCGCGATGGCCTGGACCTTGCCGGCGAGGAACCTGGGCCGGACGCGGCCGACGCGTTGACCGGTATGGCGGTTCCAGCGCTCGACCGACCCGTTGGCGCCACAGGAGATGAGGGTCTCCCCGTCCTCGGGCAGCAGGACCTTCAGCACGTCGCCGTGACCGGTGATGATGGGATCACCGATCCGGGCTCCGGTGCGCACGTTCCAGAGCGTGATGGCACCGTCCTCGCCGCCTACCGCGGCCAGGTTGCCCCCGAAGTCGATGGCCACGGAGCGGACCTGCCGCCCGTCCGCCACCGCCTTGCGGGACATACCCGGGCGGTCCTGCTCCAGATGCCAGAAGGCGATGTCCCCGTCGTCGTCGCCGATGACGGCGTACGAGCCGTCTCCGGAGATGGCGATGGCGGACACGGCTTTCTTCGCATCCGACCAGGACGGGCCGCTCTGGGTGCGGGTGTCCGCCCGCCACTGCCGGACCGTGCGGTCGTTCCCGCCGGAGAAGATCCGGGTGCCGTCCGGGCTGACGGCCAGCGCCCACACCTGGGCGCCGTGCGACATCGGCAGGCCGCGTGGCGACCTGCCATACCGGTCCCACACGGTGATCGTGCCGTCCTCGCTGCCGGTGACGACCTGGGAATTGTCCCGAGGCCAGGCGGCGACCGCCGAGACCGTGTTGTTGTGGCCGCGCAATACGCCCTGATCCTCGCCGGACTCGTTCCACAGGCGCGCGGTTCCGTCCGCGCTGCCGGTGACGACCAGATCGCCCTTCTCGCTGACCGCAATGGCCCGGACGGCACCGGTGTGCCCCCGAAAGGCGCTTCTGATCGGTGCGCGGTCCAGCAGAACTTCGATGTGGTCGTGGCCGCCCGCAGCAAACAGCATGGGCTTGGTGGACGAGGTCGGCACGGCCAGCGCGAATACGCCCGCTGGAAATCTGAGCCCGGTGTCCTCCAGCAGGTCCTTGCCGGCGAGTCGCCATTTCAGGACCTTCCCATCCGCGCTGGCGGACAGGAATGTGTTCGGCGAGGCTCGTGCGAGCGCGTGGATCGGTCCGGAATGGTGTGGGTCGAACAGTACCGTGCTGTCGACGTTCCAGTTCCACTCGGTGAGGGTCGAATCGTCCCGGCCGAGGATCACCTTTTCCTCGTCCACGACCAGCAGGCTTCTGGCCGTGGCGCCGCTGGATGCCGGCATCGCCGTCAACATCGTCAACCGCGATTGGTTGAGCTGCCAAACCTGGACGGCACCGTTGGCGCCACCGATGACAATGGTTCGCTCGTTCGGGGCCACGCCCAGAGAGAATGCCTCTATTCCGGTGTGACCGACGATGACCCGGCCGCTGCGATGGAGGCGCAGCCGCAGC
The DNA here is from genome assembly GCF_036002505.1 of Actinophytocola sp. Taxonomy (GTDB): domain Bacteria; phylum Actinomycetota; class Actinomycetes; order Mycobacteriales; family Pseudonocardiaceae; genus DASYTH01. The sequence continues at coordinate 21,020 of NZ_DASYTH010000275.1, read as the reverse complement.
TGGCCGTCCCGGCCGGCGGTGGCCACCCAGGCCCGGGTCACCGCCAGGGCACGTACTTCGCTGTCCGCGAGCATTTCGCTCAGGTCGGTCCGCTCCACCAGCTGGTCGTTCACCAGCCGCCAACGACGGACTTGACAGTCGCCTCCGGAACTGAACACGAAGGTGTCACCTTTGTGTTCAAAAATGTCCAGTGCCAGCACGCCGTCTCGATGGGCCGGGGCGGAATCCAGAGTCCGGCGCGGATCGGTCGCCCAGAGGCGGATGGCGTCGTCTTCGGCGCCGGTGATGAATCGGGTGCCGTCGGATGTGGTGACGAGGGCGCGAATATCGCTGGGTGCGCTCTGCCCGGGGGCGGCCATGTCTGGCAGTATCGCCGGGCGCTGGGAGGGCGTTGCGCGGGCTCGTGATTACAATTCGGCATCGCTCGGACACAAGGGGGAGCCGGAGGGCGGTGGCAGCCGTTGCATGGTCATTGAGGTAACGGCGGGTGCCGGGTCGTCGACTAGGAATTGAGCCGGCGGCCCGGGCTCGTCCAAGAACGGTTGGAGGGCAGGGCCGAGCAGTGGAAGTAGGGTACGACCTGCGATGATCCGAATCTTTGCCGCCGCGTTCCTCCTGACCCTGTTAGGCCATTCGGGTGGTGTGGTTTCGGCTGTCGCTGAACGGGACATGACAGCTGTTGGACAAAATCAGGACATTGACCTCAAGCCGGCCAAGATTGTCATTCTTGTCGACGAGTCGGGCAGCATCAGTCAGCCGGACATGGATCGCGAGCGGGACGCGGCCAGCCTGATAGGACAGTCCGAACTGTCCACCAAATCCACCGTCTCGGTGGTCGGTTTCGCGAGCGACAACGGAACCAGGTCACCGGTGGACGTCGTCTGCCCGCCCCTGGTGCTGTCCGGTCCCGCGGAACGCGACCACATCGCGCAGTGCGTGAGCGGCCTGCGCAAACGGACACGGCCGGAGGGCGACGGCACCGATCACGCCGAGGCGCTCCAGCAGGCGATGAGCTACCTGCGGGACGGCTCCCCCGCCGACGGGCCGAAGTTGATCTTCCTACTCACCGACGGCGTCCTGGATGTCACCGACAGTCCCCGGTACGGCGCGAACAAGACCGGTGACCAGCGCAACGACGCCGCGCGCGAGGTCATCCGGCAGACCCTGACCCAGGCCAGGGACGCCGGCGTACAGGTCTGGCCGCTCGGCTTCGGCAAGGTGGACACCAACGCGCTCAACGGTTTCGCCGAGGGCGGGTACCGGGGCTCGTGCGGTCCCAACGTCCCCCAGCCGCGGGCCACGGTGGTGTCCAGCTCGGCCGACGTCGCCGACGCCCTGCTGCGCGCGTTCAGTTCGGGCCGGTGCGCCGGCGTCGGACCGATCCAGAACACGCCGGTCGGCTCCGGTGCCAGCGTGGAGATCCCGGTGACCATCCCGGTCATCGCCACCGACGGGTCGATCATCGTGGCCAAGCACGACGGCCGGATCGGCGTCGACTATGTTGACCCGCAAGGAAAGTCCGTACCCAAGTCGGGCGAGACCGGCAGCGGCAAGTTCGAGGTCAGCGGCGAGAACAGCCCGGTGGAGGTGCTGCACATCGTCGACCCCGTGCCCGGGCAGTGGAAGGTGCGGGTCTCCTCCGGGCAGGGCGTCCCGGCCCAGAACGTGCTGACCACGGTGACCTGGCTGGGCGCGGCGCAGGCGCTGCTGCTCCTCGACCCGCCCGCGCCCGCGGTCGGCCAGCCGGTCACGGTGTCGCTGCAGGTCGTGCTGCGCGGCGGAAAGCCGGTCACCCAGCCGGATCTGCTCAGGGGGCTGGCGTTCTCCGCGGAACTGTCCGGAAAGGACCTTCCGGTGCAGCCGATCGCGATGCTGGACAACGGGCAGGACCCGGACACCGCGGTCGACGGCACGTTCACCGGCCGGCTGACCATCCCGCAGGAGGTCACCGACGAGATCACGTTCAAGGGCACGGTGAGCGGGCTGGGCATCAGCGCCGCCGACGCGCTGGCCACGGTGCGGGTGGCGCCGGAGGTCCCGCCGATTCTGGCGGCCGCCACGTTGCCCACCATCAGCACCAGGGTCGCCCCCGGAGAGACCGTCCGGGCCAGCGTCGCGGTGACCAACAACACCGGGCAGCGGCACAAGGTCCGGGTGCAGGTGCGCGGCGCGGGCGACGCCGCGATCACCGTCCCGGCCGACGACGCGGTGCGCGAGGTCGACCCGGGCCGGACCACGTTCGAGTTCCGGATGGTCTTCGCCGCGAACACGCCCGAGGGCGTGACCACCGGCGTGGTGCAGGTGGTCGACGGCGACGACGCCGGCACGGTCTTCCACGAGAAGCCGTTCACCGTCGAGGTCGCCTACCCGCCACCGCCTCCGCCCATCCTGCAATGGGTTCTGGGCACGGTGGCCGGGATCGCCGTGGTCGCGCTGGCGCTCTGGCTGGTCGCCCGGCGCCGCTCACAGGAGGTGGAGGGTCTGATGGTGCAGGCCGTCCGCAATGGACAGCGGGCCTACCTGCACACCGAGGCCCGCAAGGCCAAGCAGTTCCGGTTCACCGTGACCATGCACACCCTGGTGCCGGCGCTGGACGTGGCGCAGCCGGGCGACCCGACCGCGTTCACGCTGACCCGGTCGCGCGCGGGCCTGACCCTGCTGACGCCGTACGGAGAGCGCCACTCGATGCAGCTGGACCAGTCCGTCGAGGTCGGCGAGGACCTGAGCATCACGGTCTCCCTGGACGAGCTCCGGCGAAACCAGGAGGCCCAGACGGACCACTACGCCACGCAACCGGTTGAGGAGGAACCCGGCCCGTCCGGCCCGCAGCCGACCGCGCGGGACCCGTACCTGTGAGCGCCCGCGGGCGCTCGTCTCGACTCACGTTCGCCGGACCGCCGGCAGGAGGATGATATGCAGATCTACCAGCCCATGTTGTTCGTCGGGTTGGGCGGTACGGGTTGCCGCATCGGTGCGGAGCTGGAGCGGCGGCTGCGCGAGGAGCTGTGCGGCCCGGACGGGACCGCGCTGCGCGAGCGCATCCCGGGCAACGAGCAGCTGCTGCCCTACCAGCTGCCCAGCTGCCTGCAGTTCGTCTACGCGGATCTGGCCGAGGACGAGTTCAGCCACATCGAGAACCGCGCCGTGCCGGACCGCAGCCACCTGCCCGCGGCCGAGCGCACCTACACGATGGTGCGTGAGCTGGTGCCGCCCTACGACACCTACCCGGAGGTGGCGCGCAGCCTGCGGTTGAGCGCCCCCGCCGCGATCGAGGACTGGCTGCCGCCGCCGGAGAGCGAGCCCCGGGTGGGCCCGCTGGCCAAGGGCGCCGGGCAGCTGCCGACGGTGGGCCGGGCCGCGCTGTTCGAGACGTTCCGGACGGGCCTCGCGCCCGCCCGCACCTCGCTGTACAAGGCGATCGGCGCGATCAGCAACTCCGGCGAGCACCTGTCCCGGCTGGGCGGGAAGCTGCGCGACTCGGTGGACGTGTTCGTGGCGTTCTCGGTGGCCGGCGGGACCGGCGCCGGATTGTTCTTCGACTACCTGCACCTGCTCGGGGACGTGCTCGCGGCGGAGCGGTACAAGGCCCGGATCTTCCCGCTGGTGCTGATGCCGTCGGCGTTCGAGGAGGGGCTGGGCGGCGGCCGGCCGGCCGAGCTCAACGCCGCCCGCGCGCTGCTGGACCTGTTCCGGCTGGTCGACGACCAGAACTCGCAGGTCGCCGGCACCGCACTGGACCGAAGGGGCATCCGCGGCTCGCTGTCCGTGCTCTACCCGGACGGCAACGAGATCCGGCTGCGCGCCTCCACCGTGCAGACCGCGTTCCTGTTCAGCCTGACCGCCGGCATGCACCGGGACGACCTGCACCGCTCGGTGGTGTCGCTGCTGCTCTCGCTGATCGGCACCGACCTGCCCGCGGACATCGAGGGCGGCCAGTACCTGGACCGCAACTTCCAGTCCTTCGCGGACAGCTTCATCAACAGCGCCACCGAGCGGGGCGTGCCGGCTGCGACCGGGATCGGCAAGCGCGGTGTGTCCACCAGCGCGGTGGCCTCGATGACGGTGCCGGCCGAGGACCTGGCCGACATCGTCAGCTCCCGGCTGCTCGCCGACGCGGTCACCGAGATGACCACGCCGACCGGCATGGCCGGGGAGAGCAACCGGGACCTGATCGCGCAGCTGTTCCAGAACTCCAACATCGACCCGTTGCTGCACCGGGCGCCGCTGCCGATCGCCTCGCCGCCCGCGGTGGACGGGCTGGACGCGATCCTGGCCATGCTGAACACCCGCAAGCGCACCATGGAGTCCAGCATCAAGGCGCTGGAGCAGACGCTGGCCCAGAACGTGCCGGAGATGGCCAACCAGTTCAACCCGCGCCGGGCGGTCTCCATGGCCATCGGCGAGGTGGGCGCGTTCCGGGTGGCGCGGGCGCTGCTCGGCGAGCAGACCCTGGGCGATCCGTTGAGCCAGCTCGGTTTCCTCAAGCTGGTGGAGAGCCGGCGGAGCGAACCGCCGCCGCCGCAAGGGATGGCCCTGAACGGGCCGGTTCCGGAGGTGCGCAAGCTGCGCTGGTGGAAGAAGGTCCGGTTCGCCGACGCGCAGGTGCGCGCCGCGGTGCAGCAGCAGGACGAGTGGTTCGCGTGGCGGGCGCAGCGGGCCTGGCACGCGGCCTGGAACCTGCAGGCCGCCCGCTGGGAGCCGAAGCTGCGCACGGTGGAGCGCGAGATCCTGGCGCTGGTCGAGGGGTTCCTCGACCACGCGCGGACCGAGGACGCCCGCTTCGCCCGGCGCGCCAAGGCGTTGTACGAGCCCCGGGTCGGGGTGTCCTACCTGCTGCCCCGCCAGGGCCAGCTGCCCGCCTTCTACACCGCGGCGATGCGCCGGCTGGTCTCGGTCTACGTGTCGCAGTACCAGGTGCACGCCTCGGCGACCCCGGCCGTGCTGGTCAACACGATCATCGGCGGGCAGCAGGGCTGGAGCGCCGCGGAGAAGCTGTTCCAGGAGTACGGCCCAGTGGACGGGTCGGGCCGGGCCGTCGGGAAGATCCGCGACCTGATCAAGACCGCGGTCCTGGGCGTGTTCCGGTACCGCGACGAGGCGCACCAGCCGCTGCTGGCCAACCTGCACGATCTGCTCGAGGCGGCGGCGGGCCGGTCTCGCGGGGTGGTCAACGAGGACGATCTGTCGCAGTTCCGGGGAAAGCTGGCCGGCCTGGTGCCGGGTGGCTTCGCGCCCGGCGGGCGGGGGCGGCTCAAGGTGCTGTTCTCCTACCCCTCCCCGGGCGGGAAGCGGGACGTGGAGCTGGAGAAGTTCCTGCGCGCCGAGGTGAACCTGCCGCGCGAGGTCGACTCGGTCACCGAGTTCCGGCCGATCGACGCCGAGTCGATCGCGGTGGTGCTGTTCCGCTCCTCGATGGGTCTCACCGAGGTGCCCGAGGTGCAGAAGATCCTCATGCACTGGGCGGACGCGGTGGCCGAGGCGCGCAAGAACGACTTCCTGCAGTGGCGGCAGCGCACCGGCTACCGCTTCGGCTACCTGGCCACCACGGTCGAGGACCGGACCCGCATCCTGCACCACGTCCTGTGCGCCGCGTGGAACGGCTACATCGAGTGCCGGGGCGAGATCACCTCGCCGAAGAGCATCAACCTGTTCCTCGGCGACTCGAAGATCAGCATGCAGCTGGACCTCTCCCAGTACGCCCGGCTGTCCAGCTGGAGCAGCCTGCTGTCCGAGTACGAGCGCTGGGTGCTCGCCGACAGCGAGCAGATCCGTCAGGACTTCTGCGACCGGCTCATGGACACCCAGCCCAACGGCCTGACCCGGGAACTGGCACAGCCCTCGCCGGTGTTCCGCACCCTGGTCGAGCTTGCCGAGTTCGAGACGAAGGAGACCACGAAGCTGCTGGCCGAGAACCGGGCCTCGGGCCGGCGAAAGCTGGAGTCGGTGCACGAGTTCTGGGCGGTGACCTTCAAGGACGCGCTGACCATGAGCTTCCGCGCCGAGGACGCGCACCAGGACAACCTCGCCGACCTCTATGAGTGGGTGCTGCGGTGACCGCTCGGGCGGGCGCGGCGGTGCGCGTGCTCGACATCCGCGACCAGGGCCCCGATCTGTCCTTTTTGGACAAGTTGGACAAGTCCACCGCGCACCGGCAGGGGCTGGCCGATCGGGTGGTCGTGATCGACAGCACCGACACGTTGCTGGACAACCATTCCCGGTTCCAGCGGCTGGTGTCGCTGACCCATGTCCGCGCGGTGATCTGTGTGGCGGTCGGCCCGCTGGCCCGAGAGGGGCAGATCGCGCTGCGGCAGTCGGCCGCGCTCGGCACCGCCGGCGTCACGCTGTGGGTGGGCGACGAGTGGGGCAGCCGGTGGGCGGGCGGCACCGACCGGCCGCATCCGATCACGGCGGACGGGCCGCAAAGCCTGCCCGACCTGATTGCCGCCCTGGACAACCCGCAGGTCTTCGACGAGGTCTTCGACGTCGTCCGCACGATTCCGCACCAGGCGGTGTGCCCCGGCCTGTCCGTCGTGTACCCCACGGTGGCCGCCGGGGAGCTGCGGTTCCTGCGCACCGCGGCGCTCGACGAGCTGATGGAGCACAGCCGGTCGGCGACGCCGTGGCCGCCGGCGCCGGCGCCGACCCGGTGGCGCGACCCGGTCGACCCGCGGCGCGACCTGATCACCGCCGAGTCGCCGGTCGGGCGGAGCCGGCGGGAGCTGCGCGGCGTGCTCGCCGCGGTCGGCTCGGCCGCGGCCGCGCTCCCCGGGTTCGGCGCGCTGCTCACCGGTGAGCCGCGGGTGGACCCGGCGCGGATCGCCACCGCCGCCGAGGAGCACCTCGACCGCGTGGACGAGCTGCTCGTCCAGCTCGACCGGCAGTCCACCGGGCAGGGTGGGGCGGACCGGCTGAGCCGGCTCGGGGTGCCCGCGGTGGATCCCTCGGACAACCCGGCGCTCTCCGAGAACCTGCGCACCCTGGTGCGCACCGGCCTGCGCACCGGCCACTCGCTCCGCGACCTGGCCACCCACCTGCGCCGCGTCTCGAACCAGAGCGTGCCCGAGGGCAGCGCGGCGGCCCGCGCCGAGCTGGCGGCCCTGCGCCAGAACCTGCTGGCCGGGATGCGCACGCCGGAGCCGCCGGAGGTGTGGCCGCTGCCGGCGAGCGTGCTGGGCGGCGGGGCCGCGCCGAGCACGCTGCTTACCACCTGGATCACCGGGTCGGTCCTGCCCGGCCTGCTGGTCGGGCTGGTCTGGGTGGTGCTGGTGGCGCTGTTCCTGGCCAGGCTGCCCGGGCGGAGCACGACGGCGTGGTCGCCGCGGAACCGGCTGCTGCTCGCCGGCACGGTGCCGGTGGTCGCGATCGCCCTCGGCGTGGGGGCGGCGCTGCCTCCGGCCGGCGGCGCTACGCCTGCCGGGCTCGTGGTCACGCTCGTCGCGCTGGCCGTCGCGCTCGGCGGGACCGGCCTCGCCTGGCGGTACACGGTCGCCGGGTGGTTGCGCGGCCTCCGGCTGGCCGAGGCGGGCCGCACGCTGGCCCACATCGAGTCCACTGTGGACGACCGGGTGCGGGACTATGTGCGCACCTTCGAGCACCGCCGCCGGCTGTCGGACTCCGCGCTGCTGCTGGCGTCCGGGATCACCGAGCTGGCCCGGCTGTACGCCGAGCGGGTGGCCCGGGACCGGGAGCGCGACCCGGCCGCGCACGGCGCGGCCGCCGCAGAGTTGCTCGAGGTGCTGCGCGGCGACCTGATCTCGCTGACCATGCGGGCCCTGGACAACTACCTCAACGCCATCGGCACGGACGCCCCGCTGGCCACCGACCCGGCCCGGCTCGCCGCCGAGGCCAACCGCGATCTGACCGACTATCACGCGTTCCTCGACGCGCACAGCATCCATGCGCAGCCGCCGATGGTCGAGGACAGCGCGGCCCGGGAGTCGCTGACCCTGGCGCTGTGGCGGCGCTCCGACGCCGGTCGCCGGGTGCTCCGCAGCGACGGCCGGGACGAGCTCGTGCAGCTCTGCGAGGCGGGGGACATCCGTGCGCTCAACGTGTCCTGGACCGACGTGCGGGTGGTGCGGTTCGCGCCGGCGCTGGTCCAGCGCGTGTTGCTGGGCACCGCGGACGTGGACGTGGTCACCACGGACACCGACATGATCGGCGTGCTCCGGCTGATGCCGCTGGCCGCCGGCCGGGTGGTGTACGAGCACCCGGTGGTCACCACCAACTCCGAGGACCCGGAGGGGCGGTACGCATGAGCGGAGCTTGCGGAGCGAACCATGCAATACTCCTGCGTCTTCGAGGAACGAGAAGACGCAGGCTTGGCGGAGCTTGCGGAGCGAATCACCAGGCATTGCCCCGGCGCCGAGGAACGAGGCGCCAGGGTTGCCACCGCCGAGCTTGCGAGGCGGTGGCGTGAGCGAGATTGCCGCATCGGCCACCCTCGTCGGGCGGGCCCTGGACGGGCGGACGAAGACCTGGGAGATCAAGGCCGACGCGCCGGTCGACCTGCCCGGCTCGGCGCTGGTCACCCAGCGGGTGCGGGTGGCGCCGGACGACACCATGCTGGTCCGCCGAAGCCTCCGCCGGGGCTCCGCCGACCCGGCGTACGTGTTGCTGGACAACGAGATCCGCGCGCTGGCCCGGCTGAGCCGAGCCTTTCCGAACGAGTGGGCGCGCCCGTTTCCCACGCTCGTCGGCTACGACGTGGACAGCCGCGAGCCGTGGGCCCTGGTCAGCGACTACCGCGGTCAGCCCGCGCGGGAGGCGGTGACCGGCCTGCTCGGCAAGGGGCAGATCGAGTTCGCCACCCGGCTGCTCGACGCGCTGGCCCGGCTGGCCCTGGTCGAGGTGGTGCACAACCGGTTGAGCCTGGACGGCATGTACCTGGCCCGGACCACGCTGTCCATTGTGAACTTCGAGTACGCCACGTTCTTCGGCGAGCCCCCGCAGAACCGGTCCGGGCGTGGCGCCCGGCCGGAGGACGACCTGCTCGACGCCGGCCTGCTGCTCTACGAGGTGCTCACCGGCGAGCCCGCCCAGTCCGAGCTGCCGAACCTGGCCGAGGTGCCGCTGCTGCGGTCGCAGCTGCCCGATCTGTTCGCCGAGCTGCGACTGCGGCCCAGCGCCGCCGACGCGCTTCGGCGGTTCGTCGTCCCGGCCGAGGTGCCGGTGTTGAACGGCTACGACCCGCTGGCCGCCGGACGGGCCGCGTTCGACGAGGCGCGAGGGAAGAAGTACCCGGCCGCCCCCGAACCGGCCCCGGTGGAGGTGCCCGGCCCGGTCCGGCGGAAAGGACGGTGGTCGCGGTGACCTCGGCGAAACCCCCGGCCCGCCGGGTGAAGTGCCCGGTCTGCTTGGACGAGTACGCCTGGGACGAGCGCGAGGTGCTGGAGTATTCGGTCAAGGACGGCAAGTACAACCCGGCCCGGCGGCCGGCCGGGTTGCGCGGGGCCAAGCTCGACGACGCGCGCCGCCGCTGGTACGTCAAGTGCCCCAACCCCTCGCAGGACAGCGCAAACCACTACCTGCCCGCGACGCTGGGCGACTTCGCCGACCCGCTGGTGGTGGCGCTGGTCGGGCGCCCGCGGTCGGGCAAGACCCACCTGGTGGTCGCCATGATCAGGGAGCTGCTCGGCGGGGTGTCGGCCGGCGAGCACGGGCTGCGGGCCGAGGCGCTGGACTACTACCAGCACGTCACGTTCAAGCGGAATTTCCTGGACCCGTTCGAGCGGGGCAGCCGGCTGCCGGGCACCCGCGGCGGGTCCGGCACCTACCTCGAGTGGCTCGTGGTGCAGCGTGGCAACGTCAAGCGCCCGCTGGTGTTCTTCGACGTGGCCGGTGAGGACTTCCGCGATCCGGCGGAGAACGGGCGGCACACCCGGTTCCTGGTGAACGCCGGTGCCCTGCTGTTCGTCGAGGACGCTCCGTGGATCTTCCGGAGCTTGGCCGAGGAGCAGGACCTCCGGGTGGACGAGACGCTTTCGCTGCCGGCCGGCGCCTCCAACGAGTGGGTGCAGGAGGCGGTCAGCCGGCTGCCCGCCGGGCGCGAGTCGTTGCCCGCGGTGGTCGCGCTGACCAAGTCGGACCGGCTCCGCTACATGACCCCGGCGGACCGCTGGATTCGCGAGCGGAGCGGGGGCCTGCTGTCGGCAGACCGCATGCTGACGGAGAGCCGCGACGTGTACGGCCTGCTGCACAGCGCCAACGCGAACTCCATCGCGATGCGGCTCTACAGCGAGTTCCAGCGCTGCACCATGCATTTCGTGTCAGCCACCGGCGGGGCGGTGGCCGAGGACGACACGTTCCCGGCGGGCATCCGCCCGGCCCGCGTCCTGGTGCCGCTGCTGGCTCTTTTCGCAATGGCGGGCCTGATCACCGGGCCGGAAGCTGAACGGGTGGGCAGATGACGTACTACGACCAGGACGCGTCGGTCGAGCAGATTCTCTTCGGTCTGACGCCCAAGGGCGGTCTCGGCGTCAAGAAGTACTCGGTCGGGTTGACCCCGGACGCCGCGGACAAGTGGGACAACCGGCTGAGCAGCTACAACCGCCTGTCGCCCACCGCGATAGGGCAGAAACAATGGGTGCCGGACCGGGCATTCTCGTATTTCGAGTTCGCCGACGGGTGGGCGGCGTTGCTGGCCCGTTTCAACACCGGCGAGAGCGGCCGGAACAATTCGCACGCCCTGGTCGGTCCCAGTCCGGCGCTCGGCGCCTACGCGATGTTCCTGTCCGGCTGGGATCGCTGGTACGACCGCGACCCGGGGCACACGCTGGGCTCGGTCAGCCCGTACGACTGGCAGCATCTGGTGACCACGTGGACCGACCACGTGCGAATCAGGGCCAGGGACCACCGGGCCGCGCTGAACTCTCTGGTTCGGGAGGTTCTGCTCGGCGAGGCCGAGCACTACACCGTGCTCACCGACACCGATTCCGATCCGCTCGTGTTGCTCACCCTGGCCCGGAGCGTCCTGGACCCGGTGCTGTCCTCGCAGGCACAGAGATTCAGCTGGACATTCTCGACCTACGAGCGGTCGGACACCGATCCGGAGGCGTCACCCTATGCGGACGGCTCACCGCGGTTCTGGTGCCTGCGGTCGCTACCGACTTCCGGGCAGTCGGGTCGCCGCCGGGTCCTGGTGGATCCGACGGTCGAGGACGACCTGCACGCCGGCTTCGCGGCGGAACTGATCACCCAGTACCTGAACGACCCGAGCCGGTATCCGCAGCTGGTCGAGGACCAATTGGCCGGCATCACCGATGCCCGGACGAGGATCGCCAAGCTGCTGACCAACTTCGAAAAGGGACAGCCGCACATTTCGCGCCCGGCGGAGCCGGTGGTGAACCACCTGCCCGCCCGCACACCCGATCAGCCGCGGGTCGCCGCGCCGGTACTGGCCGGGCAGCGCGGCCCGACCGAGGTGTACACCCCGCCGCCGGCGGTTCCGCCGGCGGCGCCCCGCCGGCCGAGTTATCCCGGCGGCGGGCGGGTGACCGAGGAGAAGCCGAGAAAGCGCGGTGGCCAGCGGCCGGCGCACGTGGTGTTCGAGGAGCTCGGCGACGGCCGCAACCTCGACCCCGACCAGCGGAGCGACCTCATCGGCGAACTGCGGGTCCTGTGGCAGACGAATGATCCGTACGAGCACAACGCCCGCCTCATGATGCTCCATTTCGAGAAACGCGTCACGCGGCTCGAGATCGTGATTCTGCTCGTGATGGCGGCGGCGGTCCTGATCACTTCTCTGGCGGTGGTGACGGCGCAGCGCGAGATCACCGTGCCGACCCAGCCGACCGCTCCGGTTTCCGTACCGGCCAACGGGACGCCCCAGTCGCCGACCGGAGGTGGCGGCGGGCAGTGACCGGGCGGCAGCTGACTGAATTTGACATCGACTGGATAACGACGATGTGCCGCGCGATCGGTTAAGGCATGCTGCGGGGATGAGGAACCGGGTACCGGTGCTGCTCGCGACGCTGGCGCTGGTGATGCTGGCCGCGGTGGTGGCGGGGGGTTCTTCGGCGGTGCCGGTCGGGAGCGGCAAACCGATTCTGGGGTTTCTGCGGATCCCGACGATCGACATTCCGCAGACGCCGCGCGGCCGGCAGGTGAATCGGCCGGAGGCACCCGGCGCCTGGGCGGACCTCATTGGCTGGGTCATCGTCTTCTCCCCGATTGTGCTGCTGTTTCTGGCGATCGCGGCCGCGCTGGTGCTCACGCTGCGCCGGTCCGGCAGGAGCGAACCGTCGGCGAAGCACCCCTCGGAGGAGGCCGACTACGGCCAGGTGCCGGCCGCGCGGCTGCTCCGGGCGGCGCAGGAGGCGCAGGCCGTGTTCGCCGCGCACCGCGGTGGACCGCCGGGGGACGCGGTGATCGCCGCCTGGCTGCGGCTCGAGGAGGCGGCCGCGGAGCACGGGACGCGGCGGCTCGCCCATCAGACACCCACCGAGTTCACCGCCGAGGTGCGCGCCGGGCACGGCGAGGCCGGCGACGCGCTCGACGAGCTGCGCCGGCTCTACCACCGCGCCCGGTTCGCCAGGGCCGAGGCCGTCGGACCGGCCGAGGCCGAGGCGGCGGGTGCGGCCCTGGAACGGATCGTCACCGGTCTGACCGTCGAGCCGGTGGCCCGATGACCCCGTCCAAGGCGGTGACCGCCGCGACCGTCGGCACGGTGGCGGTCGCCCTGTTCGCCAACAACCTGCTCGCCATCCCGATCGAATGGGCGTTCGTGCTTGGTCTGCCGATCGGCGGCCTGGTGCTGCTGGGCATGCTGCTCGCCGGTGCCAGCGACGCGAACTGGGAGCCGGAGCCGGCGCCCACCTTCGCTCCGGCCGAGCTGCACGCGAGCACGCTGGCCGCCCGGTTCGCCGAGGCCGCCGAGGACCACGACCGGTTCACCTCCCGGGTGCAGCCGCGGCTGCGCCGGCTGGCCGTCGCCCGGCTGCGGGCCCGGGCCGGCACCGAGGACCTCACCAGCCTGGACGATCCGCGGGCCCGGCGGGTGCTGAGCCCGGAGCTCTACCTGCTGCTCACCGACCGGCACGCGCGGCTGCCCGAGCCGCGCCGGATGGCCGCGCTGCTCGACGAACTGGAGGGATCATGACCACCGAAGAGTCCACAATGGATGGAGTGGCCGGCGCGGCGGTCGGCGAGATCGGGGCCGAGGCCGGCGCCGTGCTGTCGGCGCTCGGCATGGTGATCGTCGGGCGGGAGCGGACCATCCGGCTGGCCCTCGCCGCGGTGCTCGCCGGCGGCCATGTGCTGCTGGAGGACGTGCCGGGACTGGGCAAGACGCTGATGGCCCGCGGGCTGGCCCAGGCGCTCGGCCTGGATTTCCGGCGCCTGCAGTGCACCCCGGACCTGCAGCCCGCGGACGTGACCGGTTCGTTCCTGTACGACCCGGACAAGCGCGAGTTCGCGTTCCGGTCCGGCCCGATCTTCACCGGCCTGCTGCTGGCCGACGAGATCAACCGCACCCCGCCGAAGACCCAGTCGGCGCTGCTGGAGGCCATGCAGGAGCGGCAGGTCACCGTCGAAGGCCGAACTTTTCCCCTACCTGAGCCATTTCACGTGCTGGCCACGGCGAACCCGATCGAGTACGAGGGCACCTACCCGCTGCCGGAGGCGCAGCTCGACCGGTTCCTGCTGCGGCTGGACGTCGGGTACCCGCCGGTGGACGAGGAGGTCGAGGTGCTGCGCCGGCGGCTCGCCCGCCGCCGCGAGGAGGTCACGCTGGGCGCGGTGATCGACGCGGACCGGTTGCGGGCGCTGCAGCACGGCGTCGAGCTGGTCGACGTGGACCGCGACGTGCTGCGGTACTGCGTGGAGCTGGCCGCGGCCACCCGCACGCACCGGGCCGTGGAGGTCGGCGCCTCACCCCGCGGCTCGCAGGCGCTGCTGCTGGTGTCCCGGGCCCTCGCGGTGCTGGACGGGCGGGACTTCGTGCTGCCCGAGGACGTCAAGGAGTGCGCGGTGGCGGCGCTCGCCCACCGGCTCACCCTGCGCGCGGAGACCTGGAGCAGCGGCACCACCGGCGTCGAGGTGGTCACCGAGCTGCTCGGCACCGTCCCCGGCCCGGCCGCCACCCGGTCATGACCGCCGCCGATCATTTTCCGGGGAACGCCGACCCGTGGCTCTCGGCGAGGGCGCAGGGGTTGCCGCGCGAGCCGCGGGCGGTGCGCTGGCTGCGGGAGCGGCGGGCCCAGGGGACTGCCGGGTGGCGGCCGACGGACGCGATGGCCCGCGGGGTGCTGGTCGGGTTGGGGTTCGCGATCGCGGGGCTGATCCTGCACCAGCCGGGTCTGCTGCTGCTCGGTGCGCCGCTGCTGGTCAGTGCCATGCTGGCGCTGCCCGCGTTCGGGGATCCGGTGGTGCGCGTGCACCGGCGGGACCGCACGGTCGAGGAGGGTCGCGACGACCTGGTCACCGTGTCGATCGATCCGGGACCGCGGGCCGAGCTGGTGGCGATCCGGCTGCCGCTGCCGGGCACCACGGTCGGTCCGGTCCACCTGCTGCCGGCGTCGGCGACCAGGCTGGCGGCCCGGGTCCGGTTCGACGCCTGGGGCGAGGGCGTCGAGATGCGGCCGGACCACCTGATCGCCGGTCCGGACGCGCTGATGGTGTTCGGTCCGGTGGTCGGCCGGGAGGCGCGCCGCCTGGTGCTGCCGCCGGCGACGCTGATGCCGCCGGGCCCGCTGCCGCCGCGGGCGGCCGGGCTGGTCGGCGTGCACCGCTCGCCGCGTCCCGGCGACGGCACGGAGCTGCGCGACATCCGGCCGTTCCAGCCCGGCGACCGGTTGCGCCGGGTGGACTGGCGGGTGTCGCTGCGGGCCGCCGCGGCGGCCGGGGGCGAGCTGGTGCCGGGCACGCTGCACGTCCGGGAGCGGCACGCCGAGGCGGACGCGGACCTGGTGATCGCGCTGGACACCCGGGTCGACGTGGGCGCCGACGTGGAGGCGTGGGCGAGCCAGGCGCCCGGCGGTGTGCGCGCGGGCGGCAGCCTGGACACCGGTGTGCGGGCCGCGTCGGCGCTGGCCGCGAGCTTCCTGCGGCAGGGTGACCGGGTGGGCCTGGTGGACCTGGGCAGCCCGCGGCTCGGCGTGCCGCCCGGATCGGGCCGCCGGCAGCTCGACCGGATCCGCCACCAGCTGGTCACCTGCGGCCGGCTCGCCGGCTGGACCGCGCGCCCGGTGTTGCGCCCGGTGCAGGCGCCGGCCGGGGCGCTGGTCGTCGTGTTGTCCACGTTCCTCGACGACGCGATCGCCGACCTCACCGCGCACGCCGCCCGGCGCGGCAACCCGATCATCGCGGTCGACCTGCTGCCGCACCCGCTGACCCCGGCGCGGGAGACGCCGTGGGGTCCGGTGGTTCTCGGCCTGCTGCTGGCCGAGCAGCGGGTCCGGCTGGACGCGCTGCGCGGTCTCGGCGTGCCCTCGGTGCGCTGGGGCGACGGGACGGCGCTGCGCGCGATGCTCCGCCTGATCCGCCGGCGCCGTGGGGTGCTGGCATGAAGCTTGCGGAATGCCAGGCGAGGGAGTTGGCCTACCGCGACGAGGGTAGGCCGAGGAACGAGGTCTGCCCGAGAAGTGGTCCGGTGACCAGACAGCGAAGGCGACCCACGACCATGGCCAACATTCCCGAGTTGGAGAGCACTGTCGGATGAGCGGGCCGGCGCAGGGTGCTGATCGAACGGGAGGCCCGGTGAGAGCTCAAGGACCGAGCGGGCCGGCGGTGTCTGGACTGACGAGCAGCGCAGGGAGCGAGGAACGAGCGACCGAGCAGCGCAGGAGGGAAGACACCGCGTCAAGGCCCGCTCCCGCGAGCGGAGCGAGCCAGATGTCACAGCCCGCTCCCGCGAGCGGAGCGAGCCAAATAGACACAGTGGGCCGAGGCCTGTCCGGCTGGGTGCCGCGGATCATGGTCGCGGCGGCGGCCGGCGGGATCGTGGCGGTGCTGATGGCCAACGGCATCGGGGGCGCGGCCCTGGCCCTGGTGGTGCTGGCGGTGGTGCTGTCCGTGGCGATGCCGTCGTCACCCGCGCCGACGCTGGTGCTGGTCCTGGTCGGGCTGTCCGTGCTGGTGCTCGGCCGGGATCCGTTGGCCGGGCCGGTGCTGGCGCTGATCCCGCTGGTGCACCTGTTCCACGTGAGCTGCGCGATCGCCGGGACGCTGCCGGCGAAGTCCCGGGTGCACCTGTCGGCCCTGCGCACCCCGGCCCTCCGGTTCGTGGCGATCCAGGCCGGTGTGCTCGCCCTCGCCGGCCTGCTGGCGCTGGTCCGCGTAGACCACGTCACCGCACCGCTGGAGATCCTGGCCCTGGCCGGCCTCGCGGCGGTCGCCTTCCTGATGATCTGGCTGATCTACCGTGCCTGATTGGCTCGCTCCGCTCGCGTGAGCGGGCCTTTGGCGCGGTGTCTTCCCTCCTGCGCTGCTCGGTCACTCGCTGGCGCTCGCTCCCTGCGCTGCTCGTCAGTCCAGACACCGCCGGCCCGCTCATGTGTCCACAGTGAACACTTTGGTCTAGACCGCAGCGACCAGGCTCACACGGGCCACACGGGCGTTTCTTGCTGGGGAATGGGACGATGGGGGCATGGCGCAGAAGTCGGCCCCGACGCGGATCGTCATCCTGGGTGGCGGCTATGTCGGCTTGTACACCGCGCTGGGTCTGCAGCGGAAGTTGCGGGCCGGCGAGGCGTCGGTGACCGTGATCGACCCGCAGCCGCACATGACCTATCAGCCGTTCCTGCCGGAGGCGGCTGGCGGCGCCATCGAGCCGCGGCACGTCGTGGTCCCGCTGCGCCGGGTGCTCAAGCGCTGCCACATCCTCAACGTCCGGGTCAGCCGGATCGAGGACGCCCGCCGGACCGTGACCGTGGAGAGGCCGGACGGGACCGCCGACGAGATCGAGTACGACGTGCTGGTGGTGGCGCTCGGGTCGGTGGCGCGGCTGATGCCGGTGCCGGGGCTGGCCGAGCGGGGGATCGCGTTCCGCACCATCGGCGAGGCGATCTACCTGCGCAACCACGTGCTGTCCAAGCTGGACGAGGCGGCCGTCACCGAGGACCCCGAGCGGCGCCGCAAGCTCCTGACGTTCACCTTCGTCGGCGGCGGGTTCGCCGGCATCGAGGCGCTCGGCGAGCTGGAGGACATGGCCCGGTTCGCGACCCGCTACTACGAGAACATCGAACCGGCGGACCTGCGCTGGGTGCTGGTCGAGGCGGCCGGCCGGATCCTGCCCGAGGTGCGCGAGAGCCTGGGCGTCTACACCGTGCTGCAGCTGGAGAAGCGCGGCATCGAGGTGTACCTGTCGACGCTGGCGAAGTCCTTCGAGGACGGCCACGTGATCCTCTCCGACGGCACCGAGTTCGACAGCGACACCATCGTGTGGACGGCCGGGGCCAAGGCCAACCCGGTGATCACCGGCTCCGACCTCCCGCTGGACGAGCGCAGCCGGATCCGGACCAGCGCGGCGATGCGGGTCGAGGGCCATCCCGCGGTGTGGTCGGCCGGGGACATCGCGGCCGTGCCCGACCTCGCCCGGATCGGCGAGGACCCGAACGCGGTCTGCCTGCCCAATGCCCAGCACGCGGTGCGCCAGGCGAACCTGCTGGCCCGCAACGTGATCGCGGTGCTCCGCGACCGTGAGCCGAAGCCCTACCGGCACAAGAACATCGGCTCGGTGGCGAGCCTCGGGCTGCACAAGGGTGTGGCCGACATCTTCGGGATCAAGTTGAAGGGGTTCCTGGCCTGGGCGGCGCACCGGGGATACCACGTGGCACGGGTGCCCACGTTCAACCGGAAAGCACGCGTCGTCGCCGACTGGTTACTCGGTGGCCTGTTCCGGCGTGAGGTCATCTCGATGGGACAGATCAGCAATCCGCGCGCGGAGTTTGCCCGGGTCTCGGAAAGCTGATACCTGCCGGGTCCACTGGTCCAATCGGCCTCTAGGCCATTCGTACTATCGGCGCTGAACGGCGTATGTACCTTGGTCCAGCTTGCGCAGTTCGGGAAAAGTGACCCCGGGCCACGTGTTCACGCCTTAGGCTTCGCCTGCCCCCGTAGCCCAACTGGCAGAGGCAGCCCCCTTAAAAGGGGTCGAGTGCCGGTTCAAATCCGGTCGGGGGCACCACCTCTCACCAGCGCGTATGGGTGCTTACGGTACGCGCCTGACTCGTTTCGCACCGTGATAGTGGGCATTTCACACCGGGTAGTCGTTCGGGTGCTCATTGTGGTTTGCCACCGCAATTCTTGAGCCACTCAGAAAAACGTCGCGAGGATTGTTATCCGGTGGCGACGTGCTGTTTCTCCGCGCGTCGCCCGTTGTCCACCGGTCGTCCAGTGTGGACCTCCCTGGTGGACCCGGCGGGTTCTTCAGCGAGCACCGGGTCGCAGGAGACGGGCAGACCCTAAGCTGGTCGAGGATCGAGGGGAGAGGAAGGCACGGATGCACGTCGACCAGTGGCTCGAAGCGATCCCACCGCTCACCGTCTACCTGATCGTGGGCGTGGTGATCGGCATGGAGAGCCTGGGCATCCCGTTGCCGGGGGAGATCGTGCTGGTCTCCGCCGCCCTGCTGGCCTCGCAGCACGACGCGTTGAGCCCGGTGTGGATCGGGGTGTGCGCCAGCGCCGGGGCGATCATCGGGGACAGCATCGGCTACCTGATCGGCCGCAAGGGCGGGCGGCGCCTGCTCGGCTGGGCCGGGCGGAGGTTCCCGAAGCACTTCGGGCCGCGGCACATCGCCAAGGCCGAGGAGGTCTTCGGCAAGTACGGCGTGTGGGCGGTCTTCTTCGGCCGGTTCGTGGCGCTGCTGCGCATCCTCGCCGGCCCGCTCGCCGGCTGCCTGCACATGCCCTACGGCAAGTTCCTCGCGGCCAACGCCCTCGGCGGCATCACCTGGGCCGGCGGCACCACCGCCGCGGTCTACTACCTGGGCGTCGTCGCGGAGCACTGGCTGTCCCGGTTCTCCTGGATCGGCCTCGCCCTGGCGGTGGTCACCGGGCTGGTCGTGGCCGTCCTGGTCAAGCGGCGGATCAACCGCGCCGCGGCCGCCGCTCCCGAGGAGGAGGAGCAGCTCTCCACCACCGGCCACTGAGGCCTCTACCCGCGCTCCGCCGCCGGTGGCACGCACCTCGAAGGGACCGTTGTTACTCTGGAGTAGCTGGTTGGTCCACACGAGGGAGTGCGGATGCCGATCGAGGTTGTCTACGAGCGACGTGGCCAGGGCAGTCCGCTGGTGCTGCTGCACGGGATCGGGCACCGGTGGCAGGCGTGGGAGCCGGTGCTGGACCTGCTGGCCATGCGGCACGAGGTGATCGCGGTGGACCTGCCGGGGTTCGGGCGTTCACCGCTGGTGCCGGACCGGGAGTACGACATGCCCGGCGCGGTCGAGCTCGCCGCCGAGATGTTCGCCCAGCTCGGGCTGTCCCGGCCGCACGTGGCGGGCAACTCGCTGGGCGGGGTGCTGTCGCTGGAGCTGGCCTCGCAAGGTTTGGTGCGCTCGGCGACCGCGCTCGCGCCGGCGGGGTTCTGGACCGCCCGCGACCGGGCCTGGGCGCTGGGCGTGCTGACCGCGATGCGCTACAGCGGGCGCGCACCGAGCCGGATCCGGTCCGCGGTGGTCAACCGCAAGCTCACCCGGCTGCTCGGCGCGAGCATGCTGTACGGCCGCCCGTCCCGGCTCACCGCGGAGCTGCTGCTCGCCGACCTCGACGCGTTCGTGGCCGCACCCGGCTTCGACATCGTCGCGCGCGCCGGCCGCGGCTACGTCTACGCCAGCCCCGCGCCCACCGTCCCGGTCACCGTCGCCTGGGGCAGCCGCGACCGCATCCTCTGGCCGCGCCAGGCCCGCCGCGCCGCCGAGCTCCTCCCGGCCGCGCAGCACGTGCTGCTCAAGGGCTGCGGCCACATCCCCATGACCGACGACCCGGACCGCGTCGCCGCCCTCATCCTCGACACCTGCGCCCAGGCCGAACCCGCCGACGCCGCCGCCTGACCCCGCGCATGTTGGCCTCTCACGTCGCCGTGTTGGCCTCTCGCGACGTCATGGTGGCCCGTGACGATGCCAACCCGCACGCCACCGGCCAACACGGCGACGCCACGTGCCAATACAGCGACGTGAGGCGCAAACACACGCGTGTCAGGCGCCAACTCGTGGGTTGGGGGTAGGGGCGGGTTTCTCTTCGACGGGCGGGAAGAGCAGGGTGTCCTCGAAGGACTGCTCCGCCTCGGCGGGGGCCAGGGTGGCGGTGACCCGCTCGACGAGCTGGTGGGTGTCCCGGAGCTGGGCGGCGAGCTGATCGCGCAGCGCGGTCAGCCGGTCGACCTCGGCGGTGGCGGCGGCGAGGCGGCGGTCGGCAGTCTCGCCGGCCTCGCGGATCCGCCGGGCGGCCTCCTCCTCGCTGGCCGAGCGCGCCGCTTCGACCTCCTTGCGCAGCGCCGTGCGCTTGGCGTTCATCGACTCGGAGAACTCGCGGTCGATCCGGATCCGGTCGTGCTCGGCCGCGGCGTCGATCTCGCGGCGGCGGCGCTCGGCGGCCGCGGTCATCTCCTCCGACCGGGCCCGGGCCGACTCCATGATCGTCTGGTGCGCGGTGTGGATCTCGGCCTGCTGGCGGTCGAGGTCGGCGAGAAGCTGCTGGTAGCGCTCGCGGAGGGCGACCGAGGCCTGCTCGGCGGCGGCCCAGGTGTGCTCGGCGGCGTTCTGGGCGCGGGCGATGATCTCGTCGGCCTGGGACTTGGCGACGGCGACGACCCGCACCGCCCGGTCGTCCCGGAGCGGCGGCGCCGGCTCGGCGGCGGCGGCCGGTGGCTCGGGCCGGGCGCTCAGCGTGGCGATCTGCGCCCGGACAGCCTCGAGCTGCCCGGCCAGCTCGGCGGCCTGCTGCTTGAAGTAGTCGCGCTCGGCGGCGGTGTGCCGGGAGCTCGCCTCGAGCTGCTGGAAGTACCGGTTCACCTGGGTGCGGTCGTAGCCCTGACGCACCACGGAGAAGGCGGCGACCGGCCCGCCGGGTGGGGGTTCCTCA
>NZ_DASYTH010000274.1:0-40685 GCF_036002505.1 Actinophytocola sp. | reverse complement strand
GCGTCGAGTGTGCCGGGGTCGGCCGGATCGATGAGGCTGTGCCCGATCTGGAGGTTGACCACGGGGTGCAGGGCGGCGGCGCGGTCGATGTCCGCGGCGTCCGCGTTGCTCAGGCCGAAGTAGCGGATCTTGCCGGCGCGGATCAGCTCGTCGAAGGCGCCCAGGGTTTCCTCGAGCGGGGTGCCCGGGTCCGGGGCGTGCGTGAGGTACAGGTCGATCCGGTCGGTGCGCAGCCGCCGCAGGCTCTCCTCGACCTGACCGCGGATGTGCGCGGCGGACAGCCCGCGCTCGTCCGGGCCGGGCCCGGTGGCATTGCCGACCTTGGTGGTGAGCACCACCTCGTCGCGTACCCCGCGGCTCGCCAGCCAGTTGCCCAGCCACGTCTCGGACCGCCCGCCGCCGTAGGTGTTCGCGGTGTCGAGCAGCGTGATCCCCGCGGCATAGGCGGCATCCAGCAGCTCCACCGCCTCCGGCTCGGACTCGCCCCGCCCGAACAGCTCCGGCGCCGACCCGACCCCGCCGAAGTTCCCGCACCCCAGCGCGATCACGGACACCTCGAGCTCGCTGCCGCCCAGCTTCACATAGCGCATCCGCCCATCGTGCCGGTTGACCTGGAGCGCGCTCCAGCGGGAACACTCGACCCCATGCGAACCACGAACCTGGGACCGTTCACCGTCAGCCGGCTCTGCCTGGGCGCGATGCTCATGGGCGCCGAGACGCCCGCCGGGGAGGCGCACCGGATGCTGGATCGCTTCCTCGACGCCGGCGGCAACTTCGTGGACACCGCGGACGTCTACGGCGACGGGGGGTCCGAGCGGACCCTCGCGCCCTGGCTGGCCCGGCACCGCGACCGGGTGGTGCTGGCCACCAAGGTGCGGTTCGGCGTGTCGGATCCCGGCGGCGAGGGACTGGCCCCGGACCGCATCCGCGCCGCGTGCGACGCGAGCCTGCGCCGGCTCGGCGTGGACACCATCGACCTGTACCAGGTGCACGGCCCCGACCCGGCCGTGCCGATCGAGGAAACCCTTGCCGCGCTTGACGGTCTGGTGCGCGCCGGGAAGGTCCGTGCGCTCGGCGCGTCGAACTTCCCGGCGTGGCTGCTGGCCTGGTCGGTGGCCGTGCAGGACCGGGAGCGCTGGGCGCCGTTCGTCAGCCTGCAGCCGCAGTACTCGCTGGTTGAGCGCTCCGCCGAGCTGGAGCTGCTGCCGTTCTGCCGGGCCGCCGGGCTCGGCGTGCTGCCCTGGGGTCCGCTCGGCGCCGGCTTCCTCACCGGCCGCTACCAGCGGGGCACGATGCCCGACGGCCGGGTCACCCGAGCCCCGGACGACCTGGAGGAGGCGGTGCACCGGCGGGCCACCGAGCGGAACTTCCGGGTCCTCGACGAGCTCACCAAGCTCGCCGCCGACCATGGCCGCCCGGTCCCGCAGCTCGCCCTGGCCTGGCTCCTGGCCGTGCCCGGGGTGACCGCGCCGATCATCGGCCCGCGCACGTTCGAGCAGCTGGAGAACCTGCTCGACGCCACGGACATCGAGCTCATCGCGAACGAGCGGGAACGGCTCGAGGCGCCCGCCCCGCCGCCGGACATCTCCCCGCAGCGCATGCTGCGTGGCCAGGTCGGCCAGCCCGACGTACCGACCGTCCATCGCCTGTTCACCTCGACATGAGAGCGTCCGCGCGTCACCGGTTCAACCGAGGAGGGTGTCGTGCGGAACTGGGCTCGGGTCGTCGTGGCCGCCGGCGTGATCGGGTTGGCGGGTGCCGGCGTCGGCGCCCCGGCGCAGGGGGAGGGTGACGAGTACACGTTCGCCGTCATCGGCGACATTCCTTACGGGGACGCGCAAATCGCGAACTTCCCGCGGGTGGTCGCGCAGATCAACGCGGACCCGGCGGTGCGCTGGGTCAACCACCTCGGGGACATCAAGAGCGGGTCGAGCCTGTGCTCGGACGAGTACTTCCAGCTGATCCGGACCGAGTTCGGCGGGTTCCGTTCGCGGGGTGACATGCCCTGAAGGCGGCCTTCAGGATGTCCAACGTCCTGAAGGTCGCCTTCAGGGCACTACAGGCCGGCCATCAGATCCGTTTCGGTAATGCCGGGGCCCTGGCCGTCGCGGATGAACCACTCGGTGCCGAAGGCGAGGCGGAAGTTCTCGTCCGGCATGGCGAGGAAGAACGACTGCTCGCTGATCTGGCTGGCGTGGGCGCGCATGGCCCGACGCTTGTGGTGCAGGTACGGGGTCACGTCGACCGCGGTGGTGATCAGCGCCTCGGGCTTGCCGAACTCGCCGTCGACGTCGGGCGGCTCCACCTCGGGTTCGCCGAATATCTCCCGGCCGCGCTGCATGTGCTCGCGGCTGAACGTGTTCTGGTACACCCGCGGCGTGCCGGCCAGCTCGCCGGCGCGCATGCCGACCCGGTGCACCTGGATGTGGTCCGGGTGGCCGTACACCCCGTTGTCGTCGTACACGGTCAGCACGTCGGCCCGCTCCTCGCGGAGGATCGCGGCGAGCTTCGCCGCGGCGTCCTCCACCGGCGCGGTCCAGAACGAGCCGGGCGCGCCGTTCGTCGGCGTGCCGACCATGCCCGAGTCGACGTAGCCGAGGAACTCCACCCGGTGCGCGCCGAGGATCTCCGCGGACGCATGGGTCTCGGTGACCCGGCGCTGCCACAGGAGCTCCCCGTCGGCGAGGAACCCGTCGGGCACCTCGCCGTTCTCACCCCGGGTGGCCACCACCAGCACCACCCGGTGACCGTCCTCGAACGCCTTCCGCATCACGCCGCCGGTCCCGATGCACTCGTCGTCGGGATGGGCGTGGAACGACACCAATGTGGCCACGACACCGAAAATACCGGTCCGCACCGACACTCGATGATCGCCGCCCGGTGTGCGACAGTCGAGGCATGACCCGCCACCGGGCGCTCCTCGGAGCCGTTGTGGCCGCAGGCCTGGTCGCGGTGCTGGTCGTCCTGCTGCGCACCCAGCTCGAACCGGTCCCGGAGCCGGAACGGGCCATCCCCGAGCCGTCCGTCTACGCCCTCGACTTCGCCGACCTCCGGCACGGCTACGCGCTGCGCGAGCGGTGCGACGCCGATACCCGGTGTGTCAACGAGTTGCTGGTGACCGAGGACGGCGCGCACTGGCAGACTAGGACAACACTGCCGACCGCCGACCGTCCACCGGCCGGCGACCGGTCCGGACTGCTGTTCGTGCTCGGCCCGGACCGGGTGGCGCTGGGCGACTTCGCGGACCCGCCCGGCCCGGCCCGGGCCGCGGCGAAGTGGTACAGCGCGGACTCCGGCCGGACCTGGCGGCAGGTTCCGGAGCCCGCCGAGGAAGGCGTCGAGGCGATCCCGGCGGGTGGGGTTCTGCAGGCGCAGTGCGTGGGAATCGGGGAGAGCTGCGTCCGGTCCCGCCTCGTGGTCATGCTGCCGGACTCCGGTCGGAACGTGGTGCTCGCCAACCAGCCGGCGCTGAAGCTGATGCGGGTCGGACCCGCGCCGAGCGCCGACGGGAGCTGGTGGGTGCTCGGGTTGCTGCCGGACAAGGCCGGCACCGGCGTGGCGGTGAGCCGGGACGCGGGCCGCAGCTGGTCGGTGGCGGAGCTGCCGAACGTGGTCTACAACCCGGCACCGGTGGACATGGATGCCCGAGCCGGCACGGCCTACGTGGCGATGGCGACCGGGCCGGCGCGGGGACTGGCCACGCTGGTCGCGATCTGCCGGAGCACCGACGGTGGCCGGAGCTGGGCGGTCATCTGGCTGCGCTCCGGCGGCGACGCGGAGCCGGACACCGTCGACGGGGTCCCGATCGCCGCCGCGGACGGGTCGCTGGAGGTGCACACGAACTCCGGCCGGTCATTCCGGAGCACGGGTTTCGGCCCACGCATCCGGTTCTATCCCGACGGCACCAGCGGGCACGTGCGGCGGACGGGTGCCGGCTACCTGTCCCATTCGGCGACCCGCCCGAATGCCTACGCCTTGTCGGCGGACGGTCTGACCTGGACCACGATCCTCGTCGGTTGACGGGAAGCAATGTGACATTGCTGCGATAGAAGGAAAGCAATGTCACATTGCTGCCCAGCTTGAGGTTGACGCGTCCTCGAGCCGGCCCCGACCGCCGCTGGCACACTCCAGGCCATGCCCGCTCCGCTGCGCTGCCCGCGTTGCTCGCTCGAGGCCGGCGGGTTCGCCGGCTGCCCCCGCTGCCGCGCGGACGGCGTCCCGGTGAACCTGGTTCCGCCGCTGCTCGACCTGCGCGGCCGCGACCTCGCCGCGTTCCCCGGCGGCCCGTGGGGCTGGCCGAGCCTGCCCGGCCCGCCGCTCACTCTCGGCGAGGGCGACACGCCGCTGGTTCCGGTCGGGGATTCGTTGTGGGTCAAGGACGAGAGCCGCAACCCCACCGGATCGCACAAGGACCGCGCCATGGCCGTGGGCGTGGCCGCCGCGCTCGCGCAGGGCGCGGACACGGTGGTGGCCGCGTCCTCCGGGAACGCCGGCGCGTCGGCCGCCGCCTACGCCGCCCGCGCCGGGCTGCGCTGCGTGGTGCTGACCACGGTCCGCATCCCCGGGGTGCTGGCCGAGCAGACCCGCGCGCTCGGCGCCCCGGTTGTGCCGTTCACCGACACCGCGGCCCGCGACACGATGATCGAGGCCGCGGTGCGGGAACTCGGCTGGTACCCGCTGACCAACTACGTGCAGCCGGCCGCCGGCGGCAACGCGTACGGAAACGAGGGGTACAAGAGCATCGCCTACGAGCTGGCCCGCGACCTGGGGTCCACAGTGGACACCGTGGTGGTGCCGACCAGCCGGGCCGACCTGCTGGCCGGCGTCGAGCGGGGATACCGGGAGCTGGCCGCGGCCGGCCTGGTCACGTCCGTTCCCCGGATGGTTGCCGCGGAAACCGCCACCGCGGCCGCGTTCTCCGCGGCGCTGCGGCACGACGACCGCGTGGTCCAGGAGCTCACCACTGTCCACTCGGTACCGTCGCCGGCGTTCTCCATCGGCAGCACCCAGCCGGCCTGGCAGGGCCTTCAGGCACTGTGGAACACGAGCGGCGAGGCGGTCGCGCTGGAGGTCGACGACTACCTCACCGAGCACCGCCGGCTGCCGCTCACCACCGGGCTGTTCCTGGAGGCCTCCTCCGCGGTCGCCGTCGCCGTGGCGCGCCGGTTGCTCGACCAGGGGGCCCGGAACGTCGTCGCGCTCGGCACCGGCAGCGGGTTGAAGGGGCTCGACGCTCCGGCCGAACTGCCTGAGTCCCCGTCGTCCCTGGACGAGCTGGCGGGCTACTGCGCGGAATGGTTCGCGACAGTAGGCTGACGCCTCATGAGCCTCACCGCGCGGGAGCGCCGGGAAGTCGGCGCGGCGAACGCCTCCGGCCGCCCGCCCGTGGTGTTCGTGCACGGTCTGTGGATGCTGGCGTCCAGTTGGGACTCCTGGCGGACGTTGTTCGAGGAGAACGGGTACAGCACGCTCGCGCCCGGCTGGCCGGACGACCCGGAGACCGTCGAGGAGGCCCGGGCGCACCCAGAAGTGTTGGCGGGTAAGCACATCCGGCAGATCGTCGATCATCTGGCCGAGGTGATCGCCGCCCTGGACAGTAAGCCCGCGGTGGTCGGCCACCAGCCCGCCTCCCCGGAATTTCTGCCGTGGTCGCGGCCTCGGCGAACCGTGCGGACATCCGGTGGATCGTGGCTGGGTGCCGTCACGGTACCCCTGAGGTCCCGTTGGGTCGGTGCGAGGCATTGTCCCGCGATGATCCATCAGACTCGCCCTCGTTCGGCATCTTGTTCACCCAGCTGCTGACCTACGAGCAGTTCCGGTTCGCTTTCGTCAACGCGGTGGACGAGGCCGAGGCCAAGACGCTGTACGAGACGTACCCGGTGCCCGGCGCGGGCCGGCCGCTGTTCCAGGCCGCGGCGGCGAACCTGAACCCGCGGTCCGCGGCGAAGGTGGACAGCCGCACGCTCGAGCGTGGGCCGATGCTGATCATCAGCGGGGAGCGGGACCACACGGTGCCGCCGGCGATCGTCAACGCCAGCTACAAGCTGCAGAGGCGCAACACCGCGGTCACCGAGCTCAAGCGGATCGCCGGGCGCGGCCACTCGCTGGTGTTCGACAGCGGCTGGGCGGACGTCGCCGAGGCGGCGCTGGCGTTCGTCAAGCAACATCACTGACCGGAACCGGTCGGGTACATATCCGTGAATTAGTTCTCCGAGCAATCCTCGAGTGTTTATTTGTCCTTGAGTCCGATGCGATCACCGGCAATTCCAAGATCGGTATGGTCGCGTTCGCGAACATATTAGGACTATCCACTTTGGGGTGAGCACGAGTGATCACTGTGGAGGATGTGGCCGATCTGATCCGCCGCGAGCTGCGCGGCAAGCTGGCCAAGGATGTCACGATCGACGCGAGCACCAGGCTCGACGACCTGGGCCTGTCGAGCCTGCAGGTCGCCGAGATCGTGTTCACGCTCGAGGAGGACTACGGCGTCGAGTTCGACCCGGCGCGCGCCGCCGACGCGAGCACGCTCGGCGACCTGATCGCGCTCGTCAACGACACCGCCACCACCGGCGCCTGAGGAGTCTGGCATGGACGGGCGCGAGCACTACGCCTTCATTCTGCTGTCCTCGCTGCTGCCGCTGCTGGCCGTGATCGGGGCCGCGGTGCTGCTGTGGAACAAGGTGGTCGGGCCGGCGGACGTGGTCGCGTTCTGCGTCATGTACGTCATCGCCGGGCTGGGCGTGTCCACCGGGTACCACCGGTTACTGGCGCATCGCTCGTTCAGGACCACCCGGCCGCTGCGGATCTTCTTCGCGGCGGCCGGTGCCATGGCGGGCCAGGGTCCGCCGGTCATCTGGGTGGCGCACCACCGCCGGCACCACCGGGTCGCGGACAAGCCGGGCGACCCGCACAGCCCGTACTCCGACGAGGAGCCCGGCCTCCGGGGTGCGCTCAAGGGCTTGTGGCACGCGCACATGGGCTGGCTGTTCGACCGCGGCCTCAGCTCCGACCCGATGCGGTACTGCCCGGATGTGTTGCGGGACAAGGACATGCGCTTCATCTCGCGGAACTTCGTGTGGTTCGTGCTGGGTGGCGTGGCGTTGCCGGGGGCGATCGGGCTGGCGCTCACCGGGACCTGGGCGGGTGCCGCCACCGGGGCGCTGTGGGGCGGGCTGGTGCGGTTCTTCTTCGCCAACCACGTCACCTACGCGGTGAACTCGATCGGCCACTACTTCGGCCGGCGCCGGTTCGCCACCCCGGACGAGTCGCGCAACGTGGGATGGCTGGCGCTGTTCTCGTTCGGCGAGGCGTGGCACAACAACCACCACGCGTTTCCGCGTTCGGCCAGCCACGGCATGCGCTGGTACGAGGTGGACATCAGCGCGATGATCATCACCGGGCTGGAGAAGCTGGGGCTGGCGTCGGACGTGATCCGGATCGACCGCGAGCGGCAGGAGACCAAG
This sequence comes from Actinophytocola sp., assembly GCF_036002505.1. GTDB lineage: Bacteria > Actinomycetota > Actinomycetes > Mycobacteriales > Pseudonocardiaceae > DASYTH01. The sequence goes on along the minus strand of NZ_DASYTH010000274.1, from coordinate 33,222 downwards.
GCGGCCGCCTGGGAGAAGATCGGTGGCGGCCGGCACGCCCGTTCGACGCCGGCGAAACCCTTGGCGGAACTGCGGAAGACCACCGTCGGGGTCGTCGATGTCGAATGATCTGTTCGACCGTCTGGTGAAGGCGGGTGGTTCGGCGCTGCACTGCTGGACCGGCACGGGGTTCGACCGCACGCCGTGGCCGGACGTGGTGCGCGAGGCCGAGGCGATGACGGCCGGGCTGCGCCGCCGGGGTGTGCGGCCCGGCACCCGGGTGGCCACGGTGCTGACCAACACCCCGACCGCGGTAAGGGGTTTGCTCGCGGTGTGGCTGGCCGGCGGTGTCGTCGCGTCGCTGCCGGCTCCGGCCCGGGGCATGCGGCCGGAGGAGTACGTCCGGGTGCTCGGCACGATCTGCGCCCAGCTCGGCCCGGAGCTTTTCGTGGTGGACGAGGCGATGCTCGGGGTGGTGCCGGCGGAGTGGCCGGCCCACCCCTGGGAGTCCTTTGTCGACTCCGGCCGGGTCGCGCCGGAGCCGCCGGGACCGGACGAGCTGGCGTTCGTGCAGTATTCGTCGGGGAGCACCAGCGCGCCCAAGGGCTGCATGCTCACCCCGCGGGCCATCGCCGCGCAGCTCGACCTGGTGATGGAGATGCTGGACGGGCGGCCGGGGCGGGAGACCGCGGTGTCCTGGCTGCCGCTCTCGCACGACATGGGCGTGTTCGGCTGCCTGCTCACCCCGTGGGCCAACGACTTCGAGCTGTATCTGTCCACTCCGGAGCGGTTCGCGTTCGCGCCGCGCACCTGGTTCGGTGACCTCGCGGAGTTCGGCGGCACGATGACCGCCGGCACGAACACCGCGCTGTACCTGGCCGCCCGCGCGTACGCCGGACGGTCCCGGCTCACCCGCGAGCTGAACGTGCGCTCCTGCATCGTCGGCGCCGAGCGGGTCGAGTGGGACACGCTCCGGTTCACCGCGGAAACCTTTGCGCCGTACGGGTTCACGCCGCGCTCCCTGATGCCGGCGTACGGGCTGGCCGAGGCAACGCTCGCGGTGACCGCGACGCCTGCCGCCGCCGAACCACGGCACCTGGTGGTCGACGCGATCGCGCTGGCCGACGGGGAGCTGAACGAGGTCGACGCCGCCGACGAGTCGGCAACCCGGGTGGTCGCCGCCGGAACCCCGTGCCGTGGCGTGGAGCTGGCCGTTTCCGAGCAGCTGGGCGAGATCGGCGTCCGGTCGCCGAGCCTGGCCTCGGGGTATCTCGCCGATCCGGCGCGGACCGCCGAGAAGTTCGCCGGCGGCACGCTGCGCACCGGTGATCTGGGGTTCCTGCGGGACGGATGGCTGTACCCGGTGGGGCGGACCGATGACGTGATCTCGGTAGCCGGGCGGAAGGTGTACGCCCGGGAGATCGAGACCGCCGTGGACACGCTGGACGGGGTGCGCCGGGGCTGCTCGACGCTGGTCGCGGCCGGCCGCACGCTGACCCTGTTCGTGGAACTGCGCCGGGGCCTGGCGGACTACCGGCCGCTGGCCGAGGAGGCCGCCTCGGTGGCCATGGCGAAGGCGGCCGTAGCCCTTGACGAGTGCGTTTTCCTGCGGCACAACAGCTTGCCGAAGACGCCGAGCGGGAAGATCCAGCGGCACCGCTGCCGGCAGCTGCTCGACGCCGGCCGGTTCGAGCCGCTGGCCACGGTCAACCTGGTGGGAGGTGAAGTGCGATGAATGCCTCATTCAGTGCACGCGGACCCCGAACCATCCTGCTCACCGGCGCCTCCGGGGTGATCGGCCGGGCGCTGGCCGAGGAGCTGCGCGGGCACCGGGTCATCGGCCTGGTGCACTCAGACAACGAACCCCTCGCCCTGGACGAGGTGCTGCGCGGTGATCTGGCCGCGCCGCGGTTCGGCCTGACCGAGGAGCACTGGCGGCGGCTGGCCGAGCAGATCGACACGATCGTCCACTCGGGAGCGTTGACCGCCTGGGGCCAGCCGCGGGAGCGGTACGAGGCGATCAACATTGGCGGCACCCGCACCGTGATCGAGCTGGCCAAGCTGGCCGGCGCACCCGTGCACCAGGTCAGCACCTGCTTCGTGCACGCCATCGAGCGCGGCGAGCTGGACAAGCTGGGGCCGGACAACGTCGTCCGGCCCTACATCTGGTCCAAACTGGAGTGTGACCGGATGCTCGCGGCCAGCGGCGTGCCACACTCGGTCTACCGGCCGACGAACCTGGTCGGTCATTCGGTCACCGGCGCCAGCCACCGCCCGCAGATCGTGCAGACCATGTCGGAGTGGTTCTGCCGCGGCAAGGCGTCGTTCTTCCCGGCCCACCGCGGAAACCTGGTCGACGTGATCCCGCTGGACACCACCGCCTGCGCGATCGCCCGGGCAGTGGAAGCCGATGACCTCGGCCGAACGTACTGGCTGACCTATGGCGAGCGGGCGATGACCGTGCCCGACGCGCAGGGCGTCCTGCTCGAGCATGCCGCGTCGCTGGGCCGACAGCTCCGCCCCGCGCACATCGTCGACCCACGCCTGCCGCTTCCCGTTCCGCTGGACCAGGTTCCGGCCACCTCGCGGGTGTTCTTCAAGGTGCTCATCGACGTCAGCGAGGTGACCCACGCCAGCGGCGGCGTGCTCCCCACCTCGATGCCCGAGCTGCGTGAGCGGCACGGAGTGCCAATGCCGTCCGACCGTGACGCCTACCGACGCAGTCTTGACTACTGGGCTGCGCAACGGTCCCGAACCAGGCTGGAGTCCGTGGCATGAGCGAAGGGTGGACCGCCCCTGATCTGCGGGGTGCGGTGACGCTGGTGACCGGGGCGAGCCGCGGCGTGGGCCGAGGCATCGCCCGAGCCCTCGGCGAGGCCGGCGCGAAGGTGTATGTGACCGGGCGGAGCACCCGATCCGGCGCTCGGACCGAGGACCTGCCCGGAACCATCGAGGACACCGCGGACGAGGTGACCGCGCGCGGCGGGGCTGGCGTCGCCGTGCGCTGCGACCACACGGTGGACGCCGACGTCGAGGCGCTGTTCGAGCGGATCACCCGGGATGACGGCAGGCTCGACGTGCTGGTGAACAACGCCTGGGCGGGCTACGAGCGCGGCACCGAGACCCGTTTCGACGCTCCGTTCTGGGAGCAGCCGATGTGGCGCTACGACCTGTTCACCCGCTCGCTCCGCGGCCAGTTCCTGGCCAGCCGGCTTGCGGTTCCGTTGATGCTGCCGCAGTCCCGCGGGCTGATCGCGAACATCTCGTTCACCGACGGCGAGGTCTACCTGGGACAGGCCGCCTACGACATGTGCAAGTCTGCGTCCGACCGGTTGGCCGTGGGCATGGGTTACGAGCTGCGCAAGCACGAGATCGCCGCGGTGGCCGTGCATCCCGGCTTCGTGCGCACTGAACGCGTTGAGGCGGCGTGGGATCTGCTGGGTGCCGGCCCGGCGCAGGTGGTGCACTCGCCGGAGTACGTCGGCCGGGCGATCGCCAACCTGGCCGCCGACCCCGAGGTGATGGAGCTGACCGGGCGCCGGCTCGCGGTCGGCGATCTCGCTGTCACCTACGGGTTCTCCGATGTGGACGGTCGGCAGCCGCCGCCGTTCAAGCTGGAGGGCCGGATCACGCTGGCCGCCCGGATGGAGAAGCTGAACCGCGTCGTGGCGAGGGCAGGGAGCCAGACATGACGATCGCGTACCAGGGCGCCTCGGCCGCCGCCATCCAGCACCACTACGACGCCGGCAACGAGTTCTACGCGCTGTGGCTCGATCCCACGCGCAGCTACTCGTGCGCGATGTGGGGTGGTCCGGACGACACGTTGCACGCCGCGCAGCAACGAAAGCTGGACTACCTGGCCTCGGCCGCGAACGCCACGGGTGCCCGGCGGGTGCTCGACGTCGGCTGCGGATGGGGCGGCATGCTGCGCAGACTCGTTGCGCGGCACGGGGTTCGCGAGGTCGTCGGGCTCACCCTGAGTGCGGCGCAGGCGGAGTTCGTCGCCGGGTTCGCCGACGCACGCTACGACGTGCGGGTACAGAACTGGATCGACCACGTGCCGTCCGCGGAGTACGACGCGATCATCTCGATCGGCGCGTTCGAGCACTTCGCCGACTTCGGGCTGACCCGGGCCGGACGGGTGGCCGCCTACCGGGAGTTCTTCGAGCGCTGCTGGTCCTGGCTGCCGCCCGGCGGCCGGCTTGCCCTGCAGACCAACGTCAAGGGCAACAACACGCGCATGGACCGCAAAACAGTCCGGGACCTGCTGTTCATTGTGGACCGGATCTTCCCCGAGTCCGAGCTGCCCTGGCTGTCCGAGATAGCCGAGGCGAGCGAGCACCGCTTCGACGTGGTCTCAATCCGCAACGACGCCGACGACTACGCCCGCACCTGCCAGGCCTGGCTGGACGAGCTCGTGGGCAACCGCTCGGCTGCCACCGAACTCGTTGGTGCGCAACAGGTCGCCGACTACGAGCGGTACCTGGCCGCGTCCGTCGCCGGCTTCCGGAAACGCCACCTCGGCCTCATGCGGATCGTCTTCGAGAAGGTCTGAGGGGACGCCATGGTCGACCTGCAACCCGCCGCTCGCCGTGCCGCACCGGCCATCAAGCACGAGGTCTACTGGCGCGAAACCGAACCGGTCGAGCCGGGCCCACCCCTGTCCGGCGACCTGCGCTGCGACGTCGCGATCATCGGCGGCGGCTACACCGGCCTCTGGACCGCACACCAGCTCAAACTCGCCGAGCCCACACTGGACGTGCAGATCATCGAGTCGGACTACGCCGGCTCCGGCGCGTCCGGCCACGGCGACGGGTTCGTCACGCCCACCATCGGCCACAGCCTCGCCGCGTTCACCCACGCCTTCGGCACCGACCGCGCCCGCGTGGCCTACTCGGTGGTCGGCCGCTCCATCCTCGAGCTGCAACGCTTCTGCCGCAAGCATTCCATCGACGCCCAGCTCGAACCCACCGGCTACTTCCAGGTCGCCACCAGCGCAGCACAGCTCCGCTGGCTCGAACGCGACATCGAACTGGTGGACCAGTTGGGCGCCAACAGCTCCTTGGAGCTGCTCGACCGCTCCGCCATGCGCGACCGGCTGTCCTCACCCGCGATCCAGGGCGCCTTCAAGGTCGGCGGTGCCCTCGTCAACCCCCACCGCCTGGTCCGCGGCCTGACCCGCGTGGTCCGCGCCCAAGGCGTACCCGTCCACGAGCACACCCCCGCGCTCGCCATGTCCCGCAACGGCTCCCGCCACATCATCCAGACCCCAGGAGGAACCCTCAGCGCGGACAAGGTTCTCCTCGCCACCAACGCCTACCAGCACCAGTTCGTCCCGTTCCGCCGCAAAGTCAAGCCGTTCTGGAGCTACCTCGCCGTCACCGAGCCGCTCACCGACGACCAACTCGCCCACGTGACGTGGCCCGGCCGCGAAGGCTTCGTCGAGGCCCGCAACCTCATCGTGTTCGGCCGCCTGACCGCCCAGAACCGCCTCCTCGTCGGCGGCGGCCCGGCACCGTATTTCTACGGCCGCGACATGAACCCCCACCGCATGCGCAACCCCGCCTCCGTCGCCCTCCTCCGCGAAACCCTCACCCGCTACTTCCCGATGTGGCGCGAGCTCCGCTTCACCCACGCCTACGGCGGCTGCATCGACATGACCCGCGACCTGGTACCCCACGTCGGCACGCTCGGCGACGGCATGTTCTACGGTCACGGTTATTGTGGCAACGGCATAGCATTCACCCACACCGCCGGCAAAGTGCTTCGTGACCTGATCCTCGAGCGCGATTCCGCCTACACGAACCTGTTGTTCGTGAACGGGAACGAGCCTTCGTATCTGGCGGAACCGCTGACCTGGCTGCGGGAACGGACCCGGTCCGCGCTGCACGCCTTCCAGGACCGGTATCCCAACATGATCAAGAGGCCGCTCGTCTGACCATCTGCTGGTCAGGGCCCTTCGACCCTTGCTCGGGCTCGCCGGTTGTGGTGAGGATTGGTTGGACGGTCGCTGATAGTGGATCCGACGTATCCAGCACCTGCCGAACTGCACTGTCCATGTGAGGGGCGCGCACTTTGTGCGTGCCGGACGTGTCTGGGCGGTGGGCGACATGGGAAGGTCGGACGAACCCGTTGTCGATCCCGCCGTACGCGCGCTGGTCCGCCAGCTCGTCGCCCTGCTGACCGCCACGAAGGAGCCGGGACAGGTCGAGCATCTCCTCGACGTCGAGGTCAACGGCGTTCGCTGCCGATGCCAGCGGGTCACCGCCCCCGCGGCCGGCCAGACCGCGCTCAGCCCCCGCGAGCAGGAGATCGTCCGGATGGTCGCCAAGGGGCACACCAACCGGGCCATCGCGGACGTCCTGGGAATCAGCACCTGGACGGTGTCGACCTACCTCCGGCGGATCTTCGCCAAGCTTCAGGTCAATTCGAGGGCAGCGATGGTCGCCGGCGTCCTGGACGCGGAAAACCAGTCTCCGGTCGCCAGATCCTGAGCCGCGAGCTCGTGCAGCAGCCAGACGCAGGTGTCCGCCGCACGGAACAGGGTCGGCAGGTGGGCCCGCTCGTTCGGTCCGTGGCTGCCGTCGCCGGGCAGCGCGAACCCCAGCAGGACCGTCTCCACTCCGAGCGTGGTTGCGAGCTGCCCCACCGCGGGGATGGTGCCGCCGGACGGCACCAGCACCGGCGTGGCACCGTAACCCCGCTCGCAGGCGCGAATGGCCGCGTCCACCGCGGGGTGGGTGGGATCGGTCCGCACGGGCGGCGTCCGGCCGGTGATCCGGAGCCTGGCCCGGATGCCTCCCGGAACCTGCCTGGCCACGTGGCGGCGCAGCATGGCGGCGATCTCGTCCGGACGCTGGTCGGGCACCAGCCGGAGCCCCAGTTTGGCGGTCGCGCTCGGCGGGATGATCGAGCTGTTGCCTGGTCCCTGGTGGCCGCCGGTGATGCCGTGCACGTCGAGGGCCGGCCGCACGGTGGTGCGTTCGAACGCGGTGAACCCGCGCTCACCCCGGCCGCGGGTCACGCCGGCCCGATCCAGCACGGCCCGGTCGGTCGGGCCGGCCATGGCGACGGCCGCCCGCTCGTCGGGGTCGAGTTCCCGGACGTGCCGGTAGAAACCGGGGATGGCGATCGCCCCGTCGGTGTCGTGCAGCGTGCCGATCAGGGCGCACAGGGCGGTGATCGGGTTGTGCACCGCGCCGCCGTAGGTTCCGGAGTGCAGTGCCCGGGGCGGCCCGCGGACCTCGAGCTCCGCGGTGACGCTGCCGCGCAGGGCGGTGACGATGGCCGGCCGGCCCCGGCCCGCCATCCGGGTGTCGGAGACGACGGCGAGGTCGGCGCGGCACTCGCGGGCGAGCACGCCGGGAAGGTGCGGGCTGCCGATCTCCTCCTCGCCGTCGAGCATGCAGACGACGTTGACCGGCAGCGCTCCCGAGGTCCGCAGGTAGGCCTCGATCGCGGCCAGGTGGGCGAGCAGCTGGCCCTTGTTGTCCGACGTTCCGCGCCCGACCACCCAGTCACCCCGGCGGCGCGCGGCGAACGGCGGGGTCCGCCAGGCATCCGGTGGGCCGGCCGGCTGGACGTCGTAATGCCCGTACACCAGCAGGGTCGGCCGGTGCGGCGCGCCCCGCCACGCCCCGCGGACCACCGGATGCCCGGCCGTGTCGACGATCACCACATCGGGCAGCCCGATGCGGCGGAGGTGGCGGGCGAGCCACTCGGCGCCGCGGCGCACATCGCCGGCGTGTCCCGGGTCCGCGCTCACCGTCGGGATCTCGACGAGCTCCCGCAGGACGCGCAGGAAACCGGCCCGCCGGGTTCGGGCCCAGCGCAGGGCCGCCTGCGGCGCCGCGGTCATCGGGCGGCCATCGCGGTGAGCCGGTCCCGGGCGACCGGTGCGAGGATCCGCCGCAGCGTCCCGCCGAGCACGAGGGCGAGGTCGTTCGCGGGCAGGCCGAGGAGCTCGATCTTGTGCCGCTCGAGCGCCGGGTGCAGCCAGGGACCGTCCGACCCGAAGATCAGCTTGCCGGCGCCGGCTCGTCGAACCGCTTCGACCAGGTAGTCGAAGCGCCGTACCCCGGAGGTGTCCGCGTACAGGTTGGGGTGGCGCGCCAGCTGGTCGATCACCACCCGGTGGGCCCGCCAGTCGTCGGCGAAGCTGCCCAGGTGCGGCACGATGAACGTGACGTCCCGAAAGGCGGGCAGCAGCAGATCCAGGGCATGCGGCCGGCTCGCCACGTCGTAGACGATCGGCAGCCGCCAGCGTCGCGCCGCCTCGCAGATCTCCCGGCCGATGGGCGCCTCCAACCGGTGTGCCTTGATACCGCGCAGACCGTGCCCGGTCACCGCCTCACGGACCAGCTCGCCGACCCGTCCGGCGTCCCGCCGCGCGTGGACCCAACCGAAGCCGATCAGCCGGTCCGGGTGGCGCCGGACGATCTGGGCCAGCTCGGCGTTGGCGCGTCGGGAGTCGTGGTGGAACACCGGCATCACGACGGTGCGGTCGATCCCGGCCGCGCGTGCCCTGCGCAGGTACCCGCCCAGCGGAGCCGCGCTGTTCCACGGCGCGGTGAGCGCCTCCCCGCGGCCGGCGTGACAGTGGCCGTCGATGACGAGCACGGCCTAGCCGCGGACCGGTGCACCGTTGGGGGAGAGCGGCGCGCGGGTACCGGCCGGCCGCCCCGCCAGCGGCAGCGGCCGGGTGTCGCGCCGAAGCATCCGCTCGTTCTGGCTGCGTTGCGCCAATCCCAGCGACTGGGCGCTGGTGAGCCATTCCTCGGCGTACTCGGCGATCTGCAGCAGCAGCGCCTCGAACTGGGCCCGCTGCGTCTGCAGCACGTGCGGCTGCGCCAGCCACCTGACCACCTCGCGCCCGGCGACCGCCATCCGTTGCCGCGGCGAGCTGACCAGACGCTCGTTGAAGTGCTGGGTGAGGATGCTCTCGACGACGTCCCAGGCCGTGTCCGCGCCGAACAGCCGTTTGACGTCGTCGCTGCCCAGCACCCGGAACGCCTCGTCCAGCAGCTGCATGACCTCGACGCGCAGCACGTTGAGATGGCCGTAGGACATGAATTTGAGGTTGTTCCGCAGGTCCAGTCCCGACCGGCGGACGACGGCCATACTGCCGAAGCTCGGGTCGTACGCGCGTTCCCGCATTACGTCCGAGATCCGCTTGTCCCGCCAGAACAGCGCGACCTCGTTGGTGAAATGCGTGAGCAGGCGGTGGAAGTCGGTGTTGGCCCGCGATCCGGCCGGCACCGCCGCCGTGCCGTAGCCGAACGCCTTGCGGTACGCGGAAAGCCGGTCCCGCCGGGTGTAGCGGAGCACCTCCCGCCGGTCGAACTGGTAGAGCCCGTACGCGCCGGTGCCCGAGGAGAGCATGACGCTGCCCGCGCGGAACAGCTCCTGCAGCTTCTGGATCGCCCGGAACACCCCGATCCGCTCATGCTGGTAGATGTAGTAGAGGTCGGCGACCGCGTTCAGCCGCTCGGACGCGACCGACTCGTCGTAGGCCTCGACCCCGTGCGGCAGCCTGGTGACGCCGAGCTCGCCCGCCGCCTCCGGCCCGATCCCGACCAGTTGCGCGAGTCCCTTGTCCGGTGGCGGCGGCGCATTGTCGTCCGCCGTGACCACCGCCTCGAGCAACTCGTTGATCTGCTTGACCAGCGCGTCGGCCAGCCCCGGGTGCGCGACCAGCTCGTCCGCGATCCGCTCCCGTACCACCGTCCCGTGCAACGCCGCGACGCGGTCGAGAAGGTCCTGAATCCCCTGCTCGGTGTTCGCCATCGTCGCCTCTCCTCGTCGGTCTTGTCGCGCGCGACTACGGCCGGGCGATCTGGGTAAACGGTTGGGCCAGTGCGAACGCGGCCTCCAACTGCTGCTGCAGCTGGGCCAGTGCCTGCCGCACCCGTGCGGTCAGGTAGCTGGGTGGAACCTGGGGTGTGGTCTGCTGGCCGTCGGGTGCCGGCCGCGCCCGGCGGACGAGAATGGCCAGCCGCTCGATGGTCGGCGCGAACGCCCGTACCCCGTCCACCCCGCCGTCGGTGATCAGCTGCGGGCCCTCCTCCGAGGCGAACCGCTCCACCCAGTCCAGCAGCTCGGCGACGGTCAACGACGGTTCATCGAGCAGGGCCGGTGGCCCTGCCGCCGCAGGGAACTTGAGCAGCACGGTCTGGCGCTCGGCCGCGCCGAGGAACACCGAGTCCATGACGAAGGAGGCCTCGTTGACGGTCTCGGTGACCACCTCGAGCTGGCGCGACATCAGCACGAGCTGGGTGCCGAGGAACGGCGTGCCGGTCGTGTCCCGGTCGAAGAAGTCCCGCTGGTTCTGCCAGGTGTTGAACAGCGTGCCGACGTGGTCGACAAGCATGAGGAAGTCGGTGAAGTTGGCTTCCTCGTCGATCGTGTTGATCCGGTTGCGCGTCAGGCCGAGCCGTTCCCGGAACGCGCCGAGCTCACCGACCACCGTCTCGGCGTTGATCGGGCCGGCCGCGACGATGCCGAACAGGTTCAGGAACAGCTCGTCGACGCGCTGCACCCGCGGGCCGCCCTCGGCGCCCAGTTCCTTGGGGATCTCGGTGAGCCGCGAGCGGATGATGCGTCGCGTGGCGGTCGTGTCCTCCTCGTCGGCATCGGGTGCCAGCGGCTTGATCCGCTCCAGGATCGGCAGCGCGGCGTCGATCGCGATCTTGGCGCGCTCGTAGATGCTCGCCTGCGCCCCGGTGAGCGCCCCGAGATCGGCCTGGATGGAGGCGGCATAGCCGCGCGGCGTCCAGGTGCACTCACGATGGCCCTGGACTTCCTTGCAGGAGAACGACTGCGTGAGTGCGGCGACGAACCCGCGCGGGTCCTGCGTGCGCGGCCGCCAGCCGAGGATGTCCTTCAGCGCGGATTCCACGATCTGCCCGGTCGACCCGCCCGATGCGCCGCCACCACCGCGGCCGGCGGGCGGGCCGCCGATGTCGACTTCGCCGACCATCACCGGGAACGCCTGGAACTCCGTGAGCGCATCCTTGGTGCCGTCGTTGGTGGGCGGTGGGTCCGGATAGGACGACCCGTCGACCAGAACATCGTGCTGCGTCGAGCTGTTCACCGTGATCGGCGTGGCCCGTTCCGGAACACCGTTCTGCTGCTTGACGCTGACCGTGTACGTGCCGGCGGCCGGCGCGATGAACCGGTAGTTGCCGGTGTCGTCGCTGTAGAGGTCGCCCATCTCCGTGCGGTCCGGGAACCGCCGGACGATCAGCCGCATGTGTGGGATCGGGTTGCCCTTCGGATCCCGCACCGTTCCGAAGATCTCGTGCGTGTCGGCGACCAGTTGCAGCAGCGCGACCGCCTCGTTCGAGCCGGGGCCGATGGTCACGATCTGCGGGCCGCTGGATAGTATCCACTTGCGACCGTCTACTGTGACCGACGGTTCGGCGAGCTGCACGAAGTAGGCGCCGGGCGGCACGGGTGGGAACGTCACGATGCCGCTGGTCTTGGTCTTGGCCAGGTGGCGGATGCCGTTTGTGGACTCGAGCAGGACCGGCACCTTGCCGATGGCGCCAGCGACCTCCTGGTTGACCACGCGCACCTCCACCACCGCACCCGCCGAGCGGAAGGTGCGGGCGATCGCGATGACATCGCCCGGCTTGAGCCGTACGGTCTTCCTGGAGTCCTGGGGATGGACCGGCACCACGGGGAAACCGGCGAACTCCGCCGGTCCGGAGATCACCACGGTGTACCAGCCGGGCTTGAGCTCGTCGAGCGTGCGGGTCGGCTGCCCGCCGGAGGTGGTGACGGTGCGGAGCACCTTGGTCGTGCCCCGGCCGCGGAACAGCTCGATCTTGGCTCCCGGAAGGGGCTGCGGCTTTCCGCCTGCGGCCTTGTACCACGCGGTGGCCTGAACCTCGGCGAACGCGGGACCGTAGCCGATGGTCAGCTTGTCGAACGGCGCATTCGGATCGAACCTGACCGTCTGGGTCGGATGCTCGGGAAGGAAGTCGTGACCGTCGATGCGGCAGGTGCCGGCCCGGACCGTGATCTGTGCCGGCTTCTTGACGATCTTCGTCAGGTTGATCTTGAACTTGCCATTTTTGTTCACCTTGTCGGTGGCGATCACGCTGCCTCTGCCGTTAAGCACGGCGATGGTGCATTTGACGGTCCGGCCACCGCCCAGCGCATGCGGTATCTGGATCTGGCCCCACACGGTTCTCTTGCTGACGGCCATGTCAGTCCTCCTCGGTGGGTGGCGCCGAACCGGAGACCCGGATGCGCGGCGGCGTGGTGGCGAGGTCGTCCCAGCAGGTGAGTGCCGCGGAGTGGCTGTCCCACAGCGCGTCCTGAAAATTGATCAGTCCATTGAGGACGGTTCCCAGCCAACGCTGCCAGTTGCCGCCGCGGTCGCGGGCGACCGACGCCAGGTCGTCGAGGCGTTCGGGCGAGGCGAGGCCGGCGCTGGACATCCGGGCCATGGCGATCAGCCGCTCGTGGCAGGCGCGCAACCCGCCCTCGGCGATCGCGGCGATGGCGTCGTGCAGGGTGCCGATCAGATCGTCGACATCCTCGGTGGCCCGCCGCACCGGCTGCGGCACCGCCCGAGCGGGCGGGTGGTCCTGTCCGACGGTGAGCCCGAGCATGCGAAGGCTGTCCCGCAGTGTGTGCAGCGCGGCCCACAGGGTCTGGAAGTTCGGCACGGTCGCCATGTGACCTACCTCCGCCCCAGTGCTTCGTAGAAGTTGCGGGCGATGACGCCGGGGCGCGCCAGGCAGTTGTCCAGGGCGATCCGAGCGGCGCCGATCAGGAAGCGCTCGGGGACGATGCCGGGGTCGTTGCCCGAGGCGAGGCGGCGCGCAGCCTCCTCGTTGATCTGTTGTTCCTTGCGGCCAAAAGGAAGCACATCAGCGAGCCGCTTGCCGCCGAGGACGCGACAGGGCTGGTAGCAGATGGTGTCCACGATCAGCGGCACGGTCCGGGCGGCGGTGGCCAGCAGCGGACGGGGGAGGGTTCCCCCGGTGGGGTCGGGGTAGAGCCTGGTCCACATGGCCCGGAAGCGGTCCGCCTCGCCGGTGAACCCCATGCGCCGCAACAGCTCTACGCTGATCAGGGCGCGCAGGTACGGGGTCGGGTGCGGGGCGCGCGGGTGGTAGGCCAGCACGGTCGCCGGTCCGCGGCCGATGACATCCAACAGGGACGCGACCACGGCCGGGCCGCCGAGCAGCAGGCCGCTGAGATCGGCGTAGGTCTCCCGGTTCCACCGCCGCCAGGTCGCCACGACCGGCTCGGGCAGGCCTGCCGCCCGCAGCCGCCGCGCGATGGCGTTCGGGATCACCTCGGCGAGCCCGAGCTCGTTCTGCAGGTTGTGGCTCACCTCGTGCAGGATCGCGCCGAGGGTCCATGGGTTCACCAGCCGGTGGTAGGGCAGCTGGATCAGCGGGAACGGGTTGAGCTGGCGGCCGAGGCGGCGCAACGGGATGCTGCGGCGGTAGGTGGCCGGCGAAAAACCGGTCCGCATATAGGAGAACGGCGGCGGAGCCGGGATCGGCTTCGCCTCGCCGACCCCGAGGAAGGCGACCTGGTAGCAGTCCAGGGCGATCCGGTCGCAGGCGAGCAGCCACGGTGCGAACCGCGACTGGCGCTGCCCGAACAGCTCGAAGTAGAAGTCCCACACGGTCTCGACCGCCCGCACCTGGGCGTGCGCGCGCTCCTTGGTGACCAGCACGCGGGTCAGCCTGCCCGTGTTCGGCTGCCGCTTGGCTAGCTCGCCGGCGTCGGTGACCTGCCGGGTACGGCGGATCAGCAGGTCCCGCAGGCGAACGATGAGCGCGTTGACCGCCTGCACATGCCCGCGGCTGGGAGCGGCGGCGTCGGTGCCGAACTCGCCGTCGGCGAACGGCCGCAGCGCCGCGGCGTGCCGCACGACGTTGACCGACTGGGCGCGCAGCCACGGGCGCAGCACGGGCCCGGCGGCCACCGGCGCCGCTGGTGTCGCCTGCGGCCTGGGGACTCGCGCCGGCCGTCCGTTGCGCCGGACCAGCGGCTGTGCGCTCGGGTCGTTCATCGCCGATCCATTCAGGGCCGTGCGGCCGCGATGTGGAAGCGGCGATCCAGTGCCCGGGAGCGCCGGTACGCCGCCGCGCACTGCCTTGGGTTGCCGAGCACGCCCGCGGTCTGCGCGGCGAGGGTGCGCACCGCCGTCCGCGGGGTGATGGGCCGACCATCGGCGGCCTGCCGGCCGAGGCACTGCGCGGTGCGCCGCACGACCGTCGGCAGGGCGCGCACCAGCGGCCTGGTCGCCGGGTTGCGGCGCAGCGTCCTGGTCACCGCCGCGATCCCGCGGACGAGCTGCGGCGCGTTGCGCATGATCGCCCGCGCCGCCTGCGGAGCCACCCGCGCGGCGAGTGGGACCAGCGCGCCGATGAACGCCTCCGCCTCCGCCTCGCTCGCGGACGCGGCGGCGGCGTGGCCGAGGTGCTCCATCAGGGCCTCCGGGTACACCCGGCGGATCGGGTTGACCTCGTACTCCCACTCGCCCTCCAGCTCCTGCTGGGGCAGCAGGTCGGTCAGGGTGCGACCGATCGCGGCACCGGCGGGGCCTCCGATCCGGGCGCCCCGCGAGCCGGTCGGCCCCCCGATCGCCGCGCCGACCCCGCCGAGACCGGACAGCGCGGAGCGGGCGGCGGCCAGGCCGACCCGGCGCAGCGCCGGGTTCTGGGCGGCCCGCCTGGCAAGCCGCGCGATGGACCGGAAGAACTCCTCGTCCTCATACTCGGCTTCGAATTCACCTTCGAGCTCCAACTCGTACTCGGGCGTCGCTTGCAGAAGTTCCGCGCTGGTGGTCATGTGCCGGCCTCCGTGTACGGCTCGGATGGGAGGAGAACTCGGGCCGGGTTACCGCAGCGCCTGGCGCCGCCGCAGCCGCGCCCCGGTTGCCGGCGTGGCCCTCCTCGCCGCCTGGGTGGCGCGGACGTTCCGGCTCACGGCCGCTGTGCAGGCGCGCGGGCTACCCAGCACGTGACGGGTCTGGGCGGCCATCGTGCGCGCCGCGGCCTGCCTCGTCACCGGACGTCCAGCGGCCGCACGCTGCGCAAGCGCCCGTGACGTCTGACGGACGATCGTCGGGACCACGCGGACCGCGGGCCTCGTCACCCGGCGGCGGCGCAGGATGCGGGTCAGGACCGCGGTGCCGCGGACCAGATGCGGCAGGATCCTGCGCAGCTCGGCGCGGTCGGCCGCGGAGACCGACAGCAGCGTCGCCGCGCCGACCATCGCCTCCGCTTCGGTCTCGGTCCGCGCCTGGGACGCGACGCTCGCCATCAGCTCTGCCACAGCCTGGCTGGGGGTTACCGGGGCGGCCTCGTCCTCGTACTCATCCTCGAACTCCAGCTCGCCTTCGTACTCGTCCTCGTACTCGCCCTCGAGCTCTTCCTCACCCAGCGCAGTGGCCGCTGCCCGGCCAAGCACCCCGCCGAGCGGCCCACCGACGGCGGTGCCAACAATCGGCGCCGCCACCCGGGCGACCCGGCGCAGCACCGGCGCCGCGCGGCGGATGAACCGGCCGATCCGACGGAAGAACTCCTCGCTCTCGTCCTCGAGCTCGTACTCGTACTCGCCTTCCAGCTCGTCCTCGTACTCACCCTGGCCGCCGAGCAGGCCGCCGATTCCCCTGGCGATGGTTCCGAGGAACTCCTCGCCCTCGAATTCGCCTTCGAGCTCGTCCTCGGCCTCGTCCTCGAACTCCCACTCGTCCTCGAGTTCGGTCGCGCGTACTGCTTGCATCGCCGCACCTCCGTGGCCGGTCGCTGATGAGACGGACCGTACGGACCGGTCATGCCCGACCGCCATTGGCACGTTTTCGTCCAGCACGAACGAGTGCCGCCGGAATGTGTGTCACGCACTTGTGCGACGGGATCGGGGCGGATCGGCTTCGTACACTCGCTTATCTTGAAATTCGGCGGGATGGAGTGCGGCGTGCGATCGACGAGCGAGATTGAGTCACTCGTTCGCCAACTCGTCGCGTTGTCCCGGGCGCAACTGGACGGCTCAGCGGAGGTGCTGCTCGATGTCGTCGTCGACGGCATTCGTTGCCGGCTTGAATCGTCCGTTGTCGCGCTCACCGGTGCGCTCAGCCCCCGTGAGGCGGAGATCGTGCGCATGGTTGCCGAGGGCTATCCAAACAAGACCATTGCAGGGATATTGGAGATCAGTTCCTTCACGGTCTCCTCATATCTTCGACGAATCTTCACCAAATTCGGCGTGAATTCGCGCGCGGCAATGGTGGCACTGGCCATGGAGAATCGCTTGCTACCCCAGCCGCCGGCGCCGGCGGACGCGCACCCGGCACACGTCGGAGGCCGAATGCCATGAAGGGTCCCTTCAGGACGTTGAGCGTCCTGAAGGGACCCTTCATGGCCGCTTTGAGTTCAGCCCTCGCCCTTGGAGATGGCTTCTTCGAGCTCTCCGCGGACCTTGTCGCCGCCGTTCTCACGCCATTGTTTCATGACGTCGTCCCAGACCGAGACGGGCTTGCGGCCGCTGAGGATGTCGCCCTGGGCGTCGTTGATGAGCTGGCCGAGCTGGCCCTGCTTGCGGGACCAGGTGTCGGAGAAGATGCCGGTCTGCGAGTCGTGGACCGCGGTCGGGATGATGGACTTCTGGTACTCGTAGGACTTGCGGGTGGCGTCCGCGTTGCCCGGAATGAAGATCACGTCTGGAGCGTCCACAATGTACCGGATGCCGAGCACGGTCTGGGTGATGCCGGCCTGGGTCTGGGCCGGGCCACCGCTCTTCATGGTGTAGTGCGTGCCCTCGACGCCGAACCGGCGGAACAGCCACTCCTCGGTGCCGAACGGCGCGGACAGCCAGTTGGCGATCTTGAGCAGGTAGCGGATTCGGTCGTCCGACGCCTTCTTGAGAGCGGTGAAGTTGTTGGTGGGCGCGGCCTGCCAGGTCGCGGCGAACCCGCCGCCGTCGTATTTCGGCGGCCGGAGCCCGCCGATGTCGAAGGTCGGACCGGCGACGTTGTCCGCGTAGTACTGCGGCCAGGCGGTGTACCGGTCGGCGTTGAACACCGCCTGCCCGGAGTTGAACCACTTCTTCACCGGCGCGTTGTTCGCGGTGCTGTCCGGGTGGATCACGCCGTCCTTGAACATCTGCGCGCAGTCGGACAGTGCCTGCTTGGCCTGCTCCATCTCGTAGCCGCTGGTCAGCTTGCCGTCCTTCTCGGCCCACCGCCACGGCAGGCCGAGCATCTGCCGGACGAAGTCCAGCGGCGCCTGGGAGAACGCCCACCGGCTCGCCTTCGTGTCCGACACCTGCTTGGCCAGCTCCCGGAGCTCGGCAAAGCTCTTCGGGTCGGGGTTCAGGCCGAGCTGCTTGATGATGTCGTCGCGGCGGAACATCAGGGTGCCGCCGATGCCGCGGGGGGTCGGCAGGCCGTAGATGCCGCCGTTGTACCGGCAGTCCTTCCACGACGCGGTGGGCAGGTTCGCCAGGAACGGGTATTCCTTGACCGCGTCGCCGGACAGATACGGCGTGAGGTCCTGGCACTTGCTCTTCAGCCAGGCCGGGAGGTTGGCGATGCCGGCCGGCATGCCGTTCGGGGTGAACAGCGCCGGCACGATGAAGTCGGGCAGGTCGTCGCCGGCGACCAGGGTGGCGAACTTGGTGGGCATGTCCGCGTTCGGCACGATGGTCAGCTTCAGATCCACGTTCATCCGCTTGTTCAGCTCCTGCCAGAACGGGTTCTGCGGGAGCGCGGGCGGGACCGGGGAGCCGGTCAGCACGAACGCCGATACCGGCCCGCCGTCACCGGGTGCTGAGGTGAACGCCTTCACCGGTGGGCTGGGGTAGTTCGAGAACGCGTCGAGTAAGCCTTGGTCGTTACCCGGCAGGTCCGGTTTCACGCCCGCGAATACCTGGAGCGTGGGCATCTTGAGCCCCTGGACGGACTGTGACGGGTTGCTGGTGCTGCCACCGGTGCCGCAGGCGGCAAGCGCGCCCGTGGCGAGCGTGCCGGTGAGGAACGTGCGGCGCCCGAGCAGGGGTCGGGGATCCATGATGCCTCCGAAAACTTTCGGAACCTGTCCGGTATTTTCCGAAACTAGGGGTCAGCGGACCATCGGTCAAGACACGGTTGGGGTACTCTGCCGCGGTGACGTCGGCGCGGCGGGCCGGACGCCGGCGAGGCGAGATGACCGTCGCGGACATCGCCCGGCTGGCGGGAGTCTCGCCGCCCACGGTCTCCCGGGTGATCAACGGCCAGGCCGGGGTCGCGCTGGACACCCGCAGGCGGGTCGAGCAGGTCATCCGCGAGCACGGCTACCGCCGCCCGGAGTCGACCGAGCCGGCCGCCATCCTCGAGCTGGTCTTCCACGCGCTGGAAAGCCTGTGGGCACTGGAGATCATCCGCGGGGTCGAGCAGGTGGCCCGCGAGCACGAGCTGGCCGTGGTACTCACCGAGATGCAGGGCCGGCTCACCCCGGGCCGGGCCTGGACCGAGCAGGTGCTGGCCCGCCGCCCGACCGGTGTGGTCGCGGTGTTCTCCGACCTCACCGTCGCGCAGCAGTCGACGCTGGCCGCGCGCGCCATCCCGCTGGTGGTCCTGGACCCGACCGGGGAGCCGCTGCACGAGACGCCGTCGGTCGGCGCCACCAACTGGAACGGCGGGCTGGCCGCCACCCGGCACCTGCTCGAGCTGGGCCACCGCCGGATCGCCATGATCTGCGGCCCGACCGTGTGGCCGTGCTGCCGGGCCCGGCTGGACGGCTACCGCGCGGCCATGGACGCCGCGGGCGTGCCGGTCGACCCCGACCTGGTGCGAGTCAGCAGCCCTCTCTATGTGGAGGGCGGCCTGCGTGACGGCGCCGCGCTGCTGCGCCTGCCCGACCCGCCGACCGCCGTGTTCACCGCCAACGACCTGCAGGCCTTCGGCGTCTACGAGGCGGCGCGCCAGGCCGGCGTGCGCATCCCCGAGGATCTCAGCGTGGTCGGCTTCGACGACCTGTCGTTCACCCGGTGGGCCGGGCCGCCGATGACCACGGTCCGGCAACCCCTCGTGCAGATGGGCGCCGCGGCCGCAAACCTGGTGCTCGAGCTGGCCCGGGGGGAGGATCCGAGGAGCACCCGGGTGGAGCTGGCCACCGCGCTGGTCGTCCGGCAGAGCACCGGGCCGCCGCCGGCAGGTTGAGCATCCGGTCTCCTTGCTTTCTGAAACGTTCCGGAACACAATCGGAATGTTTCGCGCCCTGCAAGCGAGGAGATCTCTCAATGATGAGAAAAGTGGCATTGAGCTGTCTGGGGGCAGTCGTGTTGGCCGCAGTCACCGTGCTGGTGGCGCTCTCGCCCCAGCCGGCCTCGGCGGCGTCGCTGGTCCAGGTCACGAACTTCGGGAACAACCCGAGCAACCTGCAGATGCACGTCTACGTTCCGGACCGGGTGGTGACGCCGCGGGCGCCCATCCTGGTGGCGGTGCACTACTGCGGCGGTTCGGGCCCGGTGTTCTTCAGTGGCACCGAGTTCGCCCGGCTGGCTGACCAGTTCGGCTTCATCGTGGTCTACCCGACCGTGACCCGCAGCAGCAAGTGCTTCGACGTCTACACGGCACAAGCCTTGCGGCGCAACGGGGGCAGCGACCCGGTGGGGATCAAGTCGATGATCGACTGGACGGTGGCCAACCGCAACGGCGACGCGAACCGGGTATACGTCACCGGTGCGTCGTCCGGCGCCATGATGACCAACGTCCTCCTCGGCGACTACCCGGACGTGTTCAAGGCGGGCGCGGCGTTCATGGGTGTGCCGGCCACCTGCTTCGCCACCACCCCGCCGAACGAGTGGAACAGCGACTGCGCCAACGGCAACATCATCCGGACCGCGCAGCAGTGGGGCGACGCCGCCCGCAACATGAACCCGGGCTACACCGGAGCGCGCCCCCGGATGCAGCTCTGGCACGGCACCGCGGACGCCACCCTGCGCTTCCCCAACTTCGGGGAGGAGATCAAGCAGTGGACCAACGTCATGGGCCTGAGCCAGACCCCGTCGCTGACCGACACCCCGGGCTCCGGCTGGACCCGCACCCGCTACGGCGGCACCGGCACCCAGGCACCGGTCGAGGCGAACCGGCTGGAGAACGTCGGGCACAGCCTGCCGCAGGGCGGCCAGGCCTTGCGCGCCATCCAGTTCTTCGGCCTCGACGGCTCCCCGCCGCCGTCGTCGACCACCACGACGACGACCACGACGACGACCACCACCACCACCACGACGGGTCCGCCTCCGCCGCCGGGTGGCTGCACGGTGCGGGATGACCAGAACGCCTGGAACACGGGCTTCACGTCGAACTTCACCGTCACCAACAACAGCTCCGCGGCGATCAACGGCTGGTCGCTGGTGTTCACCCTGCCGGCCGGGCAGGTGATCACCTCGACGTGGAACGCCACGTACACGCCGACGTCAGGTCAGGTGACCGCGCGGAACGTCGGCTTCAACGCGGTGATCGGTGCCAACGGCGGCTCGATCAGCGGGTTCGGCTTCCAGGCCACGCACACCGGGAACACGGCCAAACCGACCTCGTACACGCTGAACGGGACGGCCTGCACCGTCCAGTAGGTAAGGGCGATGAATGCCTCATTCGGTGCGGCAGGGGCACTGAATGAGGCATTCATTGCTCGATGGAGAAGTGGGTTATGCACAAAGGCATGTGGCTGCGTCGGCACCGTGGCCGGCTGGCCGGTTGCTCGCGGTGGGCCAGCGTGCCGTGCGGTGTTCGGGTTGCTGGCTGGTTTGGCAGGGCTGGTTGCTAGTCCGACCGCTCGGGCAGGCCTCCGGCCTACCCTCGCTAGTCGGATCGAACACCGCCCGGCGGCCCACCACTCGCAACCGGCGTTGTGCATAACCCACAGGGCAGTTCACCGCGGCTGCGGCGGTTGCCCGGGCTGTCCAGGTTGACCCGGGACCCGCTGCGTCATCGTGGCGCGGTCGGTGACCGTGATCGCGGAGAGGTCCGTCTGCTTCGCGATCACGGTCACCTCGTCGCCGGTCTTGATGCTGTCCGTCGAGTTCGGACCATTGTCGATCCGCGTGGAACCGTTGATCACGTACGTCTTCGCGTAGCCGTCGGTGCTGGTGACCGAGATCGAGGTGGCGCTGATCGCCGTCACCTTGCCGGTCTGCAGCAGATCCGTGCTGCCGTCGGCGAGCACGAACTCGCCGTGCAGCGCGTCGGCCAGCGCGGCCGGCCCGAGGTCGCGCATCTGGCCGCCGCCGTCCGGGCCACCGTCCTGGCCGAATCCCGGCCCACCGTACCGGCCGAACCCCGGCCCGCCCGGTCCGCCGCCTGGCCGGTTGCCGGAGTCGTTGGCGGTGGCCGCCCAGATGGCCGCGCCGCCGCCCCCCGCGATCACCACCGCGATGGCCACCGCGGCCGCGGTCTTCCGGCCGCTCCACTTGGGTCGCTGCGGCGGCACGGGTTGCTCCGCGCCCCACGGCTGCTCCGGGGTGCTGGGCGCGTCGGTGCTCATGTCGATCCTCCCTGTCGAGACGGGCTGTCTGTGCCACCGTCGCCGCCCAGCCTGTGTAGGACCTGTGTATCCGCCCCGCCCGACCTGTGAGGTCGGGTCACAGGTGATACACAGGAACACCACAGTTCCGGCAAAACCGGGCACCCGACGATGAGGACCATGACCACGATGAGCGCCCCCGCCCGATCCGAGCTGCGCCGGCCGGACGGCACACCCGTTCGGGTGCTGGTCGTGGACGACGAGGTGACGCTGGCCGAGCTGGTGTCGATGGCCCTGCGCTACGAGGGCTGGGAGGTGCGCAGCGCCGCCGACGGGCGCAACGCCGTGCGGGTGGCGCGCGAGTTCCGGCCGGACGCGGTGGTGCTGGACATCATGCTGCCTGACTTCGACGGTCTCGAGGTGCTGCGCCGGATGCGGACCGAGGCGCCGAAGCTGCCGGTGCTGTTCCTCACCGCGAAGGACGCCGTCGAGGACCGGATCGCCGGGCTCACCGCGGGCGGCGACGACTACGTGACCAAGCCGTTCAGCCTGGAGGAGGTGGTGCTGCGGCTGCGCGCGCTGATGCGGCGCACCGGCGTCACCGAGGCCGAGGCCGGCGCCAAGCTGGTGGTCGGCGATCTCACGCTGGACGAGGACAGCCGCGAGGTGCACCGCGGCGGCGAGCAGATCTCGTTGACCGCGACGGAATTCGAGCTGCTGCGGTTCCTCATGCGCAACCCGCGCCGGGTGCTGTCCAAGACCCAGATCCTGGACCGGGTGTGGAGCTACGACTTCGGCGGCCAGGCCAACATCGTCGAGCTGTACATCTCGTACCTACGCAAGAAGATCGACGCCGGCCGGGAGCCAATGATCCACACCATGCGGGGCGCCGGATATGTCCTCAAACCCGCGGAGTAGGCAGGGCCGCCCGAGATCCCTCCGCGCCAAACTGATAGTCCAGCTCGTCGGCGTCGTCGCGGTGGTGTGCCTGATCCTGAGCCTGACGACCGAGTTCGCCCTGCACCGGTTCCTTATGGGACAGCTTGATCAGCAACTGGCCGAGGCGAGTGGACGTGCGACGCATCGTCCAGGCCCGGGCCGCCTGCCCGAACTGCCCGCGCAGAACTGCCTGTCGGACCAGCCACCGCCGCTCACCAGTGCGCCCGGTCAGGGATCCGGCACGCTCAACGCGAGGATCGTGCGCGGCCAGGTCTGCAGTGCCCAGCGGTTAAGCTCCGCCGGCGGGTCGGAAGAACTCTCCGCTGATCTGTATCCGGTGCTCGCCGGATTACCGGTGGAGCGCGGCGCCACCACCCGCGACCTTGGTGACTTCGGTTCGTACCGACTCACCGCGACACGCGCCGACGACGGCAGCATCGTGATCACCGGGTTGCCACTGTCCACTGTAGATGCGACGCTGCTGACCGTCGGCTTGATTCTCGGCGGGATCTCGCTGATCGCGTTGGCCGCGGCATGGGGTGGCGGCACATTTATCGTGCGGCGTACTCTTCGTCCGCTGCAACGGGTTGCTGCGACGGCTGGGCGGGTGGCTGAGCTGCCGCTGGACCGCGGGGAAGTTGCGCTGTCGGTGCGGGTTCCGGATTCTGACACCGATCCGCGCACCGAGGTCGGCCAGGTCGGCTCGGCGCTCAACCGCATGCTGGGGCACATCGGCAACGCGCTGGAAGCCCGGCACGCCAGCGAGACCCGGATGCGCCGGTTCATCGCCGACGCCAGCCATGAGCTGCGCACTCCGCTGGCGGCGATTCGCGGCTACGCCGAGCTGACCCGGCGCAGCCGCGACGAGGTCCCGACGGACGTGCGGCATGCGATGAGCCGGGTCGAGTCCGAGTCCGCCCGGATGACCACGCTGGTCGAGGATCTGTTGCTGCTGGCAAGGTTGGACGCCGGGCGCCCGGTGGAGGCCGAGCCGGTGGACCTGTCCCGGATGGTCGTGGACGCGGTCAGCGACTCCCGGATCGCCGGGCCGGACCACAAGTGGCGGCTCGACCTGCCCGCCGAGCCCGTCCAGGCCACCGGCGACGCCGCGCGCCTGCACCAGGTGCTGGCCAACCTGCTCGCCAACGCGCGCACGCACACCCCACCCGGCACCACCGTGACCACGGGCGTTCGGTCCACACGGGACAGTGCGATCCTGACGGTCACCGACGACGGCCCGGGCATCCCGCCGGACCTGCTCCCCGAGGTGTTCGAACGCTTCGCCCGCGGCGACAGCTCCCGCTCCCGCGCCGCCGGCAGCACCGGCCTCGGCCTCGCCATCGTCGCCGCGGTGGTGTCCGCCCATCACGGCACGGTCGAGGTCTCGAGCGTCCCCGGCAGCACCCGGTTCACCGTGACCCTGCCGGCCTAACCCCCGCGTGTTGGCGCCTCACGTCGGCGTGTTGGCCCGTCACGTAGTCATGTTGGCTCCCAGCGTTCGCGCCCAGTGGCGCGCGCCTGCGCCAAGCGCCAATGTGGCGACGCCAGATGCCAACACGGCGACGCCAGGCGCCAACACGGCGACGCCAGGCGCCAACACACCCGCGCCGGGCGCCAACACGCCGGTTCACAGCGGGCGCACAGGGATGGCACAAGGTGTGTCCAGGTGCGCGCTCGACGCTGATGTCATGACCGCGACCTTGCCCCGCACCGCCGCGCCGTCCGTGCCTGCGCAACCCAAACCGCCGCCCCGCACCCGAAGTATCGCGCTCGCGGCGCTGCTGGCCGGGACCGCGCTGCTCTACCTGTGGGGCCTGGGCTCGTCGGGCTGGGCCAACGCCTACTACTCCGCGGCCGCGCAGGCCGGCGCGGCGAGCTGGAAGGCGCTGTTCTTCGGCGCGACCGACGCCGCGAGCGGGATCACCCTGGACAAGACCCCGGCCTCGGTCTGGGTGATGGCGCTGTCCGTCAAGATCTTCGGGCTCAGCTCGTGGAGCGTGCTGGTCCCGCAGGCGCTCGAGGGCGTCGCCGCGGTCGGCCTGCTCTACGCCACGGTGCGCCGGACCGCCGGGCACGCCGCGGGTCTGCTGGCCGGCGCGGCGCTCGCGGTCACCCCGGTGGCCGTGCTGATGTTCCGGTTCAACAACCCCGACGCTTTGCTGACGCTGCTGCTGGTGGCCGGCGCGTACTGCACCGTGCGGGCCACCGAGAAGGCGAGCGTGCGCTGGCTCATGCTGGCCGGCGCCGCGGTCGGGTTCGCCTTCCTCACCAAGATGCTGCAGGCTTTCCTGGTCCTGCCGGCGTTCGGCCTGGCCTACCTGGTCGCCGCGCCGGCGAGCCTCGGCCGGCGGGTCGCGCACCTCGGAGCGGCGCTGGGCGCGATGGTCGTGGCCGGCGGTTGGTGGGTGCTGGCGGTCGAGCTGTGGCCGGCGAGCAGCCGCCCGTTCATCGGCGGCTCGCAGGTCAACAGCGTGCTGGAGCTTGCCTTGGGCTACAACGGTGTAGGCCGGCTCAACGGCGAGGAGGTGGGCAGCGTCGGCGGCTCACCCGGCGGTGGCTGGGGTTCGACCGGCTGGAGCCGGCTGTTCGGTACCGAGATGGCCGGCGGGATCGCCTGGCTGCTGCCCGCCGCGGTGCTGGCGCTCGGCCTGGGCCTCTGGCTGACCCGGAAAGCACCGCGCACCAACCGGATCCGGGCGGCGCTGATCCTGTGGGGCGGCTGGCTGATCATCACCGCCGCGGTGTTCAGCCTGATGCAGGGCATCATCCACCCGTACTACACGGTGGCTCTGGCGCCCGCGGTTGCTGCACTGGTCGGCATCGGCGCCGCACTGGCCTGGCGGCATCGCCACGACGCGGTAGCCGCAGGTGGCCTCGCAGCGGGAATCGCGATCACGGTGCTGGTGGCCTACGTGCTGCTTGGCCGGGAAACGGACTGGCAGCCGTGGCTGCGCCCGGTGGTGCTGACCGCTGGGTTGCTCACCGCCGGACTGATCATCGTGGTGAGCCAGATTCCTCAAGTGGCCCAACGCATTGTCGCTAGCATCGCGATGATCGCAATCCTGCTCGCACCCGCGGCGTACGGCGTGGCCACGGCTGCCGTGCCGCACACCGGGGCGATTCCCTCGGCCGGTCCGTCAAGTTCCGGAGGGTTCGGCGGCGGTCCACCGGGCGGTGGTACCGGGCGCCGTGCTGGGGGAATGGGCGGCGGCATGGGTGGGCTGCTCAACGCCACCACCCCTGGCGCGGAGCTCACTTCATTACTGCGCAACGCTTCTGGTGGTTACACCTGGGTCGCGGCCACGGTCGGCTCCAACAACGCGGCCGGCTACCAGCTTGCCAGCAGCCTGCCGGTGCTCGCGGTCGGCGGCTTCAACGGCACTGACCCGTTCCCGACGCTGCAGCAGTTCCAGGAGTATGTCCGAAGTGGAGCGATCCGGTACTTCCTCGGCGGCGTCATGATGCAGGGCAACAGCGGCAGCGACGTGTCCCAGCAGGTCGCCGACTGGGTGGCGGACAACTTCACCGCGTCCACCGTGGATGGTGTGACGGTGTACGACCTGAGCGGCTCACAGCGATGACACAGCAAGGCCACACCAGCCACCCAGCCGGGCCGGACACCGTAATGGACATGACCGTCACCATGCACCAACCGCAGCGACTTCCGGTCGACACCAACGGAACCGGCCCCGTGCTGGACGTGGTGATCCCGGTGTACAACGAGGAGCGCGACCTCGAGCCGTGCGTGCGGCACCTGCACACGTACCTCACCGAGCACTTTCCGTACCGCTTCCGGGTCACGATCGCCGACAACGCCAGCACGGACGGCACGCTCGCGATCGCCGGGCGGCTCGCCGCCGAGCTGCCCGAGGTGACCTCGGTGCACCTGAACAGGAAGGGCCGCGGCCGCGCCCTGCATGCGGTGTGGTCCACATCGGACGCGGCGGTGCTGGCCTACATGGACGTGGACCTGTCCACCGACCTCGCCGCGCTCTCGCCGCTGGTCGCCGCCGTCCTTTCCGGACACTCGGACCTGGCCATCGGCAGCCGGCTGGCCCGCGGCGCGCAGGTGGTCCGCGGGCCCAAGCGTGAGCTGATCTCCCGCGGCTACAACCTGCTGCTGCGCGGAACCCTGGCCGCCCGGTTCACCGACGCGCAGTGCGGCTTCAAGGCGATCCGGGCCGACGTGGCGCGGCGGCTGCTGCCGCACGTCAACGACACCGGCTGGTTCTTCGACACCGAGCTGCTGGTCATCGCGCAGCGCTCGGGCCTGCGCATCCACGAGGTGCCGGTGGACTGGGTCGACGATCCGGACAGCCGGGTGGACATCGTGGCCACCGCGGTCGCCGACCTCAAGGGCATCGTCCGGCTCGGCCGGGCGCTGGCCACCGGCGCGGTCCCGGTCCGCGCGCTGCGCGCCCAGCTCGGCCGCGCCCCGACGACGGTCCAGGCTCCCGGCGTGCCCACCGGCCTGCCCCGGCAGCTGGTCCGGTTCGCCGCCGTCGGGATCCTGAGCACGCTCGCCTACCTCGTGCTGTTCCTGGTGCTGCGCCTGGGAATGGGCGCGCAGGCGGCGAACTTCCTGGCGCTGGGCATCACCGCCGTGGCCAACACCGCGGCCAACCGCCGGCTCACCTTCGGCGTGCGCGGCCGCGAGCGGGCCGGCCGCCATCAGCTCGAGGGCCTGGTCGTGTTCGGCCTCGGGCTGGCGCTCACCTCGGGCTCGCTGGCCCTGCTCAACTCGCTCACCGAGCCCGGCCGCGTGCTGGAGCTTTCCGTGCTGGTCCTGGCCAACCTGGCCGCGACCGTCCTGCGTTTCGTCCTGCTCCGCGGCTGGGTGTTCAACCCGCGCCGCGCCGCCGTGAAGGAGACCCTGTGACCACCACCCTGGCCCCCGAACGCATCGCCACCCAGGCCGCTGCGGAACCCCCGCACCGCAAGGCTTTCCCGGTCCGGCCGTCGGTGCTGGTCCTGCTCGCCGCCACGGCCGTGCTGTACCTGTGGGACCTCACCGCGTCCGGCTACGGCAACAGCTTCTACGCCGCCGCCACCCAGGCCGGCGCGCAGAGCTGGAAGGCGTGGCTGTTCGGCTCGCTGGACCCCGGCGGCGTGATCACCGTCGACAAGCCCCCGGCCGCACTCTGGGTGAGCGGGTTGTTCGCCCGGATCTTCGGCCTCTCCAGCTGGACCGTGCTGGCCCCGCAGGCACTCGAAGGCGTTGCCGCGGTGGGACTTCTGTACGCCACGGTGCGTCGCACCTCCGGCCACGTCGCCGGGCTGATGGCCGGCGCGGCGCTCGCCGTCACCCCGGTGGCGGTGCTCATGTTCCGGTTCAACCTTCCTGACGCGCTGCTCGTCCTGTTGCTCGTCGCCGGCGCCTACTGCACCGTGCGGGCCACCGGGAAGGCGAGCGTGCGCTGGCTCATGCTGGCCGGCGCCGCGATCGGGTTCGCCTTCCTCACCAAGATGCTGCAAGGGTTCCTGGTGCTGCCCGCGTTCGGCCTGATGTATCTGGTCGCCGCCCCAACGGGTCTGGGCCGCCGGATCGCGCACCTGTTCGCCGCGCTGGGCGCTCTGGTCGTCTCCGCCGGCTGGTTCGTGGCGCTGGTCGCGCTCTGGCCCGCCGAAAGCCGCCCCTACATCGCCGGCTCCACCGACAACAGCGTGCTGGAGCTTGCCTTGGGCTACAACGGTTTCGGCCGGATCTTCGGCGGTGACGGCAACCCGGGCGGCGGTGGCTTCGGCGGCGGTGGCAACGGGAACACCGCGTTCGGCGGCAGCACCGGATTGTTCCGCATGTTCGGCGCCAGCTTCGGCACCGAGATCTCCTGGCTGCTGCCCGCCGCGCTGATCGCCCTCGTCGCCGGCCTCTGGTTCACCCGGCGCGCCCCGCGCACCGACCGCACCCGCGCCGCGCTGATCCTCTGGGGCGGCTGGCTGGTCGTCACCGCGCTCGTGTTCAGCTACATGAGCGGCATCACGCACCCGTACTACTCGGTCGCCCTGGCACCCGCCATCGCCGCCCTGGTCGCCATCGGCGGCCGCGAGCTCTGGCGCGGCCGGGCCTACCCACCCGCCCGGATCACCCTCGGCGCGATGATCGCGGTCACCGGCGCCTGGTCCTTCATCCTGTTGCACCGCAGCGAAACCTGGCTCCCCGCACTGCGCTGGCTGATCCTCGTGGCAAGCGTCGTGGTGGCCACTGTGGTGATCGTCGGCCTGCCCACGATGCGCCGCCTGGTCGCCGTGATCGCGGCCGCCGCGATCATCACCACCGGTGCCGCATCCGGCGCCTACGCCGTCGCCACCGCGTCTGCGACACACAGCGGCTCGATCCCGGTCTCCGGTCCGGCCGAGTACTCCGCGGGCGGCTTCGGCGGCGGCATGGGCGGCGGCCCCGGCAGCGAGGCGTCCAGCACCGAGCTGACCACCTTCCTCTCGCAGACGACCACCGATTGGGCCGCCGCCACCACCGGCGCCACCTCCGCCGCCAACCTCCAACTCGCCAGCGGCAAAGCCGTGATCGCCATCGGCGGCTGGAACGGCAGCGACCCCGCGCCCACCCTCGCCCAGTTCCAGCAATGGGTCAGCGAAGGCCGGATCAGCTACTACATCAGCGGCGGCGGCATGGGCGGCGGCCCCGGCCGCGGCAACAGCGAGATCGCCCAGTGGGTCGCGGACAACTACACCGCCACCATCATCGGCGGCGCTACCGTCTACGACCTCCGCGGGTAGGGACTGCCATGAAGGTGACCTTCAGGACGCTCAACGTCCTGAAGGTCACCTTCATGGCATTCAGGCCGCAGCCACCCCCGCTCCGACGGTGACCCCCAGGCGGGCCAGGACGAGCGGCGTGTAGCCGGCGGACTGGCCCGTCTGGTTGGGGTGGTAGGACTCCATGATCGGGTTGGACAGGCCGTTGAGCCACTCGGCGGTGGAGCAGATGGCGTGGCCGGTGAAGGCGGATCTCGGGTCAACGAAGCCGAATCCGTGGGCGGCGGCGCGGGCGGCGGTGGTGCTGTCGAGGAGGTCGGCGGTCTTGTTCAGCTCAGTTTGCTCGCCGGAACTGATCCGGGCGCCGAAGTTGCACTCCTGGCCGTTGAACAGCCGCGGGTAGCCGACCACGACGACCGTCGCGTTGGGAGCGCGGCCGCGGATCGTGTTGTACAGGCCGTCGAGCCGGGCGGGCAGGGTGTTCCGGATGAACGCGTTGGCGTTGTCGATATCGCCCCAGCAGGTCCACGGCCAGGGGCGGGCGCACGAGGTGATCACGTCGACGAATCCGGCGTCATTCCCGCCGATCGACACGGTCACCAGCGCGGTGCCCGCGTTGAGGCTGCCGAGCTGGGTGTTCTGCACGTCGGCCACCCGCGCCCCGGAGCAGGCGGCGAAGGTGAGCGGCGCGCCGGTGCGCTGGGCCACGAGCACCGGGTAGGCGCTGGGGGAGCGGTAGCAGGAACCGCTGTCGGCGTAGTAGGTCCGGGTGCCGACGCCGGAGGAGTAGGAGTCGCCGAGCGCGGTGTACGGACCCGGTGCGGCTTGTGCGGAGGGGACGATCGCGAGGGTGATCACGGTGGCGAAGGCCAGGGGCAGGACGAGGAGGAGGCGGCGCATGTGGACCTCCCACGGCACGCAGGAGATAGCAGGGTGATCTCAGCGTGAGCTGGTGGCCTGGAGAATTGCTATCGCCCGAATGGTGAGTGCGTTTGCAATTGAGCGCACGGTGAGTGACTTTCCCCCGACGCTACGCTGGCTCGAGCGCCTACGGTGATCGGCATGAGCGACACGCGACGGCGGTGGGTGGACTCGGGCGGGGTGCGGCTCGCGGTGCGGGAGGAGGGGCGGGCCGAGGGGCGGACGATCCTGCTGGTGCACGGGTATCCGGACAACTCGTCGGTGTGGGACGGGGTGGCCGCGTTACTCGCCGAGCGGTTCCGGGTGGTGCGGTACGACCTGCGCGGGCACGGTGAGTCGGAGGAGCCGAAGACCCGGGACGGCTACCGGATCGAGAACCTGGTCGAGGACCTCGTCGCGGTCGTGGCGGCGGTCAGCCCGGACGGTCCGGTACACCTCGTCGCCCACGACTGGGGTTCCATCCACGCCTGGGAGGCGGTCACCGAACCCTTGCACGCCAAGCTGTTCGCCTCGTTCACCACGATCTCCGGGCCGAGCCTCGAGCACATCGGACACTGGACCCGAGGCGGCCTGCGCAGCCCGCGGCGCGCCCCGCACGTGCTCCGGCAGGCCGCGCACTCCTGGTACATGGCGGCGTTCCAGGTGCCCGCGGTGCCCGAACTGGTCTGGCGGCTGCCGGCGCTGCGGGCGAGGTTCCACGCCGACTACCGCGACGCCCGCAACGGCCTCGGGCTGTACCGGGCGAACATGCCGTACCGGCCCAGGCGACCGGTACCCGGCGAAACGAAAGTACCCATCCAGCAGATAGCACTAACTCAGGATCAGTACTGCACGCTGAACCTGCTCACCGCCGCCGACCCGTGGTGCACCCGGCTCTGGCGGCGCGAGCTGGCCGCCGGCCACTGGGCGGTCCGCACCCATCCCCGGGCGGTCACCCGGCTGGTCACCGAGTTCGTCGACCACATCGAGGGCCGGCCGGCCAGCCGCGAGCTGGCCCGGTCCCGGGTCGGCGAGGAGCGCGGACCGCTGTCCGGCCGGCTCGCCCTGGTCACCGGTGCCGGCAGCGGCATCGGCCGGTCCACCGCGCTCGCCTTCGCCCAGGAGGGTGCGGACGTGCTCTGCCTGGACGTCGACCTTGCTACGGCCAAGGAGACTGCCGAGGCCGCCGCTACGCACGGCTCGGCGGCGTTCCCGTTCCAACTCGACGTCGCCGACGGATTGGCCACCGGGAAGTTGGCTGATCAGATTCGCACTGAGCACGGCGTGCCCGACGTGATCATGGCGAACGCCGGCATCGGTGTCAGCGGGTCGTTCCTGGAGACCTCCGAGGAGGACTGGCGCCGGGTGCTGGACGTGAACCTGTGGGGCGTGGTCAACACGCTACGGGCGTTCCTGCCGCCGCTGGTCGAGCGCGGCGAGGGTGGCCACGTGGTGATCACCGCGTCCATGGCCGGCTTCTTCCCCACCCCCACGCTGCCGGCGTACTCGACGACCAAGGCCGGCGTGCTGATGCTCGCCCAGTGCCTCGAGGGCGAGCTGAAACCGGCCGGCATCGGGGTGAGCGCGATCTGCCCGGGCGTCGTGCACACGAACATCACCGGCACCACCCGGTTCGCCGGTACCACCCCGGACCAGGAGCGGGCCCGGCGGGAGCGCGCCACCGCCGCCTACCGTCGGCGCGGCTACAGCCCGGACAAGGTCGCCGCGGCCGTGATCAGGGCCGTGCGGGACAACCGGGTCGTCGTCCCGGTCACCCCGGAGGCCCGGATCACCGCCCTGGGCGCCCGGATCGCACCCATCCTCACCAGGGCGTTCGGCCGCTGGCTCGACCGGCAGGCGACCAAGGTCGCACACGCCGGCGAGTAATCTGACGTTGTACTCATGCGCATGCGACTATACGTTCTCCTCGGGATTGAACCGGCGAGAAGGCAGGGGAGATGGGACACGGCCACGGCCACACGCCGGCCAGCGCCTCCGGGCGGCACCGCGGCCGGCTGACCGCCGCGTTCGCCATCGCGGCGGTGTTCATGGCGGTCGAGCTGACCGTCGGCCTCGCCACCTCCTCACTGGCGCTCATCTCCGACGCCGCGCACATGCTCACCGACATGATCGGGGTGGGCCTCGCGCTGGTCGCCATCGTCGTCGCCAACCGGAAGTCCAACCGTCCACACCGGACATTCGGCCTCTACCGGGCCGAAGTTCTCGCCGCCCTCGCCAACGCCGTGCTGCTGTTCGGCGTCGCCGGCTACGTGGTGGTCGCGGCCGCTACCCGGTTCGCCGACCCGCCCGACGTTCCCGGCCTCCCTGTGATCATCGCCGCGTCCCTGGGCCTGCTCGCCAACCTCGCCTCGTTCCTGTTGCTCCGCAAGGGATCCAGCGAAAGCCTCAACGTCCGGGGCGCGTACCTCGAGGTCCTCGCCGACCTGATCGGCTCCTTCGGGGTTCTCCTCAGCGGCGCGACAACGCTGCTCTTCGGCTGGCGCTACGCCGACCCGCTCATCGGTGTGGCGATCGGCTTGTTCGTCCTCCCGCGTACGTGGACGCTTGCCCGTCGCTCCCTCAACATCCTCTTCCAGCATGCCCCGGAGCGGGTCGACGTGCCGGAGATGATCAGCGCGCTGGGTGGGCTGCAGGGTGTTGCCGGGGTTCACGATCTGCACGTCTGGACGCTCACCTCGGGGATGGAGGTGCTTTCTGCGCATTTGACTTTGCGTGATGGGGTGGACCGGGATCGTGTGCTTCGCGCTGCGCAGGGGCTGCTGGCGAGTCGGTATCGGATTGAGCACGCTACTTTGCAGTGTGAGGGGCGGGGGACGTCGGCGGGGTGTCAGGGGATGTCCTGGTAGGTCTCGCTTGGCGGGGCTGGGCGCGGTTTTGCTTGGCGGGTCTACCGGGCTTCGTCGGAACGCTCGGGGTGGTCGCCTTTGGGTGGGCTGGGTCCGGCGTTCCGGCGCAAGGCTGTGGACAGACTCGGCCGCGGGCGGCCTCCTCTGCCCACAACCTTGCAGTGGATCCTTCTCCCGCTCTTGGCAGGTGATGGTCGCCTTTAAAAAGATTAGAAATTTTAGGAGAGGGAAAGACAAAGGAAGCGCTACGGCGCCGCCTGTGGCGCCGCCGTGGTGCTCGTCGGTGCCGGTTTGGTTTTGGGGTGCCGGTTGGCGGGGGGCGCTTCGCGCCAAAGAATCATGACCACGCC
>NZ_DASYTH010000273.1:0-28617 GCF_036002505.1 Actinophytocola sp. | reverse complement strand
CCGGCCATACCGGACCGGTCACCGCACTTGCGGCCATGCATTGCGACGTTCGCTTACTCGGCAAAGATACCGTTCCTGAGCCTCAGACCGACAACCTTGTCCACCAGGCATTCTTCGGGTGGTCCCGTGACGCGGGACTGTCTATAATGGCTAATTCATTCGCTATAGAGTCAGAAACACAACGTTGGCAGCGCAGACTGCAGGAGCATGTCCGGCTACAGCCGGGGCCCGGCACCGAGTCGCCAGGCCACGCATTGTCGTACATCGAATTCGAAGACGGGACCGCGGCTGTCGTGCGGCGGGTTGACACCGGCGTCAGCCCCGGGCGGAACAGCGCCCACGTGCTGATAGGTTCGACGGCTGTCCTCGATGTGCCGGTCGCCCTCGCTCTCGCCAATTGGGAAGGGTGGCGTGCCAAAATTGACTCGATGCCATGGCTGGCGCCCGTGTCGCCGGCATTCTTCTCCGATATCGCTCATGAGTTCCAGTTGATGCAGGAGCAAGTACGGCATTGCCAGAGTGAGCTGATTATCGTGCTTGCGCGGATCCTCGAGAGGCCTGGCGCCCCATTGAGTATCATCGGTTGCCCGGACGAGTACCGGTTGCCTGTGGTGTGGGGACTTCGCGCGGCAGCGGATGGATATCTGAGGCAGCAGTTCGGAATCGCTCGGCGATGGTCGTTCTCGACCTACGAGGTTCGCCATGATGTCTTCATCGAAAATCTGCCTGAGATCGTGTTCCTGCCTGTGAAGCCGCAGCTGGACGTCGTCGTACGTACGGTGATAGATCTCGACGAGCCCGAGACGGTTAGTCGGAATACGTCTCTTGCGGAGCGCCTGGTCGCCAGCATGCTCAATGGCAGCCCACCCGTGTCCAGCGATTCCACTCCGCTTGTGTTCAGTGGTGGCGCCGATGGCACTGTGCGGGTGTGGGATCCGGTGGCTCACCGGCAGCTTGACAGGATCGATGTGGCTGGGCCGGTTTCGTCGATCGAGGTAACGCGGGACGGGTATCTGGTGGTGGTCGCGGGCGATCACGTGATCACGTTCCGGCATGTTGAGGCTGTTCGCGGGAAGTGGCGGGCGTGAGCCGGATCGTCGGGGTGCATGGCATCGGCAGCTACCACTATTACCGGCGCGCGCGGTCGGTCTCGGGTGCGAGTGAGGCGATCAGTGCGGACTGGGCGTCCTGGCTGGCGTCGCCGGTCGAGTTGAGTGTGGCTTATTACGCGCATCACCTGCATCGGGGGGTGGTGCAGGGGGATGAGGATGATCCGGCGTTGCTGGAGCCGGGGGCTCAGGAGCTGCTGGTTGCCTGGGTGGAGCAGTTGCAGCCGCGGGCGCAGGTGGCGTTGGGGCCGCGGACGGCGAGGGCGCGGCAGGCGGCTGAGTGGTTGAGCCGGCGGTTCGGGCGGGCGGCGCGGGTGGCGGCGATCGGGTTCTGCCGGGAGGTGCACACGTACCTGGCTGAGCCGGGGTCGGCGCGGCGGGTGGCGGCGCGGGAGGCGGTTGCCGATGTCATTGAGGCGCAGCGGCCGGGGGTGGTGGTGGCGCACTCGCTGGGGAGTGTCGTGGCGTATGAGGCGTTCTGGGCGCGGCCGGAGCTCGGGGTTGAGGTGCTGGTGACGTTGGGGAGCCCGCTGGGGATGCCGGGGGTGGTGTTTGAGCGGTTGCGGCCGGCGACGGGTGGGCGGGGGGCGCGGCCGCCGGGGGTGGGGCGGTGGGTGAACTTGGCGGATGTGGGGGACATCGTGGCTGTTCCGCGGGACCTGGGGGAGTGTTTCGACGGGATCGATGTGCACCGGTCGGATCTGCGGATCGGGGAGTGGGACTTTCATACGGTGCGGGGCTACCTGGCCTGTCCGGACACCGTCGAGGTGTTGAGGCCGTACCTACCACGCTGTTAAGCAGCATTGCACAGGCGTGAAGTGTGAGCTTACACTCACGCGCGTTAGCAGCCGTCGTGAGCCGATGAAGGGCGGTCGGACGATGGGTGCGAGTGGATACAAGGGCGTA
The DNA here is from genome assembly GCF_036002505.1 of Actinophytocola sp. GTDB lineage: Bacteria > Actinomycetota > Actinomycetes > Mycobacteriales > Pseudonocardiaceae > DASYTH01. Next base: position 26,602 of record NZ_DASYTH010000273.1, on the reverse strand, counting down.
TCGAGACGGACTGTGGTGCGGGCCGGTGCCGCGGGTGCGGTGGTGGGCGCGGGTGCGGTCGGCGGTGCTGTGCCCGCGGAGGCGACCGGTGGGGCGCCGGGGGTGGACGATCTTGTGCTGTATGGCGGCAAGATCCATACGATGGACCGGGCGGGCCGCGTGGTCGGGGTGGTGGCGGTCCGTGACGGGCGGGTCGTTTACGTCGGGGACAGCCTCGGGGCCGCGCGGCGGGTGGTGTCGGAGCGGGCGCGGTTGGTGAATCTGCACGGGCGGACGGCGATTCCGGGGATCATCGACAACCACAACCATGTTGTGTTGATGGGGAACCGGCCGGGGCGGCACACGCCGCTGGAGAACGCGTACTCCATCGCGGATGTGGCCGCGGCGTACCGGGAGCGGGCGCGGCGGGTGCCGGCGGGGGAGTTCATCACGACGATCGGCGGCTTTCACTTCAACCAGTTCCGGGAGGTGCGGTTGCCGACGCTGTCCGAACTGGACAGTGCGGTGCCGCGGCATCCGGCCTATCTCTCGATCAGCTTCAGCGGGCCGTCGGTGACGAACAGCTTGGGGAAGGCGTTCCTCGAGGCGGCGGACCCGGCGGTGACGGTGGGCGCGGACGGTTCGATCGCCGCGGGGACGGAGACCGGAAAAGCGACGCTGGCATTGCGGCGCACGCTCACGTTCGAGCAGCGTATGCGTGGGGTGCGGGACGCGATGGCGTACGCGGCGAGCGTCGGGGTGACCACGCATCTGGACCAGGGCGCGTTCCAGGCGACCGGGACGCCGTCGGACGGGGCGGCGCATGAGGACAACTTCGCGATGCACCAGCCGTTTCTCGCGGTGTACGCGGAGGGTGCGGGGATCGTCCGGTTGCGGATCAACTTCCTGCACATGGAGACCGATCCGGCGCTGCCGGAGTTGACGCAGCGGCTGCGGAACGCGTTTCCGTTCTATGGCAACGACTGGGTGCGGACCGGCGGGATCGGGGAGTTCATCGCGGCCGGGCTCGGGGCGACGTGGCTGGACGCCGCGCGCAAGGTGGCCGCGGCGGGGTGGCGCGCCGAGGTGCATTCGTTGACGCCGACCGACTTTCAGACCGAGATTCAGGGGTATGAGGCGGTCAACGCCGAGCACTCGATCACCGGGCTGCGCTGGGTGGTGGCGCACGTTCCGTTCATCACCCGGGATTATGTGGACCGGCTCAAGGCGATCGGCGGCGGGGTGAACCTGACCGGGTGGCGTTATCTCGCCGGCACCGCGACCAGCAACGGGCCGCCGTTCCGGATGATCGTGGACAGCGGGATTCCGGCGGGGATGAGCTCGGACGGCATGCAGATCGCGCCGATGAACCCGTTCATTCATATGTATTACGCGACGACCGGGCGGAACGCGCTCGGGCAGGTGATCAACGCCGGCCAGCAGATCAGCCGGCAGGAGGTGCTGGCCCTTTACACCCGGGCCAACGGCTGGTTCCTCGGCGGCCCGGACGAGCACCAGCTCGGCACGCTCGAGCCGGGCCGGCTCGGCGACGTCGTGGTGCTCGACCGCGACTACTTCACGGTGCCGGAGGACCAGCTGCGCCAGGTGCGGCCGGTGCTCACCGTGGTCGGCGGCAGGATCGTTCACAACACCGGCGAGATGGGCTGAATCATGAGCAGTGAGCGGAGGTGCGGCCGCGGTGTTGGCTGGACCGAGGAGCAGCGCAGGCGCGAGGAACGAGCGCCGAGCAGCGGACGAGGGAAGCCAACGCCATCTGCGGCCGCGCCGGAGCGAACCATGAAGCACTGGTTACCCGTTCTGGTTGCCGTCACGGCGATCGCGCTCGCCGGGTGCGAGGCGAAGTCCGGAAGCGACAGTGGTGCCGCCCCGGCGCCGAGCACCGAGCCGATCGTGGTCGGCTCGACGCTGTCGCTGTCCGGTGCGTTCGCCGCGACCGGGGCCATCCACAAGATCGTGGGGGAGCAGTTCGTCGACCGGCTCAACGCCAAGGGCGGGCTGCTCGGCCGGCAGGTGAAATGGATCGTCCGGGACGACGAGTCCGACCAGGCGAAGGTCAGCACCCTGTACGAGCAGCTGATCAGTCAGGACAAGGTGGATCTGATCATCGGGCCGTACGCGACGCCGAACATTCTGTCCGCCATGGCGGTCGCGCAGCGGCATGGTTTCACGCTGCCACAGCACACCTCGGTGCTGGCGCCGCTGATGAAGTACGAATGCCAGTTCCCCGGCTGGTCGATCGGCCCGGAGCCGAACAAGTTCGTGCCGAACCAGCTCTTCGACGCGGTGGCGAGCCTGCCGGCCCCGCCGGCCAAGGTGGCGATCGTGACCAACCAGAACGGTTCCACCGACTTCGTCTCCTACGGCTCGGAGCCCGACAAGACCGGCGCCGTGTCGATCGCCAAACAGCGCGGGCTCACCGTGGTCGCCGAGATCCGCTACCCGCCGACCACCACCGACTGGGCCCCGATCGCCACCCAGATCCGTGATGCCAAGCCGGATCTGGTGGTGAACAACGGGCTCGGCGTCGACCCGGTCAACCTGCTGCAGGCGATGGCCCAGCTCGGCTACAAGCCGCCGCTGATGTTCAGCCTGTTCCCCGCGCCCGGTCCGCCGCTCGGCCTCGGCGCCGCCTCCGACGGCATGCTCTCGGTGACCATCTTCGAGCCCAACAAGTCCACTTTGGACAAGCTGGGTGGCGACGCGAGCGACGTCGTCACCGAGTTCAAGACCCGGGCGGGCAACGCGAAGCTGCCGTACACGGTGTTCGAGACGCAGGCCGCGGCGTCCTGGACCGCCTGGGAGATCCTGGCCGCCGCGGTCAAGGGCAGCAACGGGTTGGACCAGAAAGGGTTGTGCGACCAGCTGCACAAGTCCGGCGCCGACACCACCTTCAACGGCCACCTCACCTTCGACCCGAAGGTGAACAACTTCTGGCCACCCACGCAGGCGATCAAGCAGATCCAGAACAAGGACTGGGTCACGGTGTGGCCCAGTGACCGGGCGGCGGCCCAGTTGAAGCGTCCCGCGGCGTGAGGAGAAATGCCATGAAGGTGACCTTCAGGGCATTGAACGCCCTGAAGGTCACCTTCAGGGCACTCCGACCCGGCGAGGTGCACCCATGAGCACCCTCCAGGCCGCCCTGGCCGGCGTGCTGCTCGGCGGTCTCTACGCGCTGATGGCGGCCGGTGTCTCGGTGACCTGGGGGGTGCTGCGGATCATCAACCTGGCGCATTTCGGGTTGATCCTGGTGAGCGCCTACCTGACGTTCCAGCTCGCCTCGAGCTGGGGCTGGGACCCGATCCTGACCCTGGTGATCACCGTGCCGGCGATGTTCGTGCTGGGCGGGGTGCTGCAGTGGGGTTATGACCGGGTCGGCATCTCGGAGCTGAACTCGCTGCTGGCCAGCTTCGGGTTGCTGATCATGTGCGTGCAGCTGGTGAGCAACGTGTGGAGCGCGGACTTCCGGCGGATGAGCGCGGCGGTCAACCCGTACGCCACCGCGTCGGTTCCGTTGGGGCGCCTCATCTTCCCGGTTACCACGCTGCTCGCGTCCGGGATCGCGGTCGTGCTGATCGCGGGCGCGCAGTTCGCGCTGCGGCGCACCTTCACCGGCCGGGCGCTGCGGGCGTTCGCCGAGGACCGGACGATCGCGAGCGCATTCGGGATCGACCACCGCCGGTTGGGCGTGCTGCTGGGGGCGCTCTCCGGTGCCACCGCCGCGGTCTCCGGCATGCTGTTCGCGCTGGCCAACGCGCTCACCCCGGCCACCGCGTTCGAGTGGTTCGGCACGGTCTTCGCCGTGGTCATCCTCGGTGGCGTCGGGCACCTGACCGGCACGCTCGCCGCCGGGCTGCTGGTCGGGGTGCTCTCCGGCGTGGTGTCGGTGCTGCTCTCCCCGGCGGCCGCGCCGTTCGTGCTGTTCTCCGCGATCGTGCTGGCGCTGCTGCTCCGGCCGCAGGGATTGTTCGCGCGCCGGGCGGTGCGGTGATGGGAAAGCAACGTGACGTTCATGCGACTGGAGCGAAAGCGGGAAAACGTGGCCACGTTGCTTCCCTCCCCATCGCGCGGGGGCTCATCGGGATCGTTTTGGCGACGGGCGCGCTTTCCGCGCTGTCGCTGTACCGGGAGACGCTGGGCTTCCCGATCGCCTACCTCGCGCTGCTGACCACGATGCTGTTCTGGGTCACCCAGGCGACGAGCTGGAACGTGCTTTCCGGCTACAGCGGGTATTTCAGCTTCGGTCAGGCGGCCTACGTCGGAGTCGGGGCGTACACGACCGCGGTGCTGTTCGGCCGGCACCACGTCAACTTCTACGCGACCGCGCTGATCGCCGCGGGGCTGTGCGCCGTTCTGGCGCTCGGCATGGGGATGCTGGCGTTCCGGCTGCGGTCGCTGCGCGGGGAGATCTTCGCGCTGCTCACCCTGGCCGTGCCGTTCATCCTGGCCGCACTGGCCCGGATCAACGGCGCGATCGACGGCGGGCAGGGGATCATCGTGCCCCTTCCGCCGTTCCCGCCGGCGCTCGGCCGGTTCCAGGACTTCCTGTACCTGATCAACCTGGTGGTCGCCGGCCTCGCGGTCGCGGTGGCGTTCCTGATGGCGCACACCCGGTCCGGCTGGGCGCTGGCGTCCATTCGGGACGCCGAGGACGTCGCCGAGGCGCTGGGCGTGGCCACGTTCCGGCACAAGCTGCTGGCGCTCGTGGTGAGCGCGGTGATCGGCGGCGTCGGCGGCAGTATTTTCGCGCTGCAGATCGGTTTCGTGACCGTGGACAGCGTGTTCACGCTGACCGTGCCGCTGTTCGTGATCGTGATGAGCGTGCTCGGCGGGCGCACCCACTGGTTCGGGCCGGTGATCGGCGCGGTGCTGGTGGTGCTGCTGCAGGACCGGCTCACCGCGCTGGACCTCACCGGCTGGCAGCTGGTGGTGCTCGGCGCGGTGCTGATCCTGATGGTCCTGATCGCGCCCGAGGGGATCTACGTCCGGGTGCGCGCGCTGTTTCCCCGGCGCCGCGGAAAGGCCACCGAGGCGGTCGGGCCGGACATTCCCGAGTCCACTGTGGACAGCGATGCGGCGCTGGTGGAGTGCGACGGCCTCACCCGGCACTTCGGCGGCGTGCACGCGGTGCAGAACCTGACGCTGTGGATCCGGCAGGGCGAGCTGGTCGGCCTGGTGGGGCCGAACGGTTCCGGCAAGACCACGCTGGTGAGCATGCTGGCCGGGAGCCTGCGGCCGACCCGGGGCAGCATCCGCATCGCCGGCCGGGACACCACGGGCCTGCCGCCGCACCGGATCGCGCACGCCGGGGTGGCCCGCACCTACCAGATCCCGCGGCCGTTCGCCTCGATGACCGTGCGGGACAACGTGGCCATGGCGGTCATGTTCGGCCGCGAGCCGCGGTCCCTCGGCGCGGCCCGGAGGATCGCCGAGCGGCACCTGGTCATGGTCGGGCTCGCGCACCTGGCCGGGGCGTACCCGTCCGCGCTGAACCTGCACCAACGACAACTGCTGGAGATCGCCCGGGCGCTGGCCACCGCGCCGCAACTGCTGCTCCTCGACGAGGCGCTGGCCGGGCTGAACCCCGCGGAGATCGACAACGCGGTGGAGGTGATCCGCCGGGTGCACGCCTCCGGGATCACCATCGTGATCGTCGAGCACCTGCTGCGGGTGGTGAAGGCGCTGGCGACCCGGGTCATCGTGCTGGACCGCGGAACCTGCCTCGCCGACGGCGATCCCGGGACGGTGCTCAGCGATCCGGCGGTGGTCCAGGCCTATCTGGGGAAGCGTGCACATGCTTGAAGTCCGCAACCTCGATGCTTTCTACGGCGCCGCGCAGGCACTGTGGGACGTCACGCTGGACGTCGGCGCCGGCGAGACGGTGAGCCTGATCGGTCCGAACGGCGCCGGGAAGTCGACGCTGGTGATGTCGGTCGGCGGCGTGCACTCCTCGGTCCGCGGCCGGATCACGGTGGGCGGTGCCGAGGTGGTCGGCCTGCCCGCGCACCGGGTCTGCGACCACGGGGTGGCGATCGTGCCCGAGGGGCGGCGGGTGTTCGGGCACATGTCCGTCCACGACAACCTCTGCCTCGGCGCGTACCGTCGCGCGGCCCGGGCCCGGTACCGGGCGACGCTGGACGAGGTGTTCGGGCTGTTCCCCAGACTTGCCGCCCGGTCCGCGCAGCTGGCCGGCAGTCTGTCCGGCGGGGAGCAGCAGATGCTCGCCATCGGCCGCGCGCTGATGGCCGCGCCGCGGTTGCTGCTGCTGGACGAGCCGTCGCTGGGCCTGGCGCCGGTGGTCACCGACGAGGTGTTCGAGGCGATCGCCACGATCAACCAGGCCGGGGTGAGCGTTCTGCTGGTGGAGCAGGACATTGACCGCGCGCTGGACATCTCGAGCCGGGCCTACCTCCTCGCCGAGGGCCGGGTCATCGCGGGCGGCCCGCCGGAAACGTTGCGGGACAACGAGGACGTCCGGCGCGACGTGCTCGGTATCTGAGCGGCATTGAGCCGGCACGTTCCGTAGGGCTACCCTCAATGTGCGGAATCCGGAACACAATTCGGTATTTCGAACATCGAGGAGATCCCATGCGATATCGACTCGCCCTTGCCGCCGTCGCTCTCCTGGCCTGGTTCGGTAAACCCACCGCGGCCGACGTGGCGGTGGCCGACGTGTCCGGTCCGTGCGGGCTGCCCAACACCGGTGTGAACCTGTCCGAAGGCCCGACGAACTGGGCCAACTTCGTCCGGCCGGTCGGCCGGGTGAGCGTGGTGACGATCTTCGTCGACTTCCCGGACGTGCCGGCCACCGAGGCGACCACGACCGACTTCGCCAACCTGGTGCCGGGCGGCCCGAACTGGTTCGCCGCCAGCTCGTACGGCCGGCTGACCATGGACGTCACCCCGGTGCACCGCTGGTTCCGGATGCCGCAGCCGTCCAGCGCGTACAACTTCCAGCGCGGCCTGACGTTCTCCCTGCACCGGGCCTACATCACCGACGCGGTGCGGGCCGCCGACGCCGCGGTCGACTTCCGCGGTTTCCAGCTGCTGCACATCATCCCGAACCGGGCCGCGGCCGCGATCAGCTTTTCGCCGACGTTCCTGGCGCCGGCCGGGGCCGGGGTGTCCGCGGACGGCCGGGAGTTCCGGCAGGTGGTCACGTTCGGGCAGGACATGTGGAACTGGGGCTTCAAGGTGCTCAACCACGAGAGCGGCCACACGTTCAGCCTTCCCGACCTGTACTCGTTCGCCAGCGGTGGCGGCGGGCACCCGTTCGTCGGCGGCTGGGACCTCATGGGGTTGATCAGCGGCCCGGCTCCGGACTACTTCGCCTGGCACAAGTGGAAGCTCGGCTGGCTCGACGACGCCCAGCTGCGTTGCGTCTCGACGCCCGGCACGACCCAGGTCACGGTCAACCCGCTGAGCACCACCGGCGGGGTGAAGGCCGTCGTCGTCCGCACCAGCACGAACGTCGCCTTCGTGGCCGAGGTCCGCACCCGCGCCGGCAACGACTCGGCCATCTGCGACACCGGTGTGCTGGTCTACCAGGTCGACTCCGGCATCAACTCCGGCTCGGGCCCGGTCCGGGTCGTCGACGCGCACCCCACGACGTCGCTGTGCGGCAACGCTCTGAACGACGCCGCGTTCGACCTCGGCACCGGCGAGGTCGCCACCTACGACAACACCACGGCCGGGGTCCGCATCGAGCTCCTCAGCAAGTCGGCGAGCAGCGACTACACGCTGCGGGTGACCCGCCGCTAACCGTCCTCAATGGACAGCAGGTGCTGGTTGTCGACCCGGTAGCCGACGCCGCGCACGGTGTGGATGAGGCCGAGGTCGGCGCCCAGCTTCCGGCGCAGCCGCAGGACGTGCACGTCCACCGTGCGCCCGCCGAGATCGGCCGGGCTGTGCCACACCCCGGCCATGAGGGCCGCGCGGGTGTGCACGCGTCCCGGCGCGCTGCACAGGAACAGCAGCAGGTCGAACTCCAGCCGGGTCAGCTGCAGGTCCGCGCCGTGCAGCAGAACCCGCCGCGGGGTCACCAGAATCCGCAGCGCCGCGTCGGGCGTGCCGGTCCGGGGGCGGCGGACGATCGACGGCGCCGGGGCCCGCGCTTCGACGAGCACCCGGGCCGAGGACACGCCGACCAGCTCACGCAGGAACCCCACCAGCCGGGCCGCGACGTGGGCCAGCTCGGCCGGTTCCGCCGCGACCCGGAAGGCGATCGTGACCTCCGAAGTAGGCACAGCCGGCACCGGGGCCGGCCGGGCTCCCGAACCTGCCGCGGGAACGAGCGTGGGGCGCGGCGCTACCGCGGCGTGTCTTGGCGCGAGCATGTTCCCATCGCACCAATTTCCTGCCATTGCGGTCAACGGCTTCCATTCAGTGAGCAAGCATTTCGGCGGCGACGAACCTGGCCCGCAGACCATCCGTCAACGGATCGCCTGCGGGCCAGATCTTCGAGATCACGCGGCCGGCCGGCGCCTGCTCGCCCCCGGCTGCTCGATGCTGCCGCCGCGGACCGTGGTCAGCGTGGGCACACGGCGGGACACGACGAAGCCGAAGCCGGCGGCCGTGAAGAACATGACGAAGCCGTACACCACCGGCGGCATCGCCATCAGGGTGTTGTTGAGCAGGGTCGGGCTCAACCCGATGGTGATGGCCAGGCTCGCGTTGTGCAGCCCGATCTCGAACGCCGAGGCGATCGAGCGCCGCTCACCGACCTTCAGCAGGCGCGGGGCGTAGTAGCCGACCACCATGCTGATCAGGTTGAAGGCCACCGCCGCGACGATGATCTCGCCGAGAATGGCGAACACGTTCCTGCCGAGGCCGGCGATCACGCTGCCGACCATCAGCAGCAGGACGAACACCGACAGGACCTTGACGGAGCGCTCCAGCCGCTCGGCGGTGGCGGTGAACCGGGCGCGGACCGCCATGCCGATCGCGATCGGGATCAGCACCAGCGCGAACACCTGGACCACCTTGTCGAACTGCAGGCCGATCGACTTGTCCGAGCCGATGAATCCCGCGATCGACAGGTTGACGATCACCGGCAGGGTGAACAGCGCCAGCACCGAGTTGACCGCGCTCAGCGAGATGTTGAGCGCCAGATCGCCCTTGAACAGGTGGCTGTACAGGCTGGACGTGCTCCCGCCCGGCGAGGCGGCGAGCAGCATCATTCCGACCGCGAGCTCGGGTCGTAAGTTGAACGCGACCACCAGCCCCAGGCAGATCGCGGGTAAGACCAGCATCTGGCAGACCAGGCAGACCACCATCGCCCGCGGGTATTTCACCACCCGGCGGAAGTCGTCCAGGGTCAGCGTCAGGCCGAGCCCGAGCATGATGATGGCCACGGCGATGGGAAAAAGCACGAGCACGGTGCTGTTGCTCATGGCCACCCTGCCTTTCCGGTTCGGTACGGGACCATGAGATTTTCACCCGGTGGACGGGACTGCCGTTCTCCGAACTTGCTCAAAAGGGGCATTTCGGTGGGTGGTGAGTGCCCTGAAGGCGGCCTTCAGGGCACTCAACGTCCCGAAGGCGGCCTTCAGGGCATCCCGCTTGCACCGGCTGCGGGCCGGCCCTAGTGTCCATCTCGTTACCGCTCTTCGAACGTTGTTCGAGATCTCGGACGACACCCCTGCTGAGAGGAGCACAATGATGAGACGAGCACTGGCGTCCGTGGGTGCGGCCCTTGTGCTGACCGGTGGCACGATGGTCGCCTCGACCGGAGTTTCGCAGGCGGCCGGGCCGCTTCCGTGCGACATCTACGCGTCCGGCGGCACGCCGTGCGTGGCGGCGCACAGCACGACGCGGGCGCTGTTCCAGAACTACAACGGGCCGCTGTACCAGGTGCGCCGGGCGTCGAACAACCAGACGCTCAACATCGGCGTCCTGGAGGCGGGCGGGTACGCGAACGCCGCGGCGCAGGACTCGTTCTGTGCCAACACGACCTGCGTGATCTCGATCATCTTCGACCAGACCACCAGGCACAACGATCTCACCCCGGCGCCGCCCGGTGGCGTCGGCGGCCAGGACAACCCGGTGCCCGCGGACGCGCTGCCGGTGACCGCCGGCGGCCGCAACGTGTACGGCGCGGAGTTCTCCGGTGTGATGGGTTACCGCGACAACTCCACGTCCGGCGTGGCGACCGGCAGCCAGCCCGAGGGCATGTACGCGGTCATGTCCGGCACGCACTTCAACAGCGGCTGCTGCTTCGACTACGGCAACGCCGAGACCAACAACCTGGACAACGGCAACGGCCACATGGACGCCATCTACTTCGGCACGCTGTGCTGGTTCTCCCCGTGCAACGGCGGCGGCCCGTGGGTGATGGCAGACCTGGAGAACGGCCTGTTCCAGTCGAACACCGGCGGCAGCCAGAACGCGTCGTACACCGGCAACCGGAACCCGTACGTCACCACCACGCTGAAGAACAACGGCACGAACTTCTTCGCCCTCAAGGACGGCAACGCGCAGTCCGGCGGCCTGGCCACCCGGTTCTCCGGGGCGCTGCCGGTCCCGCCGTTCCGGAGCGGCTACTCGCCGATGCACAAGGAAGGTGCGATCATCCTGGGCATCGGTGGCGACAACAGCAACAGCGCCATCGGCAACTTCTTCGAGGGCGCGATGACCGCGGGTGTGCCGTCGGACGCGACGGAGAACGCCGTGCAGGCCAACATCGCCTCGGTCGGCTACGGCGGCCCGAGCCCGGTCGCGCCCGGCACCCTCAACTCCGGCTCCACAATCTCCTTGCGCGCCACCACTTCCGGCTTCACCGACCGCTACATCCGGCACCAGAACAACAACGCGGTCACCTCCGTGATCACGTCGGGCAGCTCGGCCGTGGACAAGGGTGACGGGAGCTGGATCGTGCGCCGGGGCCTGGCGAACAACTCGTGCGTGTCGTTCGAGTCCCGCAACTTCCCCGGCGAGTTCCTGCGGCACCAGAACTTCCAGGTGTTCCGCCAGCCCATGAACGGCAGCACGCTGTTCCGCCAGGACGCCACGTTCTGCCCGCAGGCCGCCCACGCCGGCACCGGCACCTCGTTCGCCGCGATGAACTTCCCGACGAGGTTCCTCCGCCACTTCAACAACACCCTGTTCATCGCCAGCAACGGCGGCTCGAACAACTTCGACACCACGACCAACTGGGCGGCCGACACCACCTGGGCGGTCAGCACGCCCTGGACGCCCTGACATACCGGAAGCTCCCGTGTGGACTCCGACTGTCCACACGGGAGCAAGCTGGTGGATCTCAGATGAGCCAGCGGTTTCGGGTGACGAGGTCCAGTTTGGTCCAGCGCCGGCCGAGGCCCCAGGTGTGGCCGGCGTAGAGCGCGGCGAGCGCGATCAGCACCAGCGCGTAGACGATGTGGTCGTCGAGGATCGGATTGGTGGACCTGGTCAGCTCGCCGGTCGAGGTGTGCCGGTCGAGCGGCCACTCGGCGGCCCACATGAGCAACAGCATGATCGTGCCGCAGGCGGCGGCGATGCGCAGGCCCACGCCGAACAGCAGCGCGACCGCGATGCCGCCGAGGCCCAGCATGAACAGCCAGTTGGCCCAGGCGTCGCCGGCCCAGCCGGTGAACATGGTCTGGAACGGGCCGTGTTTGAGGCCGCCGAGGAAACCCTTGGTTGGTGAGCCGCCGTTGACCCAGGCGCCGGCCGAGCCCGTGGCGTAGCCGAGCCCGAACAACTTGTCCACGAACGCCCAGCCGAACAGCAGCCCCATCGTGATCCGCACGGCGGCGACGATCCGGCCCGCGGCCACGGCCGGCGTGCCGCTCGGTGTGTGCTGAGCGGGAATCTGGGTCGTGCCCTTGCGCACGACGTCCTTGATCGACATTCGGACCTCCTCCATCGGTTGGACAGCTCCAATCCTGAGGAGTCGACCGCTGCGCCTCCGGAGTCGAAGGTCCCGCGATCGAGAGGCTTTCGTCGTCCGCGCCGACGCGCAGGGTCGAAGGTCCCTGCTGGTTCGGGTCTCGCGTCGGTGCCGGCCATCCCGGCGGGCGGCGAGGGTTGAGGTGTCCCCGCAGGAAAGGACACCGCAGATGACCACCCAGCTCAGCGCGACGACCGTCGCCTCGATGATGGCGCCGAACCCGGTCGGCGTCCGGCCGCACACCCCGGTCAAAGAGGTACTCGAACTGCTCGCGGAGCGGAACCTCGGCGCGGTGCCCGTGGTCAGCGCCACCGGCCTGCTCGCCGGCGAGGTGTCCGAGGCCGACCTGTTGCGCGCCAAGGCAAAGCGCCGCGGCACCCGGCGGTGGACCGCGGGTGAGCTGATGACCTCGCCGGCGGTCAGCGTGCGCCCGGGCGCCTCCCTCAGCCAGGCGACCCGGGCGCTGGTCAGGTCCGGCCGGCACCAGTTGTACGTCGCCGACGGCGGGCGGCTGGTCGGTGTGCTGACCCGGAGCGACCTGCTGAGCGTGTTTCTCCGGCCGGACAAGGAGATCCAGGCCGACGTCGAGCACGAGCTCGGCGACGCGGTCCGGGTGAGCGTGGACGCCGGAGTCGTGCAGCTCACCGGCCGGCAGCCGGGCGGCCAGGCCCCCGCGCTCTCCCGCATCGCCGCCATTCCGGGCGTGATCGACATCAGGGACCGCCGGCATTGCTGACCAACCCCGAAAAGGAGATGAGATGAGCATCAACGACACGACCAATCCGATCGTGGTGGCGGTCGACGGTTCGGATCCCGCGCTGCGGGCTGCCGGTTGGGCGGCCGCCGAGGCCCGGCGGCGTGGCCGGCGGCTGCGGATCGTGCACACCTACGAGTGGCCGCTTCGGGTCTACGGCCCGGCCATCGTCGACGGGGCCGACCTGCTCGCCGCCCTGGAGACCGCGGCCGCCGCGGCGGTGCGGGACGCGGCGGCCGCCGTCGCCGATTTCGGTGTGGACGCCGAGACCGAGGTGCGGCGCGGTCCGGTCGTCCCGGTGCTCCGCGAGGTCAGCGAGCACGCCGCACTGCTGGTGCTCGGTTCCCGCGGGCTCGGCGGGTTCACCGGGCTGCTGGCCGGATCCGTCACGGTGGCGCTCGCCGCGCACGCGCACTGCCCGGTGGCGGTGGTCCGCGGCGACGAGCCGGACCCCGGCGGCCCGGTGGTCGTCGGCGTGGACGGCTCGCCGGCCAGCGAGGAGGCGGTCGCGCTCGCCTTCGACGAGGCCGCCGTGCGCGGCGTGGACCTGGTGGCCGTGCACGCCTGGACCGACGCGCCGATGCCGCTGACCCCGGCCGGCGGCCACGTTCCCGAGCTGGACTGGACGGCCCTGGCCGAGGAGGCCGCCGAAACCCTCGGCGAGCGCCTCGCCGGCTGGCGCGAGAAGTACCCGCAGGTGACCGTCCGGCGGGTGGTCGAGCACGACCGGCCGGCGCACGCCCTGCTGGAGGCCGCGAAGGACGCCGGCTTGCTGGTGGTGGGCAGCCGGGGCCGCGGCGGGTTCGCCGGGCTGGCCCTCGGCTCGGTCAGCCAGGCCGTGATCCACCACGCCGGCTGCCCCGTGATCGTCGCCCGCCCGGTCAACACCTAAGCCGCACAAGGAGAAACGCCATGCGTGCCCAGGACATCATGACCAGCCCGGTGATCGCCGTCCGGGCCGACACCCCGGTTCAGGAGGCGGCGGCCGTGCTCGCCGAGCGCGGGTTCACCGCCCTGCCGGTGCTCGACGACGATGACCGGCTGATCGGCATCGTCACCGAGGCCGACCTGGTGGCGGACCGGTTCCCCCGCGACCCGCGGTCGCTGATCCACGGCGGACCGGCCACTGTGGACACCCCGGTGCCGGAGACGGTGAGCGAGGTGATGTCCACGCCGGTCACCGCGATGGGTCCGGGCGCCGATCTCGCCGATCTGACCCGGGCGCTGCTGGACGCGCGCCAGCGCTGCATGCCGATCGTGGACGGCTCCCGGGTGATCGGCGTCGTCACCCGGCGCGACCTGGTCCGGGTGGTGGGCCGGGACGACGCCACGATCGCCCGCGACGTGCGGCACAAGCTGGAGATCTACGGCGGGCCGAACCGGTGGGACGTCGAGGTGCGCCGGGGCGTGGTCACCATCGGCGACCGGTACGGCGACGAGACCGACCGGCACGTCGCCACCGCCCTCGCCGAAGCCGTGCCCGGCGTGGTCCGGGCGCATGCGAAGGAGGGGAGCACGCCATGAGCACCGCCCAGCTCTCCACGGCGGCGGTCGTCGACACCGCGCTGCGGGCGGCGATCCGGGCACCCTCGCCGCACAACACCCAGCCGTGGCGGTTCGAGACCGGGCCGCGGCGGGTGGACCTGCTGCTCGACCGGGAGCGGGTGCTGGCCGTGGCCGACGGCGACGCCCGGGAGGCCCGGCTGGCCTGTGGTGCCGCCCTGCTCAACCTGCGCCTGGCCGTGCACGCGGCCGGCCGCGCGGTGCGGGTCGACCTGCTGCCCGACCGCGACCGGCCCGATCTCCTTGCCACGGCGTGGATCGGCGGCGAGCGCGCGCCGGCGCCGGAGCACCGGGCGCTGGCCGGCGCGATCGAGCGCCGCGCGTCCAACCGGCACCCGTTCACCGACCGGCCGGTGCCGGCCCGGGTCCGGCACGGGCTGCTGCGCGCCGCCGGTGCGGAGGGCGGCCGGCTGATCCTGCTGGAGCGGCCGAGCGAGCTGGGCGCGTTCGCCGCCCTGCTGCGCCGCGCGGACCACCTGCAGTCGGAGGATCCGGCCTACCAGGCCGAACTGCGGGCGTGGGTGGCCGAGCACGCCGGCCGGGCCGACGGGGTGCCGCGCTCGGCCGGCGGCCCGCGGCCCGCCTGGGGTGGCGTGCTCGCCTTGCGCCGGTTCAACGAGTCCACTGTGGACCATCCATTCGAGCGGGACCCGCTGGTGGCGATCCTGGCCACGCCGGGCGACACCGCGCTGGACCAGGTGCGGGCCGGCCAGGCGCTGCAGCGGGTGCTGCTGGCCGCCACGGTGGACGGCCTGACCGCGTCGTTCGTGTCCCAGCCGACCGAGGTCCCGGCCACCCGGGCCGCACTGCGCGAGCTGCTCGGCGGCCGGGAGCATGCGCAGACGGCGCTGCGGCTCGGCTACGGCTACCCGGCGCCGCGCACGCCGCGTCGCGGGGTGGACGCGGTCGCCGGTGTCGTGGGGAAGGGCGAGGAACCATGACCGCCGCTGGGATCCGGCGCGTGGTCGCCGGCGTCTCGCCGTTCGATCCCCGGCCGGAGGTGGTGGCCTGGGCCGCCGCCGAGGCCGAGGCCCGGCACGCCGCGCTGGAGCTGGTGTCGGCCTGCCCGGCCCGGCAGGCCGGCGACGTGGTGGGGTCCGCGGTGGTCCGCCTGGCCGCGGCCCGACGGTCGGTCGCCCGGGGGCACCCCGGAGTCGAGGTGCGCACCCGGACCGTCATCGGGCCGGCCGAGCACGTGCTGCGCGCCGCGGCGGACGGGGCGGACCTGCTCGTCGTCGGCGCCGACGACCACAGCCCGTTCGTCGAGGCGATCACCGGCTCGGTCCCCGGCGGGCTGCTCACCACGTCGCCCTGCCCGATGGTCGTGGTGCCGAAGGACGCCGCGCCGGCCGGTCCCGCCGCCCCGGTGCTCGTGGGCGTGGACACCGCGGAGACCTCCCGGGCGGCGCTCAACTACGCCTTCGCCACCGCCGCGCGCACGGGACGCGACCTGCACGTGGTGCTCTGCTGGACGGCGCCGCGGGAGCGGGCCGAGCGCGTGGTGGAGCGCGCCCGGGAGCACCGCGCCCTGGCGGTTTCCCTTGCCGGGTACGGCGAGCGGTATCCCGACGTGGCGGCCGCCGAGCTGGTGGTGGACGACGACCCGGTCACCGAGCTGACCCGCCGGGCCCGCCGCGCGGCGCTGCTGGTGCTGGGCTCCCGGGGGCGGGGCCGGCTGGCGTCGATGGCGTTCGGCTCGGTGAGCCGGACCCTGATCCGGAGCAGCCGCTGCCCGGTCGCCGTGATCCGCCCGGACCTGGTGCCGGCCACCGGTCAGCTCGACCCGGCGTGACGGCCGTGGTGGAATCTCCTCGAACGCCCGCCGAAAGGTATGGGATGCCGGAGGAAGAGCTGCCGCAGTCCGGAACGGCTGGTATGTCACTTGCCGGGCTCCGGCTGGACGAGCTGCTCGGTGAAGTCCAGGACCGGCTCACCGAGATCGGCCGGACCCGCGACCGGCTGCAGGGCCTGCTGGACGCGGTGCTCGCGGTCGGCGCCGGGCTGGAGCTGGACGGAACCCTGCAGCGGATCGTCGAGACCGCGGTGAAGCTGGTCGACGCCCGCTACGGCGCCCTGGGCGTGCTGGGCGACGAGGGCGGCCTGGCGCGGTTCGTCTACGTCGGGATCGACGAGGAGACCCGGGCGGGGATGGGCCACCTCCCGGAGGGCAAAGGTCTGCTGGGCCTGCTCATCGACCACCCCGAGCCGATCCGGCTGCCCGACCTGACCGAGCATCCGGCCTCGGTCGGGTTTCCGCCCAACCACCCGCCGATGCGCAGCTTCCTCGGCGCGCCGGTGCGGGTGCGCAACGCCGTCTTCGGCAACCTCTACCTCACCGAGAAGCGTGGTGGCGCCGAGTTCACCGCCGACGACGAGGTGGTGCTGCGCGCGCTGGCCGCGGCGGCCGGGGTGGCGGTGGAGAACGCCCGGCTGTTCGAGGAGTCCCGGGTCCGGGAGCGCTGGCAGCAGGCCTCCGGCGAGGTCAACTCGCTGCTGCTGGGCGGCGGATCGGGCGAGGCGGCGATGCGGCTGATCGTCGAGCGGGTGCGCGAACTGTCCACATCGGACTGTGCGGTCATCCTGCTGGTCCGGCCGGACACCCCGGGCGACCTGGTGGTGCGGGCCGCGACCACCGAGCGCGGTGAGAACCTGGTGGGCGCCACCGTGGCGAGCACCGAGCCGATGATCGCCGACGTGCTGGCCACCCGCACGCCCGCGCTGATCGCCGACGTGACCGCGGTGCGGTCGGCCGGGTTCGGTGCCGCGGCCGCCGAGTTCGGGCCGGCGCTGGCCGTGCCGCTGGGTGCGGCGAACCAGGTGACCGGGGTGCTGCTCGCGTTGCGGGACAAGGGAAGCGCGCAGTTCGACGAGGACCAGGTGCCGCTGCTCGGGTCGTTCGCCGACCAGACGGCGCTGGCGTTGGAGCTGGCCGACAAGCAGCGCACGCAGCGTCAGCTGGATCTGCTGGCCGACCGCGACCGGATCGCCGGCGACCTGCACGACCACGTGATCCAGCGCCTGTTCGCCACCGGGATGAGCCTGCAGGGCGGGATCCGGCGGATCACCGACCCGGAGGCGCGCCGGCGGGTGGTCAGCGCCGTGGAGCAGCTCGACCAGACCGTGCAGGAGATCCGGACGTCGATCTTCGACCTGCACACCAGCGAGGACGACAGCGAGGTCAGCCTCCGGCGGCGGATGCTCGACGTGGTCGCCGAACTGTCCGCGCACACCCCGGTCTCGCCGTCGATCCGCATCGACGGGGCGGTGGACACCCTGGTGCCCTTGGAGATCGGCGAGCATGCCCTGGCCGTGCTGCGTGAGGGTGTCAGCAACGCGCTGCGGCATTCGGGGGCCGGCCAGATCGTGGTCACCGTCGAAGCCGGAGACGACCTCGTCGTCGACGTGGTGGACGACGGCACCGGCATCCCACCCGGCGTCGCGCGCAGCGGCCTGCGGGGCGTCGAGCGCCGGGCCACGACCTGCGGCGGCACCGCGACCGTCGGCCCGGGCCCCCACGGCGGCACCCGCCTCTCCTGGCAGGTCCCCCTCTAACCCTCGGGCGACTCCTGGTCCGGGTTGTTCAGCCGCGCGGCCAGCGCGGCGGCCTGGGTCCGCCGCTGCATGTTCAGCTTGGCGAGCAGGTGCGAGACGTAGTTCTTCACGGTCTTCTCGGCCAGGAACAGCTTCTCGCCGATCTGCCGGTTCGTCAGGCCCTCGCCGATGAGGGTGAACACGGCGTGCTCCTGCTCGGTCAGGTCGGCCAGCGGGTCGCGCTGCTGCCGCTCCCGGCGGATCCGGTTCAGCAGCGCCGTGGTGGTCCGCGGGTCGAGCAGCGACCCACCGTGCGGATGGCGTTGAGCAGGTCGCTGCCGAGCACCCGCTTGAGCACGAACCCCGACGCCCCAGCCATGATCGCGTCGAACAGCGCCTCGTCGTCGGCGTACGAGGTGAGCATCAGGCAGTTCAGCTCCGGCAGCCGCGACCGCAGCTCCCGGCACAGCTCCACTCCGCTGCCGTCCGGCAGCCGCACGTCCAGCACGGCCACATCCACGCCGGCGCCCGGGATCCGAGCCAGCGCCTCATCCACCGACGCCGCCTCCCCGACCACCTCCAGATCCGGCTCGTCGCTCATGAAGTCCGCGATCCCACGCCGCACGATCTGATGGTCGTCCACCAGAAAAACCCGAATCACCCGGAACTCCCTTGACCGCCCCCGTCTTCCCGACTCCGACGCTACCGGCCGGCCAACTCCCGGGCAGGCGTCGAGGGTCCCGCGCGATCAGGGTCCAAAGTCCCTACTGCCGGGAATCATGGATGGAGCTCGATGTGGCTGCCTCCATATTGGGTGACGGTCCCACCTGAGACGTCGCCGTGGATGTGGGTGCCACCGATCGTGAGGACGTCGCCGGCAGTCCGGCACTCGTCGGCCAGCGCCATCAGTTCGTGCGCCAACACGTCGTTGCCTCTCGCCTGTTCGGCGATAACCTCCCCGAGTGCCTCGACCTTGGCTGGGTCGTCGGGGGAGGCCTCAATGTCGCTCAGAGCCGAACTGACCTTCGGGTTCCGGGTGCCGGCATGCCGCAGCCACGCCACGAGCCGCCCACTGGCGGCGGACAGCGCAGTACCTGCTTTCGAGCCGGTCTCCTCCAGCATTTTCTTCGCGAACAGGCTTGCCGCCAACAATGCCGCCGCGGTTATGGAATCGATCAAAGCCGTCCTCCTCGGATCATGCTTTCCGCGGCTACATTGTAGAGATGGAACGGGTGGTGTAGGTACCATGCCACGTAGAGACCTTGCATTTGATCTCGATGCGTTACATCGACCCGTCCCGGACGTCCACCGCTGAGGGGGGCACGTGGCCGAGGAGCAACCGGCAGCTTCGGTGTGGCCGCCAACGGAGCAGCAGACGTCGGGGGGAGCCCACCTGTGGGGTAGTGTCTCCGGTGGCGTGGTCGCGCAGGCAGCTCGCGACTGGGTCGCGATCCAGAAGCTCAATGTCTATTTGGGCGGAAAATCAGAAGAATCGAGATCGGAGCAGTTGGCGCAGATGGCACCTGACCCGACGCTGTGGAACATTCCGCCGCGAGTAAGAAGTTTCGTCGGCCGGGAGCGACAGATAAGAGCCATTCGAGAGCACCTGTTGAAACGATCCCGCAGTGTGCTGCTTCCGGAGGCCCTGCACGGTCTCGGCGGGGTAGGGAAGACTCAGCTCGCGCTTGCCTATGCCGACAAATATCGGAACGAGTACATGCTCGGCTGGTGGGTTCCTTCGGAAACCGAGTCGTCCACGCTCGCATCGCTGGCTCGCCTGTCCATACATTTGGGAAGCAATCCCGCGCTCGACCCTCGAGACCTCGCGGCAAACCTCAGCGTTCAGCTCGCCGCATACGAAACCTGGCTCCTGATCTTCGACAATGCGGCTTCGGCACCGGATATCACGCCATTTTTGCCAGGTGGAGTTGACGGGCATCTGCTGATCACATCGCGGAGCCATGCGTGGGCGGGAATAGCACATTCCGTCGAGGTAGGCTCCCTACCGCTGGCCAAGGCCGCCCGGCTGCTCCGGATCCGCAGCGGCGACGCCGACATCGCGGCCTCGAAGAAGCTGGCACAGGAGTTGGGTGGTCTTCCCCTCGCACTCGATCAGGCCGGAGGCTACGCGAATGAGTGCGGTATTCGCCTGGAAGAGTACCTTGAACAGTTCGCCGCGCATCCGGCAGAGCTGCTCGACCGAGGAAACCCGCAGTCGTATCCGGATACCGTCGGGCGCACGCTCGGTGTCGCGCTGGGACGCCTGGCCGGGCGCAACCTCGCCGCCGTGCAGCTACTGGAGCTCTGCGCGCTGATGGCACCGGAGGATCTGCCCATCGACCTGATTTTTGGTTCCCGGCACGTTCTTCCCGAGCCGCTGGCCGAGGCTGTCGTGAATCGGCTAGGCCAGAACGAGTGCATTTCGACGCTGCTGACCTCCGGCATGCTGAGCATGCCGTTCGAAGGGCGTTACTGGACTCACCGACTGGTGCAGACCGTGACGAGAGAGCGCCTACGCTCGGAGTCGCTCCTGGCTATGTTGGATCATGCGGCGAAGATTCTCCGTTCGGTCTTGCCGTCGGCTGAAGGTATCGCTGATCGGAACTCGGTGTGGCATCGTTACGTCGACCACGCAAAGGCATTGATCGCGCGATGTCGGGAAGCTGACCATATCACCGACGATATTCTTATGCTAACACTGGGGACCGGCGATTATCTGCTACGGCACAGATATGGTGCGGAAAGCGCTGAACTGCTTTTCCGATGGGTCGTCGACTCGGCCCCGAGGTGGGTGCAGGGAGACGACACGCATCTTGCGGCGGCCATGAGCGGCCTGGGGCGTGCCCTGCAGGTGAAGGGTGACCATTCCGGTGGGCTGGAGTTCGCCGAGGATGCCCTGAACGCGCGCCGCCGGCTTTACTCAGAAGATCACCTGGATATCGCCGCCAGCTTGAGCGAGGTCGCGACCTGTGAGTACTGGCTTGGGCGAGATGATGTCGCACGTATACTGCACCAGGAGGCTCTCGACATGCGGCGTCGCCTCCTCACCGGCGATCATGCCGATATCGCGTCGAGCCTCACCATGCTGGGAGCGAGCTACTACGGCTTGCTGGATTACCAGACGGCTCGTGGACTGGTGGAAGAAGGTCTCTCGATGCGCCGACGTCTCGGGCTTCAGCGGGACCCCGAGATTGCCGAGAGTCTCTGTGATCTCGCGGCCAACCTTTACTGGCTTGGTGAGACGGCGGCGGCGCGAGAGGCCGCAGCCGAGGCACTGGATATCGACCTGCATCTTTTCAAATCCGACCATCCAGACGTGTTGTGGTGCCTGCGCATTCTTGCGGACAGCACCTTTGCCGTCGGGGAGCTGGAGAACGCGGCGAAGACCTATGAACTGGCCACCGCGATGGCTGGCCGCCTCTACGGCGGCGACCATCTTGATCTGGCCTGGTCCCTCGCCGGGGTGGCCTCGGTGATGTGCGCCTCGGACGAGCTTGAGCGGAGCGAGGAACTGTACGCGGAGTCGGCCGCGATGGGTGAGCGTCTCTATGGCCGCGACCACCTGGTGCGGGCGTACTGCCTTGCCGGTTTGGCAGGAGTCTGGGCACGGCGAGGTGAACGGCGGCGTGCGGCGGAGCTCAAACGCGAAGCCGACGAGATGCTTGCACGGCTGTCACCGGGTCACCTTGCCCCGGTCGCCGCACGGCTCGACGCTCTGGCGAGTTTCGCCGGATAGGGAGTTACGCCTTCAGCCATGCCGCAGTCCAGGGAGAAACATGAAGGTCTCATCGCCCGTTGCGTCCTACAACGAGTGGGGATCCACTTGAAGAGGTAATAGTTGGTATCGCCGAAGGCGCCGCGGTGCCAGCCTGGGATGTGGCGTTGGAAGCCACGATGCCGGCTCGGAGCAAATTGTTCTTCGTCGACAACGCCGGCAACTCGTTTCCAGCGGAGCAGGCCAGGTTGGCGGAGCTGGAACTCGCCGTTTTCGCCGAAACGCTACAACGTTTGGGCATCACCGTGGCCAGGCCGGCCCCGCTCGATCATCGGCGGCCGTTCTCGACACCCAACTGGAAAAGTCCGAGCGGCTTGTACAGCATGATGCCGCGCGACCTGCTCCTCGTCGTCGGCGACACGATCATCGAGGCTCCCATGGCGTGGCGCGCTCGCTATTTCGAGATCGATGCCTACCGGCATCTTCTTTTCAGTTACTTCCAGCGGGGGGCACGCTGGATCAGCGCGCCGAGACCGCAGTTGCGCGCTGAATGGTACGACGACGGCTTTGACCATGAGGAGCCACACACGACCGGGCGTTACGTGACCGGTGAGTTCGAGCCGACGTTCGATGCCGCCGACTTTGTTCGCTGCGGGCGTGACATCTTCGCACAGCGGAGCCATGTGACGAACCGCAGCGGCATCGACTGGGTTACCAGGCACCTGGGCTCCGATTACACGGTGCACACGCTGGATATCGCAGATCGGGCGCCCATGCATATCGATGCCACCTTCATGCCGCTCGCGCCGGGCAAGATTCTGGTCAACCCGTCGCGAGCCGTCTCGCTCCCGGCGGCACTTCAGGCGTGGGATGTCCGCCTGGCGCCACCTCCGGCGGTTCCCGGCGACCATACGCTGTACTTTTCCAGTCCCTGGATCAGCATGAACGTCCTGATGCTCGACCAGCAACGGGTTGTGGTGGAGGCGGGCGAGCGGCCGCTGATCGAGATGCTGGAGGGGTGGGACTTCGAAGTTCTACCGCTGCCTTTCCGGAACGTCATGCGATTCGGTGGGTGCTTTCACTGTGTCACCGCGGATGTTCGCCGGAGGGGTACGCTCGAATCCTATCTTTAGACCTGCGCCGTCCCCGAGAATCAGGAAATGCTGCGCAGTGCCACCGGCTTGCTCGGCGGGTCGGCGGCCTGCTGCCAGCGGGCGCGGGTGTAGTCGCGGATGCCTTCGATGAGGCGGATGACGTCCTGCTGGGGGCGGACCACCAGGCGGAGGAACTGTTTGCTCATGCCGAGTTTGTTGCCGCATTCGCGGATGAGGATCTGGTGGCGGGAGAGGAGGTGGTCGCGCAGGTCGGTGCCGTCCAGGTCGGGGGCGAGGCGGACGAGCAGGAAGTTGGCTTGGGACGAGTACACCGTGAGCTCGGGGAGCTGGGCCAGCTGGCGGCCCATGGTGTAGCGGTCGCGGGCCAGCAGGCGCAGGCTTTCGTGGTACTCGTCGCCGTGCTCGGCGAGCATGAACACGATGGTTTCGGCCAGGGAGTTGAGGTTCCATTTC
Organism: Actinophytocola sp.; assembly: GCF_036002505.1. GTDB lineage: Bacteria > Actinomycetota > Actinomycetes > Mycobacteriales > Pseudonocardiaceae > DASYTH01. The sequence goes on along the minus strand of NZ_DASYTH010000273.1, from coordinate 3,587 downwards.
GGCAGGGCCTTGCGCATGGCGGCGGCGAGGCCGGGGTTGGCTACCAGGTAGCCGAAGCGGATGCCGTGCAGGCCGAAGTTCTTGCCGAGGCTCTTGAGCACGACGACGTTGGGGCGGATGGCGGCTTCGCTGGCCACCGAGGGGTTGCGCTCGATCTCGACGAAGTCGATGAAGGACTCGTCGATCACCACGAGGTCGAGGTCGGCGAGCGAGTCCATGAAGTGCAGGATCTGGCGGTGCGGCAGGTAACCGCCGTCGGGGTTGTTGGGGTTGCACAGAACCGCGACGCGGGAGCGGCGGGCGCGGATGAAGTTGACGTACGCCTCGACGTTGAGCTCGAAGCTGTCGCGTTCCCGCAACGGGAACATGTCGACCCGCTTGCCGGTCTCCAGCGGCTGGTCGGTCCACCGGCCGAACGTGGGGATCGGGATGGCGATGCTCTCCCGGACCCACAGGTGATCCATCCAGGTGATCAGCTCGGTCGACCCGTTCGACATGGCGATCGTCGACGGGTTGAGCCCGAGCACCCGGGCCAGCTGGCCGGCGATCGTGTCGGCGTCGCTGGGGTAGAACTTGAGCACCGACTCGAGGTTCCTGGCCAGCAGCTCGAACATCTCCGGGGTGGGGAAGTACGGGTTGCACGGGATGCAGAAGTCGATCAGCTGCCGGGCCCGGTCGCCCATCCTGCGGTGCAGCTCGAAGACCGACGGGCTGTGCGCGGTCTGCTGGAACATCCCCGCGTCCACGCCGTGTCGCACACGATCACGTCCCTTCCGTGGGTATCACCCTCCACGGGCAGATACGTAAGATCGACGGCCGTGGTTCACGAACAGGTCTCGGCGACATCTCGGGCAGATCACGGCCACCGGTGAGGTCCACGACCTGACACCATCGATGGTTATGGGCGAGGAAGCCGGATTCGCCGGCCGGGAGCGGGAACTCGCGGCGCTGCGCCAGGTCTGGGCGGCGGTGGGCGGCGGGGAGGTCCGGGTCGTCGGCCTGGCGGGGATCGCGGGGATCGGGAAGACGGCGCTGGTGCGGCGGTTCCTCCGCACCGCCGGAGCCGGCACGGTGGTCACGGCCAGCGGCGACGAGGAGGAGGCGGAGCTGCCCTGGGGTGTGCTGGCGCAGCTCATGCCGGGCGCGGCGGTCGACGGGTCGGCGAGCCCGGTCTACCTGGCGCAGGCCCTGGCCGAACGGCTGCGCGAGGCCGGCCGGGTGATCGTGGTGATCGACGACGCGCAGTGGGCGGACCGGCTCTCGCTGGCGGCGGTCCGGCTCGCGGCCCGGCGGCTCGCCGGCGCGCCCGTGCTGGTCATCGTCAGCCACCAGGGGGCGGAGCTGGACGACGGGTGGCGGCGGCTGCTCGACTCCGACCGGGGACTCCGGTTGGAGCTGGCCGGGTTGCCGGCCGGTGACCTGGTGCGGCTCGCGGTGGCGTGCGGGCATCCGGGGCTCTCCCCGGCGGGTGCGGCCCGGCTGCACGAGCACACCGGCGGGCACCCGCTGCACGTCCGGCACCTGCTCGACGAGCTACCCCTGCACGCGATCGCCTTCGGGCACGGATCGCTGCCCGCGCCCCGGGGTCTGGCGGCGGCCGTCCGGTCCCGGCTGGCCGGGTGCCGGGCGGCGACCCGGGACCTCGTCGCCGCGGGGGCGGTCATCGGCCGGCGGTTCAGCATGGCGCAGGTCCGGGCGCTCAGCGGGGCCGGGCAGGACGCGGTCACCGAGGCCATCGAGGCGCGGCTGCTGGAGGAGATTCCCGGTTCGCTGGGCCAGGATCTCGCGTTCACCAGCACCTTGGTCCGCGATCTGGTGTACCACGACCTGGACCGGACCCGCCGCCGGCGGCTGCACCTGCTGGCCGCCCGGCTCGGCGGCTCGGGGCAGGTCTGGCACCGCATCGCCGCCGCGGACGGGCCGGATTCACGACTCGCCGGCGACGTCGAGGCGGCGGCCGCGGGCCAGCTCGCGCAGGGCCAGCTGCTGCCGGCCGCGGTGTATCTCCGGCACGCCCTCGACCTGACCCCGCCCGGGCCGGTGCGTCGCCGCCGGCTGCTGACCACGCTCGAGGTGCTGCTGGTGGTCGGCGACGCCGCCACGGTCGCGCGGTACCAGGGCGAGCTCGCCGGCGAGTCCGGGGCATGGCCGGATTACGTTGCCGGCTACCAGTTTCTGCTGGCCGGTCAGGTGTCCGAGGCGAAGGCGCGGCTCGACCGGGCGTTGGTGGAGTTGCGCTCCGGCAGCGGTGAGCAACCCGGACAGCCGGTCGACCTCGACGCCCGGATCACGACCCAGCTGTCCCTTATCGCGCTGCTGACCTCGTCGTACCCGGAGATGATCGAGTACGGCGCCGCGGCGGTGGCCACCGCACAGGACTCGTGGGTGGCCACGTTCGCGTGGTTCACCCGGGCCATCGGGCTGGCGGTCGCCGGGAACGCGTCCGCCGCGCTCGCCGAACTGTCCACTATGGAATCATCTGGTTTGGACATTCTGGTGGCGCGCGGGTGGATCCGGTTGTGGACCGACGATCTGGCTGGGGCCAGGCAGGACCTGGGCGATGTGGTGGATCGTGCCACCCGCGGTGAGTACCTGCGGATCGCCCAGGCGATCGGCTATCTCGGTGAGGTCGAGTACCGGCAGGGTGAGCTGGCGGAGGCCGTCCTGCACACCGGGCTCGCGATCGGCGACGCCGAGGAGAACAACCGGTTCTGGGACTACCCCCTCCTGCACGCGCTGGCCACCTACCCGCTGGCCGCGCAGGGGGAGTGGGAGAAGGCGGAGGCGCACGCGGCCACGGCCACCACCTGGGCGCGCAAGGTCGGCGCCGCGTCCGGCCTGGCCTACGCGGCCGCCAGCCGGGCCGCGGTCGCCCAGGCGCGCGGGGACGCCGCCGCCCTGCTCGCCGCGGCCGAGGAGTTCGAGTCGGTCAATCCGTCCCGGGAGCCGGGCACCCACTTGTACGGCCCGCTGCGCGCCGATGCGTTGGCGCGGTTGGGTCGGGTGGCGGAGGCGGGCAGCGCGCTGGACGGTTTCACCGCTGGACTGGCCTGCCCGGACCGGCTGTCCACCCAGGTCGCGGTCACCCGGGTGCGCGGCCAGATCGCGGCCGCCGCCGGTGATCACGGCATGGCGCTCGGCCAGTGCGAGCGTGCCCTGCGGCTGGCCCGCACGGTCGGGCTGCCGCTCGAGGCGGCCCGGGTGGAGCTCCTGACCGGAACCTGCCAGGCCGCCGCCGGCCACCGGGCCGCGGCCGAGCGCTCGCTCCGCGCGGCGTTGCGGCAGTTCACCCTTCTCGGGGCGGCGGCTTATGTGGAGCTGACCATGCGGGCGAGCGAAGGCGTCGGTCTTGCCTTGGACGCACCGCCGGCAGCGCTCAAGTCATTGACCCGCTCCGAACGGGCCGTGGTGGCGCTGGTCCGGCAGGGACGGTCGAACCGGGAGATCGCCACGCAGCTGGTGCTGAGCATGAAGACCGTCGAGTTCCACCTGACCAACGTGTTCCGCAAGCTCGACGTGTCGACCAGGGTGGAGCTGCGCCGGGTGCTCGAAGTGCGATGAAGGGGGCCTTCCTCACGTCCAGCGCG
>NZ_DASYTH010000272.1:0-4168 GCF_036002505.1 Actinophytocola sp. | reverse complement strand
AGGTCATCGGCCGGGTCGTCGGTGGTCGCTAAGACCTCGATACCGAACCGCCGCAACAGCGCCCGCGGCCGATGATCATCGCGGCGCAGCTGGTCCGCGATCTGGTCATACAGCCGGTCCGCGTTGCCCGCATGCGGCCGCTCGGTGACCCCGAAGATCTCCACCAGCTCGCTGTCGAACCAGTACCGCACAGGGGTGCCCCGCAGCAGCTCCCAATTCTCGCAGAGCAGCCGCCACGCCTGCCGGGCCCGGTCCTCCGGCAGTGGCCCCTCCCCCACACCCAGCCGATCCAGCGAGATGCCGCCCGCGTGCAACAGCCTGGTCACATAGTGATCCGGCTGGATGAACAGGCTGGTCGGATCCGCGAACGGAGTGTCCTGCAGCAGCAACTGCGGATCCACGTGCCCGTGCGGAGACACGATGGGCCGTTCCCGCACCGCCGCGTACAACCGCCGGGCGATCTCCCGAACACCGGGCTCAGCGGGTAACAGACGGTCTGGATGCAGAGTCAGTGCGGCCATGGCCTGAGCGTGGGGCGGCCCGGGGATGGGTAGCAAGTGGTTGCCAACTGTTGCCCCCGGCAGCCAGACAACAACTGGCAATTCGTTGCCACTGCCGGTCGCTGGGGGAAACCATCTCGTAACTCATCTTGTCGTGATGTGGGTCACTCCGCTCCGGCAGGCCAAGCCAAAAGGAGAACAGCAGATGGGTTTGAGGACGATGCGCTCGGTGGTAGCGCTGGTCGGTGCAGCCGCGCTCACCGCCGGGCTCGCCGCCTGCGGCGGTGGTGACAACGGCGGCGGCGGCAGCAGCGGTGCCGGCAAGACGCTCCACATGCTGATCGGCGCCAACACGCAGTACCCCCAGGAGTTTGCGGCCTGGCAGAAGGCGATCAGCGACAAGTTCAAGGCACAGACGGGTGCCACTGTGCAATTCGAGACGTTTTCCAGCGCCAGCGACGAGCTCACGAAGATCCAGACCTCGATCGTGTCCGGCTCCGGCCCGGACCTGTACGCCGTCGGCACCACGATGACCCCGACCGCCTACTCGACCGGCGGGTTCGTGAAGCTGGGCGACGCCGAGTGGCAGAAGGTCGGCGGTAAGGAGCAGTTCGTGCCGGCCTCGCTGGGCATCTCCGGCCCGGACGACAAGAACCAGGTCGGCATCCCGTGGGTCACCCGGCCGTTCGTCATGGCCTACAACACCGACCTGCTCAAGGCCGCCGGGATCAGCAAACCGGCGACCACCTGGGACGAGCTGGCCCAGCAGGCCAAGCAGATGACCAAGAGCGGCCAGTACGGCCTCGCGGTGGCCTACAAGGACAACTTCGACCCGTGGAAGTTCGCCTGGCAGATGTCGATCCAGGCCGGCAACCCGCTCGTGGAGGGCAAGACGGCCCGCATCCAGGACCCGACCACCAAGAAGGCGTACCAGACCTACTTCGGCTGGCTCACCAACGACAAGGTGGTCGACCCGGCCGCCATCGGCTGGACGAACTCGCAGGCGGTCGCCGCGTTCGCCAAGGGCAAGACCGGCTATTTCATGCTGACGACCGCGACGTCCATCAAGACCCTGGACGAGGGCGCGATCAAGGGCAAGTGGAAGTACGCGCTGTTGCCAGCGGTGCCGCCCGGAGCGACCAGCCGCCCGGCGAATGGAGTAGACGCCGCCAGCATCCTGTCCGGTGACAATCTGCTCGTCGCGGACTACTCCAAGAATAAGGACCTGGTGTTCCAGTTCGTGAAGCTTCTCACCGACAAGGACACTCAGCTCGACTACTACCAGAAGACCGGCAACCTGCCGGCAAACGCCGCCGCGCTGCAGACCCTGCAGTCGGACGAGAAGCTGGCCCCGGTGGCCGAGGCGGCGAAGAAGTCGGTGGCGACCCCGTTCACCGGCGCCTGGTCGGACATCCAACTGGCGCTCACCAACGTGGCGGTGCAGTCGATTCCCGATCTGTCCAAGGGATCAGTCAGCGATTCGGCGCTCGACAGCCGGTTGGCCACGGCGCAGAAGACCGCCCAATCGGCGCTGGACCGAGCCAAGTAGGAAGTAACCGGTCATGACCGACGACAGCACGACTACCCGACCAACCCGATCCGGCTCGGCGGCTACCATAGCCGCCGGGCCCGGCCCGGCCCTCCAGGAACCGGCACCGAGCCGTCGGGAACGGCGCCGCCGCGGCGTCACCGAACGGCAGCGGCCGCTGTGGATGCTCATCCCCGGCGGGCTGCTGATGACGGTGATCATCCTCATCCCGCTGTTGCTGGCGATCTACATCTCGCTGATCGACCTCGACCAGTACACCCTGCGCCGGTGGCTGGACGCGGAATTCATCGGCCTGAAGAACTACGTCGAGGCGTTCCAGTCCGGCCTGCTGCACTCCATGTGGCTCAGCGTCTCGTTCGCCGTGATCTCCACCATCGCGACCATACCGTTCGGGGTGGCCGCCGCGGTGGCCACCCAGAACCGGTACCGCGGCCGCGCTGTGGTGCGGGCGGCGTTCCTGATCCCGTACGTGCTGCCGTCATTCGTGGTGGCCACGGTGTGGCGCACCATGCTGCAGCCGGACGGCATCGTCAACACCCTGTTGGGGAAGGTGGGCATCACCGGCGGGCTGTGGCTCTCCGGGCCGAAGTCCTACTGGACGCTGATCCTGGTGGAGATCTGGGCGGCCTGGCCGTTCATCTACCTGATGGCGCTCGCCGGGTTGCAGAGCGTCGACAACGAGGTGCACGAGGCCTCGGCGATCGACGGAGCGAACTGGTGGCCCAAGCTGACCCACGTCATCCTGCCGTACCTGCGCGGCCCGGTACTCCTGGCGTGCCTGCTGGCCACGCTCAACCACATCAACAACTTCACCCTTCCGTTCGTCCTGTTCGGTGCGCCCGCCCCGGACAGCGTCAACGTCATGCCGATGATCGTCTACGTGACCAGCTTCCAGAGCCTGCGATTCGGACTCAGCGCCGCGATGGCGATCGTGTCGCTGCTGCTCATCGCCATCCCCCTGTTCGCGTATCTGCGTGCGCTCCGCCTGGACGTGCATGAGGAAGGAGGCCGGCGATGACCGCCGCCATCGCAACCGCGCCAGCGGCTCCTGTCCCGACGCGGGGCAACCGCACCGCCGCCGGCGAGGCCCAGCGGCTGCTGCCCCGGCCGTTGCTCGTGATCGTCACCGTGATCCTGTGCGCGATGGTCCTGGTGCCCACCGCGTACATCGTGCTCGCGTCGCTGAACACCGACATCGGGGTGGCGGAGGGCCAGTTCTGGCCCAGCTCGTTCTCCCTCGAGAGCTACTCCAAGATCTGGACCACGGCGAACCTGTCCACCGGGCTGCTCAACAGCTTGGTGGTGTGCGGGTTCGTGGCGATCGCGTCCGCGCTGCTCGGCACCGTGACCGCGTACGTGCTGGTGCGCTACACGTTCACCGGCCGCCTCACGATCCTGCGCGGCCTGGTCGGCCTGCAGAGCATCCCGGGCACGCTGATGCTGCTGCCGGTGTTCGTGCTGTTCTCCTCGGCGGGCAACTATCTGGGAATCTCGGTGGTCGGCACGCGCTGGGGGTTGTGGATCGCGTATCTGACCTTCGCGCTGCCGTTCTCCACCTGGGTGATGGTCACCTACCTCCGCGGCCTGCCGCGTGAGCTGGAGGAGGCGGGCCGGGTGGACGGCGCGTCCACCCTGCGGATCCTGTTCCGGATCATCATGCCGCTCAGCCTGCCGGCGATCGTGGTATCCGGCATCTTCGCGTTCCTGCTGGGCTGGAACGACGTTCTGTTCGCGTCGGTGCTGACCCGGCCGGAGACGCAGACCGCCGCGGTCGCGCTGTCAACGTTCGGGGCGACCCAGGAGGGCGGCGCGCTGCCGGTGTACTCCCAGGTCATGGCCGCTGCACTGGTCTCCGCGGCACCCGTCGTACTGCTCTATCTGTTGTTCCAGCGCTACCTGGTCGGCGGCCTCACCGCCGGCGGCGTCAAGTGACGCCGTGACCACCGCGGCCGTGATCGGGTGTGGCGACGTGTCGGTCGTGCACCTCGAGGCGATCGGGAGCCTCACCGGCACCGACCTGGTCGGCGTCTGCGACACGGACCCGGCCAGGGCGGCGGTGGCGGCCGCGCGGTACGGCGTGCCCGGGTTCACCGATCACCGCGAGCTGATCGACACGCTG
>NZ_DASYTH010000271.1:0-8433 GCF_036002505.1 Actinophytocola sp. | reverse complement strand
ACGGCCCGCGTCCTGGGCGTGCTGGATCGCGTGCCGCATCACATAGGGTTCGGCGGCGCTCCAGTCTCGTGAGTTGGTTGGGCCCAGCGGATCGAGCAAGTGCCCGAACACCTTCCCGACCATGGTGTCGCGGGGGCTGATCAGATAGTCGGCGAGTCCTTGGTGGAACAGGCGGTAGAGGGTGGTGTGGTCGGTGTCGGTGGCCTGGCGGAGGTAGAAGCGGCCGGCTTCCAACGCGCTGCGTAGTTCGGTGTGGGTTGGTGGTTCCGTTGCGTCGGTGGAAAGTCCGGCGGCTGCGCGGGCCAGCACACTGGCCGGCATGCCTTGGCCGTGGGCGCAGGCGAGGGCGGTGAGCACCGGGCGGAGCCAGGGTTGGTCGGGGCGGGCCGCGAGATCGAGTTCGAGGACCTCGGGGAGGGTGCGGGGGACGCGGGCGCCGATTCGTTTGGCTTCGGCGGGTTCGGTGACCGGGTCACCATGGGCAGTGACGAAGTAGCGGGTGTAGAGGCCGGCGACGAGGAACTCACCCCACCGGCGTTCCGGCGGCTCGGTCGGCGGGACGGCCAGGGTTCGGGCGACCTCGGTGGCGAACTCTCCGCGAACGCCGCCGTGGTCGCGGTATCTGGTGGCCCACAACAGATCCGACACGTAGCGGTCCAGATCCTTGGCCAGCACGGCGCGGGGGACGTCGTCGAGGTCGACGACGAAGCCGGCGGCCTCCAGCAGAGGCGCGTACTGGCTGTACCGACGGGTGCCGACCAGGAGCCGAACGGCTGGCTCGTCGCCGTGGCGGCGGGCGGCCGACAAGGGAAGCAGCAACGTGTTCATCACGGCGACCCCGTCGTCGGCCTCGTCGAGGGCGTCGACGACGATGACCGGTGGTGCGGGGAGCTGGCGGATGCGATCGATCAGCTCAGCGACGGATTGCTGGTCCCCCAGTTGGAGTTGGGAGGCCAGGGAGCTGACGATCGCCGCCACGGTGCGCTGGCGGGCGTGGATGGCGGCGAACACGTCGATCGGGTAGGGGGCCTGGGCGGCTCGGTCCCAGACGTTCTTCGTTCGGTCCCGGAGTTTTGGGTGGGCGGCGCAGACGAGAACGCCGAGGAGGGCGGATTTGCCGACGCCGGGGCTGCCGGTGACGACGCCGACCGCACCTTTGCCGTAACGGTTCAGCCAGGGGGCGAGTTGTTTGAGCTGGGTTTCGCGGCCGGCGAAGCAGCCGATCAGTTCGTCGAAGCCGGGTGCGTCGGCGATGGTGCCGATGCCGCGGCCGCGTTCGACGAAGTGGCGGGCGTCGAGGCCCTCGTCGAGGTCGTCGAGGAAGGGGACCAGGCCGGGGTCGAGGCTGGCGCGGAGGGCGAGGTCGCGGTTGCCGGGGGCGTAGCGGGGGTTGGGGAAGAACGGGGGGTCGACGTCGGCGCTGATGTCGATCGCGGTCGCGGTGACGTCCTGGGGGTAGGCGCCCGCGTCGCTGGCCAGGCGGTTGACCTCGCGGCGGATGGCGGGGGCCACCACCTGGAGCGGGATGTGCGCTTTGGTGGGGTCGATGTCGAGCTCGCCGTTGGCGGCGGAGCGGAAGACGTTGATCACGGCCTGGGTGAAGCGGCCGTCGAAGGCGCTCTGGTCGCCGGCGCTGGCGGCGATGACCCAGGCGCGGGTGCGGTGGTCGGCCAGCTTGGCCTGCCAGGCGTGGCGGGCCTGGCTGCCGGCGTGGCAGAGGTCGAGCAGGAACAGGGTGAGCGGCTGGTTCGGGGAGTTCTGCGCGGTGTTGAGCCAATGGGCGATATCGCCGCTGGGGTGCACCACGCCGTCGCTGCCCAAGGCGTATACGGTGCCGTCGCCGTCCCCGCTCTTCCCGTGGGTGAGGACGTGAACCACCTGCACGATATCGGATTCGGCCGATTCCAGCTCGCGAGCGACAAAGGCACCCAACTCGGCGCCCGAAAGTTTGCGCGCAGGGTGCGAGGTGCAGGTGTAACCCAACGCTCCCAACGCATCGGCGAGCTCGGTGACCATGTCCGAGGCGAACGTCAGGTCTTCGCCATTACCGAATGCCGAAACTCCGATCGTCAGCGCACGCCTGGCCACAGCCGGAGATACTAGACGTCGATGGTGGCGGCGCAGGTCCACTGTCCGGCGCCGCGGGTGAGGTGCAGGTCGGAGAGCGTCACGGTCTTGGGAATGGCACCGGCGATGTCAAACGCGTCCAGAGATGTGATCGGCATCCGGAGCCGGTAACCACCGGGCGTCTGCTCGACGTGGAGATCGAGAGGAACGGCGCCCCAGGTGTCGAGGATGAAGATCACTTCGTCGAGGACACCGGCGAGGAGGTCGTCCTCGGCCGTAGCCGGCACGACGGCGGTGTGTTCCCCCGGCGAACGGGCGTCGCCGGGTCGGCGAACGACTCGACAAGCGCGGCGACGGCTTCGCCGAGACAGGCCTCACGGGTGGGGGCCCAGGCTTCGATGCGGATGTCGGCGGTGTGCGGGACGGCCCGGTGGCCACGAGACGGCACGGTCATCCCTTGACCACGCCGAGCGGGACGAGGCGGGCGACCGTGCGGCAGAGGCCGGCGCGTTCGGCGACCGCGACCACGTCGGCCACGTCCTTGTAGGCTTCCGGGGCTTCCTCGGCGAGGCCGCGCGCCGAAGCGCCGCGGACCGCGATTCCTTGGCGTTCCAGGGTTTTCTGGAGCTCGGCGGCGTTGACGGAGCGGGCGACCGGGTGCCGGCTCTGGACCCGGCCGGCGCCGTGGCAGGTGGAGTGGAACGCACTACCACCGGGGACGCCGGTCAGCACGTAAGAGGCGGTGCCCATGGAGCCGGGGATGAGCACCGGCTGGCCGACGGCGCGCAGGTCCGCCGGCAGGTCGGGGTGGCCGGGCGGGAGCGCCCGGGTCGCGCCCTTGCGGTGCACGCACAGCTCGAGTTCCACACCGGCGACACTGTGCTGTTCAACCTTGGCCAGGTTGTGCGAGATGTCGTACACCAAACGTGAATCACACCCGGCGACCGCGCGGAACACCCGGGCGGCGGCCAGGCCCAGCACGTGGCGGTTGGCCCGGGCGTAGTTGGCCGCGGCGGCCATGGCGCCGAGGTGGGCCTGGCCTTCCGCCGAGGTTACCGGGGCGCAGGCGAGTTGGCGGTCGGGGACCTGGATTCCGTGCCGCGGCATGGCTTTCTCCATGGTGCGCACGTGGTCGGTGCAGATCTGGTGGCCGAGGCCGCGAGAGCCGCAGTGGATCATCACGCAGACCTGGCCGAGGCGCAGGCCGAACGTTCTCCGCCACCACTGCGTCGTAGATCTCGTCGACGGCCTGCACCTCCAGGAAGTGGTTCCCGGAGCCGAGGCTGCCCAGCTGACCGAACCCGCGGGCCACGGCGCGCTCGCTGACCTGGCCGGGGTCGGCGCCGGAGTCCTCGCAGCGGTCCAGGTCCCGTTGCGTGCCGCGGCCCTGCTCGACGGCGTACCGGGATCCGCCCAGCAGCACGCGTTCCAGCTCGGGGCGGCCGGAGAGCCACCACACCGCTCCGGGGCCGGCGCCGCGCGGGGTCGCGGCGGCGAGGCGGTCCATGATCTCGTCGCGGACCCGGGTGAACTCCGCACGGTCGAGGTCGGCGGCGAGCAGGCGCACCCCGCAGGAGATGTCGAAGCCGACGCCGCCCGGCGAGACCACTCCCCCGGCCCGCACGTCGGTCGCGGCCACCCCGCCGATCGGAAACCCGTAGCCCCAGTGCATGTCCGGCATGGCGTAGGAGGCCTCGACGATGCCGGGCAGGGTCGCCACGTTGGCCACCTGGCGCACCGCCTCGTCGCCGCCCGCCTCGGGCAGCAGCGCCCGCGACGCGAAGATCACGCCGGGCACCCGCATGCCGCCCTGGCGCAAGATCCGAAACCTGTACGACGCCTCCTCGACGAGCTCCACGGCACCATCATCCCGGAGGCGGCGGTGGCTCGCCCCGGCGAGTCTTACCCGTGGCCAACCTCGCTGACGAACCTGGTCCACACAGGACGGTTGAACTCGATCACGCTGCCCTCGCGTTGCTTGGTGTCCCTGACCAGCACCCGGTCTGGGACGGGCGCAACCTCGACGCAGTTCTCGCCGGCGCTGCTGTAGCTGGAGATCCGCCACTGCGGGCGAGCGAGCGTGGTCATGTCAGGCCTCCGAACGTCTATCCAGCGCATCGATCCGGCGCTCGATGTACGACGCGGAATCGGCCTCGGAAAGCGCCGCTGCGCAGAGCCGATCCGCAGCCAGAGTATACAGCTCAACCTGGTCTTGATCCTGCACGTAGACGGCACCGCCGGGGTACTCGATGTAGCAGATGCTTTGCGCTTCATCGAAATCCAGCAGCAGGTAGTCACCGTCAAGCCCATCGTGCACCGAGACGTCGATCGGCATCACATGTAGCTCGACGTTGTCGCACTCCATCAAGGTGAGCAGGTGCTCCAGTTGCGCCCGCATCACTCCCGGGCCACCGATTGTTCGGTCGAGGACGTACTGCTCTATCACCGAGCGGAATCGGAGAGGCACGCCTTCGCCTTCCAGTCGCTGCCGCGCCATCCGGGCGCGGACAACCTGCTGCGCATCCATCGGCGGGACCTGGAGGTTGCCCTGTAGCGTGGCGGCGGCATACTCCGGCGTTTGGAGTTGGCCGGGAAGCAGCAGGGACTCGTAGCTGAACGCCGCACGGGCAAGCCCTTCGAGCCCCACGAAGATCTTGAACCAGTCCGGCAGCACCTCCTTGAACGGCGCCCACCAGGTGCTCCGGTCAGCCTGCCCGGCGAGAGACGCCATCCGGTCGACGTGCTCGACGTCGGCGCCGTAGAGCCGCAGCAGCTTGGTGACCTCCTCGGGCTTCTGCCGGTTCTTTCCCGATTCCAGGTAGTTGATCTTGGGTTGCTTGCAGCCGAGCACCTTCGCGGCCTGGGTCTGCCTGATACCGGCGCGTTCCCGCGTCGTCTTCAGGTCATGGCCGATGAGGAACCGCAGAGCGGACGGATCGGCGCGGCGGTCGACCAACGTTGAACCTCCATATCTCACCCGATCGGTGTATGGCTTCCCGTATATATACCGACTAGCGTGTGCCGATGTCGGCCATCTGTCATCAACGAATCAAGGAACCATAGCGCCCATGCCCACTGGAAGTAACCGACCCCGCGTCGTCCCGTACACCACCCGGTGGAGCTCCGAGGACAAGCTCCGGGTCCCGGTGATCCACCGCCCCGGCGGGCCCGGAATCGCCTTCGCCGGCGAGATCCTCAGTGACCGCGACCGGCACGGCGTGCTGTGGGAACGGGTTCCCTCGCGCCCGGGCGAGGGCGAGCCGGAGTTCGGCAACGTCCACTCCGGACGCCAGCGCCGCGCCATGCGGAACCTGCTCTGCCAGGTCTGCGCCGGCCCCGCCGACCACGACGACCGCGGCACGCTCTGGCTCCTCCCCGACTACGAGGGTTACCACGCCGACTGGCCCGGCTGGCCCGAGAACATGGCCACCCCGGAACCCCCGGTATGCCTCCGGTGCGCCCACATCGCCGTGGCCGCCTGCCCCGCCCTCCGCAAAGGCCACGTCACCTTCCGCGTCGCGCGTTCCACCCTCAGCGGAGTCCGCGGCGCGCTCTACCGCCCCGGCCCCCTCCTCCCGCAACCGGTCGACGAGATCATGGCCGCCTACGACGACCCCCTCATCTCCTGGATCCGCGCCGCCCACCTCGTCCGCGAGCTCTTCGGCTGCACCGTGATGCCCTGAAGGCTCCCTTCGGGACGTTGAACGTCTCGAAGGGAGCCTTCAGGGCATTTGTGCGCCCGCCTCTATGCGGCCAGGTCCAGCTCACCCCGTCCGGTGGCGCACAGGGCGAGGTCGAAGATGTGCACCAAGCGGTTCGTGGCCTGGGCTCCGGTACTTGCGGTCATGTACACGGTGACCTCGCGGCCCGAGTTGTCCCGGGCGGAGACGTTCGAGACGCCACCGGGGATGCCGCCGGCGTGACCCCAGGCGTAACCGCCACAGGTCAGTGGGAACTGGAACAGACCGAGACCGTAGGCCACGCCCGGCCCGAAGTCCGGTGCTGGCACGGTGTTCTGCATCTCGGCCAGCATCCGGTCCGGCAGCAGGTGGCCGCCGAGCAGTTCCCGCCAGAACCGGTTGAGGTCCGGCGGCGTGGACACCATGGCGCCGGCCGCGCCCGCGAGGGACGGCTCGAACTCGGTGAAGTCGACCAGCGGGCCCTGCGGGTCGGCCGGATTCAGCATGTAGTTGTGGGCGTGCGGGCCGCGGATCCCGGTCTCCCCCGCCGGCGGCCAGTAGGTGTCGCGCAGCCCGGCCGGCCGGATCACCAGGTCGGTCACCGCGGTGCCGATGTCCTTGCCGGTCAACCGTTCCACCAGCATCCCGGCGACGATGAACCCGGTGTTGGTGTACCGCCAGCCCTGGCCGGGAGCGAAGTCCGGCCGGTGCGACAGGGCGAGCCGGACCAGCTCGATCGGCTCAACGCGCCGTAGCGGGTCGGACCGGTCCAGGTAGTTGGTGTAGTTCGGCAGGCCGCTGGTGTGCTGCAGCAGCTGGCGCACCGTGATGTCGTGGCCGTCGATCCCCGCGCCCTCGCCGGTGCCGCGCACGACCCCGGGCAGGTAGGTCTCGATCGGCTCGTCCAGCGCGACCCGGTGGCCGGCGACCAGGCGAAGCACGGCGACCGCGGTGAACGGCTTGGTCACGCTGGCGATCCGGAACCGGCCGGTGCCGGAGACCATCGGGCGGCCGGTACCCAGCTCGGCGGTGCCAGAAGTGAGCGTCACCGGCCGGCCATGGCGATCGCGCACCTGGGCCAGCGCACCGGGAACCCGGTCGACACTGGTCAGCAGATCCAGCTCGGCCTGCACGGCACCGGTACCCGGGAATTGCTCCGCGGAGGCCGGCGACGACGCGACAATGGTGGTTGTGAGCGCGGCGGCTGCGACCGCGACCAACGCTCCCTGTCTCTTGAGTGTCATAGGTCAACCCTGCTGGCCGCAGCGGCATAAAACCATGGAGCCAGCACCCGACAGCGAGGTAGGGCTAACCCCCCTGATCACGTAGTGAACAGCCACAGGTGAACGACGGGTTTTGCCGGGTTGGTTCGGTCCACGAGAATTTCGCGGGCGACGTAGTTCTTGCGCTGCCCTTGTGGAGGGAGGCGGTCCTGGGCGGATGCGATATCACTGCCATTGTCAGGGTCGAATCCCTGCAGGGCAGGCATGAAAACCATTCGACCCTGCTCCAGCGGCGTGGTGAACGTCGAGCCTGACAGGAGCATATCGATCGAACCGGGATCGACCTCCACAGCGAGCCGGTAGATCTGGTCAATGCCCCTGTCGGTGTCGACGGCGAGGACCTTGGCGGACGGCGGCAGAACGATGCCGCCGAAGGACAGCGCTTCCGTCGCCAGGCTGTTGTCGTTGGTCGCGGTGTCCGATGGGGCGGCCACGGTGTTGTCGGACCGACCTCGTCGGATCAGCGGGTGGGGTCGGTGCGGGTGCCATCACGATTGTTCGGTGGTTGGGGGAGGTCGGGTTGCTGGCCCGGTGGAGGCACGGCGCCGTCGAAGTGTCGGGTGTCTGACGTTCCGGTGATGGTGTATTCCTGGGCGACGCCGGCGCGGTGCATTTCGGCCATGGTGTCATCTTTGATGGTGAACGGGCCGATCTCGGTCTGTTTGCCGTGATCCCAGTTGTAGTAGTCGTGGACGTGGGTCTGGTAGTCGATCTCTGAATGGTACTGGAGTGCCGTAGGTTCCGCTCGTCGCAGCCTCGGCGGTCAGACGGCGCATCTCGTCGGCCACACGCGTGTCGACCTTGCGCTGGAATTCTGCGACGTCACGGCCGATCTCATCGGGGTCAACCGTCAGCGGATCACCGGAATTATCCAGATAGTGCTGCAAATTGTGGGCCGCATGGGTCCAGCCGATGGTGTCGGCAAACACCGCGGCGTCCTCGGCCAGGTTCTTCATGATCCGGTCGTCGAAGGTGTTCCACCAGGGGTCGGAGCCGTGCTTGCCCGCACCCGGATCGGACCTGGGATCGGGTGGTGGGCCAGGTATCGGCGGATGCTCGACACCCTGCCGCGCGCCGGCGTCAACGCCGCCCGCATCGCGCTGATGGCACGGCTGTTTCAAGATCACCTGAGTG
This sequence comes from Actinophytocola sp., assembly GCF_036002505.1. GTDB lineage: Bacteria > Actinomycetota > Actinomycetes > Mycobacteriales > Pseudonocardiaceae > DASYTH01. The sequence continues at coordinate 269 of NZ_DASYTH010000271.1, read as the reverse complement.
GTTGTTGTTGCTGATGGGACCGTGGTGACGCCAGGTATTCCAGTGGCTCGGCAGTCGTGCGATGAAGGGGGCCTTCCTCACGCTGAGCGCGAGGAAGGCCCCCTTCATCTCACCCACTCCACAATGGACACCGAGGTATCGCCGAGGTCCCGCACCACCGGCACACCATCGGCCTTGGGTAGCACGTGCTGAGCCGCTGCTTAAACGATCTTGAAACGGCCCTGTCCACCAAGGTGTGGTGCGGTGCCGGTGGCCTACACGTCGGCGAT